>NZ_DATJJK010000123.1:0-34234 GCF_035492295.1 Acidisoma sp. | reverse complement strand
ATCTTGCTAAGAGGGGGCTGCGAGGCTGTTGATGCAGCTTCGTAGCCCCCTCTTAGCAAGATCCTCCAAGTGGCGGGGTCCAGGGGTCAACGGACCCCTGGCGGGTCCAGGGCGGAGCCCTGGCCTTCCTACCTCATCATCATCGTGCGTGCCGCGTCGTGCAGGGCGGTGCGGCCGGTGTCGCGCAGGTACAGCATATGGCCGCCGGGGGTGACCAGCAGCTGCACGCGGTTGGGTGTGCCGATTTGCGGCAGTTGGGCGAGCAGCAATTTGGTGGCGAAGTAGGGGGTCACCAGGTCGTCGCGGCCGTGCGCGACCAGCACGTGCAGGGCGGGGTCCAGGGCCAGGGCGGTGCGCAGTTGCCGCATGGAGTCGGGCAGTTGCAGGCCGTGGCCCCAGTTCCAGGCGCGCGCCACCGCGTCGTTCAGCACCTGGTACTGGCTTTCGGGTTGCCAGCCCAGGGTGCGGTACAGGGCGAGCATGCCGCTGGTCAGCGGGGCGCGCATGGTATCCAGCACGGCGTCGGGCTGGTCGTTCCAGGCGGCGTTGGGGGCGGCGTCGGGCGAGGCCACGGTGGCGTCGTAGGCGCTGGCCATTTCGCCGGGCACGCGGTCGCGCCGGAAGGTCTGCAGGTCGATGCGCCCGGCGCGTCGGCGCACCAGGGCCGGGTCCAGTCCGGTCAGCGCCGCGATGTGGGTGGTCAGCCGCTCCACCGCTTCGGTATCGGCGGGGCCGCGCAGCAGGTCGGTGATGAAGTCGGTGGTGGCGTATTGTTCCACGGCGGAGAGGTCCGGCGTGCGGCCGGCGGCGTCGGCGGTGACGGCGGCCATGGAGGGCAGCCGGCCGACCAGGGTCATCGGGTCGGTGCCGAAGCCGGTCCAGCCGAAATCCAGCACCGGCGAGATCATCACCAGCCCGGCGACCGACAGGCCTTCGCCGGTCTGCAGGGCGCGCACCAGGCGCGGGCCGCGGAACCCGCCGTAGCTTTCGCCGACGATCATGCGGGGCGAGGCGGTGCGGCCTTGTTTCATGGTCCAGCGGCGCATGACTTCGGCGAGCGGGGGGATGTCGCCGTCGACCGAGAAGAATTGCCGGCGCAGATCCTCCGCCGCGGTGGCGAGCCGGCTGAACCCGGTGCCGGGCGGGTCGATGAACACCAGGTCGGTGAAGTCGAGCCAGGTCTGCGGGTTGACGATCGGGACGGGCGACATCGAGGGGATGGGCGGGCCTTCCAGCGGCAGCCGCCACGGGCCGATGGCGCCGAGTTGCAGCCAGGCCGAGGAGGCGCCGGGGCCGCCGTTCACCACGAAGGCCACCGGGCGGGTGTGTGGGTCGGCGTCGTCCAGCGTGTAGGAGGTGTAGGCGATGTCGGCGTCCGGCCGGCCCTGGGCGTTGACCAGGCGGTACGATCCGGCGGTGGCGGTGAAGCGCAGCGTGTGGCCGGCCAGGTCGATGGTCTGGTGGGTGATGCTGTCCTGCGGCAGTGGCGGGCGGGTTGGCGCCGCCTCGGTGCGGGGTGCGGCCGCCTCGGGCCGGCCGGTGGTTTGGGCGAGGCCGGGCGCAGCCAGGCCGGTGGTCGCCAGCAGCAAGCCGGCCAGCAGCAGGGGAATGCGCAAGCTGATCTCCGTCTCGATGGAGCGGCGACTATCCGCCTCCCGCGATGGCCGCGCCAGCGCCGCCGGCCGGGCCTGGCATGCGCGGGCGGCGAGGCCGGCCGGCGGCGCTGGCGCGGCCCCGGTCCGTCATCCTTGACTCGCAACCCGCCGGGCGCCATAAGCCGCGGCTTCTGATCCGTCGGTCCGCGAGTGTTCGCGCACCGGCGCGTCTTCCGTTGCGCCATGGCGCGTAGTTGGGGTCCGCGTGTTCGAAAACCTTTCGGGCAAATTCTCCGGCGTCTTCGACCGCCTGCGCAGCCGCGGCGCGCTGAACGAGGGCGACGTCAACGACGCCCTGCGCGAGGTCCGCCTCGCGCTGCTGGACGCCGACGTCGCGCTGCCCGTGGTGAAGGATTTCGTCGCCAGGGTCCGCGAGCGCGCGGTCGGGCAGGAGGTGCTGGACAGCGTCTCGCCCGGCCAGCAGGTCGTGAAGATCGTCAACGACGTGATGATCGAGCAGCTCGGCGGCGCCGGCGCGGTGCCGGTGAACCTGAACGCGGTGGCGCCGATCCCCATCCTGATGGTCGGCCTGCAGGGCTCCGGCAAGACCACCACCTCCGGCAAGCTGGCGCTGCGGTTCAACCAGCGGCTGCGCAAGAAGGTGCTGCTGGCCAGTCTCGACACCCAGCGCCCGGCCGCCCAGCTGCAGCTCGCGCAATTGGCCGAGCAGGCCGGCGTCGCCAGCTTGCCGATCGTGGCCGGCGAGACGCCGCTGCAGATCGCCCACCGCGCCATGGACACCGCGCGGCGCGAAGTGTTCGACATCGTCATCCTCGACACCGCCGGCCGGCTGTCCATCGACCAGGCGCTGATGGACGAGGTGAAGGCGGTGCGCGCGGCGACCAGCCCGGCGGAGACGCTGCTGGTGGTCGACGCCATGACCGGCCAGGACGCGGTGAACACCGCGCGCGCCTTCAACGAGGCGGTCGGGGTCACCGGCATCGTGATGACGCGGATGGACGGCGATGCCCGCGGCGGCGCGGCGCTGTCCATGCGCGCCATCGCCGGGGCGCCGATCAAGCTGGTCGGCATGGGCGAGAAGATCGACGCCCTGGAGGAATTCCACCCCGAGCGCGTGGCCGGCCGCATCCTCGGCATGGGCGACGTGGTCGGCCTGGTGGAAAAAGCCGCCGAGGTGATCGACCAGGAAGAGGCCGAGAAGCTTGCCAGGAAAATGGCGAAGGGCCGCTTCGACCTCGAGGACTATGCCAAGCAGCTGAAGCAGATCAACAAGATGGGCTCGCTGTCGTCCATCCTCGGCATGCTGCCCGGCGCCAACAAGATCCAGGCGCAGCTGGAGGCGGCGGGGCAGGGCGACCTCGACAAGACCATGCTGAAGCGCCAGGCCGCCATCATCGGCTCGATGACGCCGAAGGAGCGCCGGGCGCCGGACATCATCAAGGCCAGCCGCAAGAAGCGCATCGCCGCCGGCTCCGGCACCTCGGTGCAGGAAGTCAACAAGCTGCTGAAGCAGTTCGACGACATGTCCGGGATGATGAAGCGGATGAGCAAGCTCGGCCAGAAAGGGCTGATGCGGCACGGGCTGGGCGCGCTGATGCCCGGCAACCGCCGGCCTTACTGAACGCGGGCAACCGCCGGCCTTACTGACCCCCAAATTCACGATACACACACACGGAGACAAGTTTCCCATGGGCCTGAAGATCCGACTTGCCCGCGCCGGCGCCAAGCAGCGGCCGTACTACCACATCGTCATCGCCGACAGCCGCTCGCCGCGCGACGGCCGTTTCATCGAGAAGGTGGGCAGCTACAACCCGATGCTGCCGGCCGAGCATGTCGAGCGCGTGCGCCTGAAGGACGAGCGCATCACGCATTGGCTGCAGAACGGCGCCGTCGCGACCGACCGCGTCGCCCGCTTCCTCGGCAAGGCCGGCCTGGCCCCGATGCCGGCCTGGCGCGAGCAGCCGCAGCAGTCCGCGCCGAAGAAGAAGGCCCAGGAGCGCGCCAAGGCCGCGGCCGACGCCGCCGCCGAGGCCTGAGACAGCGATCCGGACGAGGCTGATCCTTGCCTGACCCGCGCATCCTGATGGGCGTGATTGGCCGGCCGCACGGCGTGCGGGGGCTTGTTCACGCCCATAGCTATACCGCCGATCCTGAGGACCTCACCGCTTATGGGGTGCTGACGGATGATCGCGGGCGCGCCTTCACGCTGCGTTGGGAGCGGGAGGGCATTGCCCGCCTCTCCGAGCGCGTCGAGGGCCGGGATGTGCCAGTGCGGGACCGGGAGGCAGCCGCCGCGCTGACCAATACCCGTCTCTACGTGCCGCGCAGCGTGCTGCCCGTGGCGGAGGAGGACGAGTATTACCTGACCGATCTCATCGGCTTGCGGGCCGAGGATCAGGCGGGCCGCGTCCTCGGCTCCGTCGCCCTCGTCCATGATTACGGCGCAGGCACCAGCCTCGAGATCGCCCCGACCCAGGGCGGCACGCCGCTCCTTCTCCCCTTCACGGCGAAGGCCGTGCCGGTGGTGGATATTCCGGGCGGCCGGATCGTCATCGATCCGCCGGAGGCGGTGGATGGCGAACCCCAGGGTGCCGAAGCCCAGGCCCTCGCGGCCGAGGCCCAAGCGGGGGAACGGCGGGCATGAGCTGGCACGCCACCGTCCTTACCCTCTTCCCGGAGATGTTTCCGGGGCCGCTCGGCCTGTCGCTGGCTGGCCGCGCGCTCGAAGAGGGTCGCTGGTCGATCGAGACGCATGACATCCGGACCCATGGTCTCGGCCGCCATCGCAATGTCGACGACACGCCCTTCGGCGGTGGCGCCGGCATGGTCATGCGGCCGGACGTGATCGGATCCGCCATCGCAGCCCACCGGCCTGCAGGCGATCCGCGTCCGCTGGTCTATCTGACGCCGCGCGGGCGGCTCTTCCGCCAGGAAGATGCCGCGCGCTTCGCTGCCGGCCCCGGCGTCATGCTGCTCTGCGGACGCTACGAAGGCCTCGACCAGCGGGTCATCGAGGAAGCCGGCGTGGAGGAGATCAGCATCGGCGACTACGTACTCTCCGGCGGCGAACCCGCCGCCCTCGTCCTGCTCGATGCCTGTCTTCGTCTGCTGCCCGGCGTCATGGGCGGAGAGACGAGCGCCGAGGAGGAAAGCTTCGCCGACGGGCTTCTCGAATATCCGCACTACACGCGGCCGGCCGAGTGGAATGACCGCCCCGTTCCCCCCGTTCTGCTCTCCGGCGACCATGGCGCAATCCGCGCCTGGCGCCGCGCGCAGGCGGAGGAGGCGACCCGACTGCGCCGCCCGGATCTCTGGGCAGCCCATCTTTCCCGACGCATGGCGGGGCGCCCATCGCCCCAGGACATGACCGGATCTGTTGCAACGGCCTCGGCCGGACCCTAAAAGCCGCTTCACGAGAGGATTTTTCGATGAACATCATTCAGACCATCGAGGCCGAGCAGGTTGCTCGCCTCGTCGCCAATCGCGCCGTTCCGGAATTCGAGGCTGGTGACACGCTGCGCGTTTCCGTCCGCGTCGTGGAAGGCGAGCGCACCCGCACCCAGGCTTTCGAAGGCGTCTGCATTGCGCGTTCGAACAAGGGCCTGAACAGCAATTTCACCGTGCGCAAGATCAGCTACGGAGAGGGTGTGGAACGCGTCTTCCCGCTCTATTCGCCGACCATCGCCGAGATCGCCGTCGTGCGCCGCGGCAAGGTTCGCCGTGCGAAGCTCTATTATCTGCGTGATCGCCGCGGCAAGTCCGCTCGTATCGCCGAGCGTCCGCGCGACCTGCCGGCCAAGGGCGCGGCTGAGGCCGAGGCCGCCGCCAACTGAGCTATGGCGGGCTGGCCTGCCGTTTCGGCAGGCCGGCCCTGACGTGAGAGTCCTGGCAGAGAAGGGCGCGCTGACCCATTAATTACCGGGCGCGCCCGTTGGCGTGTTCGGTTCTGTCCCGGAACCGCGACAAAGGAGAGCCAATATGTCTGCCACCCGTCCCCGCACGCTATTCGACAAGATCTGGGAAGATCATGTCGTCGAGCAGCTCGCGGATGGCACTGCCCTCCTTTATATCGACCGCCACCTTGTCCATGAGGTGACTAGCCCCCAGGCCTTTGAGGGTCTGCGCGCAGCCGGTCGGCGCGTCCATTCGCCGGGCTCCACCATCGCGACCGTCGACCATAACGTGCCCACCAGCGACCGCCGCGGCGGCATCAAGGAGCCGGAGAGCCGCCTCCAGGTCGAGACGCTGCAGGAGAATGTGCGCGAATTCGGCGTGCCTTTCTTCGACGTGCTCGATGAGCGTCAGGGCATCGTCCACATTGTCGGCCCCGAACAGGGCATCAGCCTGCCGGGCATGACGATCGTCTGCGGCGATAGCCATACCTCGACCCACGGCGCGATGGGTGCGCTCGCCTTCGGCATCGGCACCTCGGAAGTCGAGCATGTGCTGGCGACCCAGACCCTGCAGCAGAAACCGGCCCGCAACATGCTGGTGGAAGTGAACGGGACGCTGCCGCCGGGCTGCACGGCAAAGGACGTTGTGCTCGCCATCATCGGCCACATCGGCACCGCAGGCGGCACCGGCCATGTCATCGAATTTGCCGGCCCGGTCATCCGCAACCTCGACATGGCGGGGCGCCTGACAGTCTGCAATATGTCGATCGAAGGCGGCGCGCGTGCCGGCTTGATCGCGCCGGACGAGACGACCTTCGCCTATATCAAGGGCCGTCCCTACGCCCCGAAGGGCGAGGATTTCGACCGCGCCGTCGCTTATTGGAAGACGCTGCCCTCCGACCCCGGCGCGCATTACGACACCGTGGTCCGCATCGACGGATCAGAAATCGCCCCCATGGTGACCTGGGGCACCAACCCGGAATCGGTTCTCCCCATCACTGGCTTTGTCCCTAATCCAGACGAGGCCCGCGATGAGGCGGAACGCGTGCAGATGCAGCGGGCACTCGACTATATGGGTTTGACGGCCGGCACCAAGCTGACGGATATCCCGGTCGACGTCGTCTTCATCGGCAGTTGCACCAATGCTCGCATCGAGGATATGCGGGCGGCCGCCGAAGTGGCGCGTGGCCGAAAGGTCGCCCCGCATGTCCGCGCTTTGGTTGTGCCTGGCTCAGGCCTCGTCAAGACCCAGGCCGAGCAGGAAGGGCTGGCCGAGGTCTTCCTCAGTGCCGGATTCGAATGGCGCGAGCCCGGTTGCTCGATGTGCCTTGCCATGAATCCAGACAAGCTGCAGCCCGGCGAACGTTGCGCCAGCACCTCGAACCGCAATTTTGAAGGACGCCAAGGCAAGGGCGGGCGCACCCACCTTCTTTCCCCCGCCATGGCCGCGGCGGCCGCCGTGACCGGACACCTGACCGATATCCGGGAGCTTGTGTGACATGCAGGCCTTCACGATCCTGACCGCCATCGCCGCCCCGTTGCCGATGGCCAATGTCGATACCGATCAGATCATCCCGGCTCGCTTCCTCAAGACGATCAAGCGCTCCGGGCTGGGCAAGTCCCTCTTCGCCGGGCTGCGCTACGATGACGAGGGCCGCGAGCGGCCGGAATTCGTGCTCAACCAGGAGCCTTATCGTGGCGCCGAAATTCTCATCGCCCATGAGAATTTCGGCTGCGGCTCCTCCCGCGAGCATGCCCCTTGGGCGCTGCTCGACTTTGGCATCCGTAGCGTCATCGCCCCGAGTTTCGCAGACATCTTTCACGGCAACAGTTTCAAGAACGGCATCCTGCCGGTGGTGCTGCCGCGCGCCGTCTGCGACACGCTGATGCAAGACGCGAAGCTCGGCGCCAATGCCCGTATCACAGTCGACCTTGAGCGCCAGGTCGTCGTGCGGCCCTCGGGTGAGGAGATTCCCTTCTCCGTCGATCCCTTCCGCCGCCATACGCTGCTCAACGGGCTGGACGAGATCGGCCAGACGCTCCAGCACATGGCCGAGATTGCGACCTACGAAACCGCCCGCCAGTCCGCGAAACCTTGGATGCCGTCCATCAGCGTCTGATCGTCTCAATAACACCGCAAATCTTCCCATCGGGCGGTTCGTCTGATGGAATCGGCCTGACAGTTTTTTGGTTCTTTTTTCTCAAAAAAGAACCGCTTCCTTAAAAAGCATTCGGGAGAGACGACGCGATGCCCGCCAATAAGAAACTCCTCATGCTGCCCGGCGACGGGATCGGCCCCGAAGTGATGCATGAGGTCGCCGGCATCCTCGAATGGCTGGACCGCAAGCGCATCGCGAGCTTTGACGTGAGCGAGGGGCTCGTCGGTGGCGCCTCCATCGATGCCGAGGGCACGCCGATCACGGCCGATGTTGTCGCCCGCGCTAAGGGATCTGACGCCGTGCTCTTCGGTGCCGTCGGCGGCCCGAAATGGGATAAACTCGGCTTCGACCTGCGCCCCGAAATCGCAATTCTGACGTTGCGCCGGGAGCTTGGCCTCTTTGCCAACCTTCGGCCCGCGACCGTGCTCGACCCGCTGATCGACGCTTCGACGCTCAAGCCCGAAATCGTGCGCGGGCTCGACATCATGATCGTGCGCGAGAGCACGGGTGGCATCTATTTCGGCGAGCCGCGCGGGGTAGAAACGCTCCCCGACGGCCAGAAGCGCGGCATCAATACCGAAGTCTATACGACCAGCGAGATTGAGCGGGTCGCCCGGGTCGCCTTCGACCTCGCCCGCCAGCGCCAGGGCCGTGTCTGCTCGGTCGAGAAAGCCAATGTCATGGAAAGCGGCCTGCTGTGGCGCCAGACGGTGACGGCGCTGGGCGCGGCCGAGTATCCGGACGTGCAGCTTTCCCACATGTATGCCGATAATTGCGCCATGCAGCTGGTGCGCAATCCGCGTCAGTTCGACGTGATCGTGACCGGCAATCTCTTCGGCGACCTGCTCTCCGATCTCGCCTCCATGTGCACCGGCAGCCTCGGGATGCTGCCATCAGCCACGCTGGGCGCACCCGACAGCGCCGGCCGTCGCCTCGCGCTCTACGAGCCCATCCACGGCTCCGCGCCCGATATCGCGGGCCAGGGCATCGCCAATCCGCTGGCCGAGACCTTCAGCCTCGCCATGCTGCTCCGCTACTCCTTCGGGATGGTGGAAGAGGCGGCGCTGGTGGAGAAGGCGGCGCTCTCGGTGCTGGAACAGGGACTGCGCACGGCCGACATCATGCAAGAGGGAAAGACCCGCGTGACGACGAGCGAGATGGGTGCCGCGGTTATGCGCGAGCTGGAACGTCTGGCGGCCTGATCTGCGCCGAGCGAGGGACTAATCGTGACAGCGGGGGTTGCAGTGCCCCCGGCCTTTCGGTAAATCCCCGGCCACGGCACTGCACCCGTAGCTCAATTGGATAGAGCACCAGACTACGAATCTGGGGGTTTGAGGTTCGAGTCCTCACGGGTGCGCCACTTCCACACACAGTCTTTTCAATGATCCGTGGCCCGCGGGCCGGCGTCGCAATTCGTTCGTCCCTGCAGAAAGCAATCCTGCAGCCTGTCAGACTGCCGCAAGACGTCAATGATGTGCAGGCTGAGGAGGACGAGACTTGCCAACAGCAGCAGCGCCGCAATCAAGCCGCGCAGGCTGACGGGCGCCGGCTCCGGCTCGCCTTCCGGCTCCGGATATCCGGCGAGAAAGATCTGCAAACCAAGCCAGGGCCAGTCCCACCAGCGCAACGGCCTTCGTCCCTACCGCCTCTACAGAGGAAGTTAGCGCGCCGGCGCAAAAGGGGAAGACCCTACCCGCGCGCCACGCGCGTGCCGGTCAGCGCCCGATTACGGCAATCAGTGCACTCACGGAATAAGAATTGTCACGCGAGATCTGCGCGAAGGGCCTACCCCAGACCAGACTCCGCGCGAAATTCCGCTCCCAGTCGATCGCCCGGGGCTCGGGCGCGGCGACGATTGTCATGCCACGGCTGCTATCCACTTCGCTGACATAGCCGGTGCTGCGCAGACAGGATGAGCCATTTGGAAATCTGTGCGTTTCGGTTGCAAAACTGCGATAGCGGATGACGAGACCCGAGGCGAGCCGTACCGCCCCATTGGTCTCGCTCGGCAGATCGAGACAGCTCGACCGCATCATGACCGGCACCAGATAGAAGCTGGTCGCGCGACGATAGCTGTCACGGGCGAGGGTCAGGGTCGCATCAAGCCGCCAGGTTGGCACGTCGTCCGTTGATGCATCGACAAGCGCATCATTGGCCGCCTGGGAGGCGAGGATCGCCATCAGCCAGGCCTGCCAACCGGGATCGGCCGAAAGAAAATCCGACACGGCTTTCGCGTTGCTGGCAGTGCGATCCTGCAAATCGAACGGGGGCGGCAGCGGCGCCTGTTGGATCGCCAGGCGGGCTGCGCAGGCGCCGAGCAGGAACAGGGAGAGCAGAGCGAGGCCAGAACATCCCGCCTGCATCCGTCTCCCCATGCGGAGCCAACGCGATGCCCACCCTGTTCCCATGCCGCGCATCCATCCTGTCGCCGCCAGGATCTAGCCGATCTTAATTAAGGAAAGTTTAGAAAATGCCTTTCCAGGCTTGGGCGGATCCAATCTTCCACAGAATGTGAACCGCGCGGTTTCATATCGTTGCCGAGTTAACTTGCGCCCTGTGCATCTGGTCGGCATCCTGTATTTCCCGACCGGCGCGCAAGAAAAAAACCGGCGGGGCCACGAGAGGAACCCATGTATCAGGTCAAAGCCTATTGGGATGCCGAAGCACGTATCTGGCACGGCGATAGTTGCGACCTGCCAGGGCTCTCCGTGCGGGCGGCGACGATGGAAGATCTTATCGCTGACGTGCGAGACCGGGTGCTCGACCTGCTACCCCCGGACAGGCAGTGGGGGAGTTCAGCGCCCCCGATCTCGATTTCCTTCATTGCCAGCCGCTCGGAGCAGATCGCCCGGCGCTACTGACCATGCCACCGGCAGCCGCTCATAGCTGCGCTGCCGGACCTCGGCTCCCTCCCGCCCATCAGACGGCCAAGCCGCTCATGTGCAACAGGAGGAATGCGATCATGCCGGTGATGACCGCCAAGGACGTCACGTAAATCCAACGCTTTAAAGCGCGCATGATACTCTCAAAGCTTGTTGGTCCAAAACCAAACCGCCGCACCGACAAGAAAGACGCAGAGCGGCGTCAGCATGATCATCGTCCTCACATCCATCGCAACCCGGCTTTCTTCTTTACGAATGATCTGGCCACCGGCCACCCGCGATGCGAGACTTATTTACGGGCAGGGCCTCTCTATCTAGCGATGACCAGCGGCAGGGGAACCCGCGCAGGCCGCATGGAAGGACGGAGATTTATGAGACGCGCCTTTCTTGCAGCCCTGCTTCTGGCCACATCCGCCTTTCCCGCCGGGGCGCAGGCCGTCCATGGCTTCTACCTACAGGGTAATACAGGCATCTTCATCCAGAGACCGCAGCCCTTCGATGCAACGCTCGCCCCTCCTGTGGCGACGACGAATGCCCCTGCTGTGGGTGCGGCAGGTGCCGGCACTGCGTTCAGCGACGCGCCTGCCTTGAGCGAGAGCGGCAGCCTCGGCTACGGCTTCGGCAACGGCCTGCGGGTGGAGGCGCAAGGGATGCACACAGTAGGCAGCCCGAATGGTGACTGAGTTGTAGCCTGATCAACAGATTAGAGCGTGACTCTCGTGTCAGATCTACGTTGCATCGGGACTGTCTGACACGATCTCGCGCTACGCGGATCGGGCGGTGGCGATCCTTAGACACTTTAACTTCGGAGGCCTGACTTTGCCCATGCCGCGATGTGCGTAAGCTCTTCGGAACACCGCGGTTAGGGAGGATCGCCTTCTGTTGGGCCGCCCAGCCCAAACTGGAGGAATGGCCTCTCCCGAGAGTTTCTTTCCTTTGTCTCGCAGGCTGCGCCGGAGCAAGCCAGGCCGGGGAATAACATTCATGCAAGAGCCTCCCAGCGGCGGCTGCCGCATGCCGGCAATTTGCACTCAGCCTTGCAAACCTTGGGAAAAGAGCCGTCGCTGTTATGCGCCGCGACAAAAGTGCGGATATCGTTGAACGAATTGTGATCCAACGCTGCCCGCGCGGCGGGGCGTCCCAGGGCAGGATGACAAGGTGGGACGTCATGTATACTTATGATACATATCCGCAAGTTTGGCCCGGAAGACCGTCCATGAGCCCAAGGCAAAGGCGTGAGAGACAGGGATAGGGCCAACCGGATATCGACCGCTGATGCGGAGGGGGGCCGAGCGGGACCCTTGCCAGAGCACCGCGCGGGCTTGTCAGCTGCCAGCAGACGGCTGGTTCTGGCCGGAATCGCCCTGCTGATCGGCATGATCGCGACGGTTTCGATCGCCATGGTCGATACCCGTAATCATGCCCTTGAGGCAGCTCGGACCGAGACCGAACGGCTGGCAAAAGCAATCGCGGAGCAGACCGCGGTCGCGTTCCGAGCCACGGACATTGTCATCGCGGCCTTCCGCGATGAGATTGAGAGCAAGACCTACGCTACTCCCGAGGCCCAGGCGGCGGGCATCGTCACGAAGGAGTTCCAGAAGGAACTCGACCGGCAGGCGACACTGCTGCCACAAGCGGATGCCTTTACCGTGGTCGATGCGTCTGGCCATCTCTCGAACTATTCCCGTCGCTGGCCGCCTCCGCACCTGAATCTCTCGGACCGAGATTACTTTCGCTACTTTCGTGATCATGACGACCGCGGAATTTTTCTCAGCAAGCCTGTCACCAACCGTGGCAACGGGCTTTGGACGGCCTTTTTGGCGCGCCGGATCGACGGCCCCTCGGGCCAGTTTTTCGGCATCATGCTGGGCGCGATGGATCTGAGCTATTTCCGCAACTTCTACCGGGAAGTCGCCCAGCACGAGAATCTCGCCATTACCCTGGTCGACCGCCAGGGGAGGGTGCTCGCAAGCTACCCGTACGATCTGCCGCCGGGGCAACGCCCGAAGAACCTGACCGCCGCCTGGGACCGCGCACTCGCCAAGCCCCATCCTTCGGTGATGACAGGCCCCGGCCTCCTCGACGGGAGCGCTCGGATCATTTCCGTTCACCCGCTTGCCGATTATCCGGTCGTCGTCAATGTCAGCGTCTCCGCGTCGGGTGCGCTCGCAGGCTGGCGGCAGCAAGCGGCGCTGACCGCCCTGGCCGCTGTCTTCGCCATGCTCTGCATGATCCTGCTCTTTCGCGCGATCATCCTGCAACTCCGCCGGCTCGAACGATCGGAAGCCGATCTCGCCCGCAATTCAAACACACTCTCCACGACGCTCGACCACATCAGCCAAGGCATCGTCATGATCGACGGCCAAGGACGGGTCGCCGTCTGCAACCGGCAGGCGCTCGCGATGCTCGACCTGCCGCCCGGATTGATGGCCTCCAACCCCTCTGCCGAAACCGTCTTTGCCTATCAGGTGGCAGCCGGGGAATTCCCCGATGCCGAGGAGGAACACCGCTATCGCGGCAGCCTCTACGCCGATAAGCCTGTCACCTATGAGCGACAGCGGCCGAACGGCCGCATCCTGGAGGTGCAGTGCGTGCCCTTGCCGGACGGCGGGGTTGTGCGCACCTATTCCGACGTTACCGAGCGGCGGCAGTCCGAGGAGCGGATCAGATATCTCGCGCATCACGATCCGCTCACTCAACTCGCCAACCGGACCCTCTTCACCGCCCGGCTGGAGGAGGAGATCGCCCGGGCGAACCAGGGGGCGCATCGCCTCGCCTTGCTCTATATCGACCTCGATCGCTTCAAATACGTCAATGACAGTCATGGCCACGGCGCTGGAGATGCGCTGCTCGTGAAGCTCGCCGAGCGTCTCACCCTGACGGTGGGTTTCGGCCCCACGATCGCCCGCACGGGAGGCGATGAATTCGCGATCATCCTGCCGCTCGACGGCCCACAGCACGACGCAAGCCACCTTGCCCGTGACATCGTGACCGCGGTGCGGCAGCCACTGGAAATCGACGGCAATGCCTTCCGCGCGAGCATCTCGATCGGCATTGCGCATTATCCGGACCATGCGAAGAGCGCGAGCGACCTGCTGCGCAATGCCGACATTGCGCTCTACGAGGCGAAGAACGAGGGCACTGGCCTTGTCCGCGCGTTCGACGCCGGGATGGAGGCCCGTCAGCAGGCCCTGTTCCGGCGGGAGCAGGATCTGCGCTCGGCCTTCGAGTTGAAGCAGTTCGAAGTCGTCTACCAGCCCATTCTCAGCACGGTGAGCGGCTGCGTCGCCGGAGCGGAAGCCCTGTTGCGCTGGCACCATCCCATCCACGGCCTCGTCCCGCCGGCCGATTTCATCACCCTCGCGGAGAAGCTGGGCCTCATCGAGCCGCTCGGCTTCTGGGTGCTGGAGACCGCCTGCAAAGAAGCCGCACAATGGTCGCTGGAGATTGGTGTCGCGGTCAATCTGTCACCGGTGCAGGTGAACAGCGAAACTCTTGCCCGGCAGGTGCAGCAGATCCTGGAGCGGACCGGCCTCCCCCCGCACCGTCTGACGCTCGAAGTGACGGAAGGGCTGCTGCTTGAACCGAACCCGACCGTGCTCAGCACCATGCATGCGCTGCGCGCCCTCGGTATCCGCTTCAGCCTGGACGATTTCGGCACCGGTCATTCCGGCCTCGGCTATCTGCGCCGCTTCCCCTTCGACGCCATCAAGATCGACAAGCTCTTCATCCAAGACATGGTGGAACATGCGGACGCCGCCGCGATCGTCAATGCGCTGCTCGCGGTCAGCGTCGAACTCGGTCTCGAAGTCGTGGCGGAAGGTGTCGAAACCGCAGCACAGCTTGAGATGCTGCGGAGCCGGCAATGCCAATATGTGCAGGGCTTTTTTCTCAGCCCCCCCCTGCCGGCGGCCGAGATGCGGCTTTTTGTGCTGGAGCCGCGACCCTTCCCGTCTTGTCCTGACCCCGTCCTGGCAGCAGAACCACCCGCCATCAGACTGTAATCGGTTCAGACCCTAGATGCCGTAGGGCGGCTCCGGCACGCCGAGCTCGGCGCGCAGATGGCCGAACCGATCAGGGTCGAGAAAGCGGCCATCCTCATAGAGCGCGCGCAAGGCGGCGAGACCGGTCTCCGTGAAGAAGGCCCGTGCGCCAAGTTCCTCGGCCGGAAGATCCATCAGGCCGCGTTCGAGGAGTCCGGCCAGCACGGGCGGAATCTTGGGCTCCCCGCGCCGCGGCCCCGTCGTCCAACGGTTGACCTTGATCCCTTGGGAGAGGGAGGGACGCACACCGAAGGCGGCAGCCAGTTCCTGGCGAAGGAAGCTCCGTTCGGCCGGTGTAAAGGGGAGCGCGGTCGGGTGTTTCGTCATCCTGCGGTCTCTCCGATCAGAAGGGCGACAAGTCCGGTCCAGCCCGTCTGGTGCGATGCGCCGACGCCACGCCCCGTATCTCCGTGGAAATACTCGTAGAACAGCGGCAGATCCCGGAAATGCGGATCGCTTTGGGTGAGCGCGCAATCGCCATGGATGGGACGGCGGCCCTGCTCGTCCCTCAGGAAGAGACGGGTCACCCGCCGGGCGAGTTCGTCGGCGATTTCGGACAAGGTCAGCATCGTCCCGGAGCCTACGGGACATTCCACGAGGAAATCATCGCCGTAATAAGAGTGGAACTGCCTCAGGCTGTCGATGATGAGATAGTTCATCTGCGCCCAGACGGGACCGCGCCAGTTGGAATTGCCGCCGAAGAGGCCGGAATGGGATTCCGCGGGCCAATAGGGCAGTACGAATTGCTGGCCGGCCCAGGCGAAGATATAGGGCTCCCGCTCATGCGCCCGGGAGACGGAACGCACGCCGTAGGGGGAGAGGAACTCGTCTTCGTCCAGCATCCGGCGCAGCAGGCACTTCATCCGGTGACCGCGCAACATGGACATGAGCGCCAGGTGATGTTCGCCCGGCACGTCCCACTGCGAGACGAGCGCACCCAGATCGGGTCGGTTCTGGAGGAACCATTTCATCCGGTCGATCATCTCGGGCAGGCGCGGCTGGTCGAAATGCCGCAGGATCTCGACCGCGAAGAGCGGAATGAGGCCGACGATGGTGCGTGCACGGATGGGGATCTTCTGGCCGTCCGGCAGTTCGAGCCGGTCGTAGAAAAATTCGTCCTGCTCGTCCCACAGGCCGCCATGCTTGGCCGCCGCTTCCGCAATGTAGAGAAAATGCTCGAAGAATTTCACCACCATGTCCTGATAGGCATGGTCAACCAGCGCGAGTTCGATCGAGACGCGGGCGAGGTTGAGCGCATACATCGCCATCCAGGCGGTCGCGTCCGACTGGCTCAGCGTGCCGCCCATCGGCACCGGCGAGGAGCGGTCGAAGATGCCGATATTGTCAAGCCCGAGAAAGCCACCCTGGAAGATGTTGCGGCCGCCGGCATCGCGCCGGTTGACCCACCAGGTGAAGTTGAGCGCGAGCTTGTTCAGCATGCGCTTGAGAAATGTATAGTCGGCGATGCCGGTCAGATCGCGGTCGCGCTCGAAGACGCGCCAGGTGGCCCAGGCGTGGATCGGCGGATTGGCGTCCCCAAACTCGTATTCATAAGCCGGCAGCTGGCCGTTTGGGTGCATGTAGTTGTCGCCGGTGAGCAGCAGCAGCTGCTGCTTCGCGAAATCAGGATCGATCTGGGCCAGCGGCAGGCTGTGGAAGGCGAGATCCCAGGACGCGTACCAGGGATATTCCCATTTGTCTGGCATCGAGATGATGTCGGCATTGCGCATATGCACCCAGTCCACATTGCGCCCTTGCCAGCGGCTTTCCGGCGGCTTCGGCTCGGCCGAATCGCCCATCAGCCAGGTCCGCACGTCGTAATCGTAAAGCTGCTTGGACCAGAGCATGCCGGCGAAGGCCTGACGCTGCACGAGCCGCGCATCGGCCTCCGTCACCTGCGTCTGCACGGCGCCATAGAACTCGTCCGCCTCAGCGATGCGCATCGCGAAGATCGTGTCGAAATCGACGAAGGGATCGCCCTCGGTACTGGCCGGGCGGAATCGCAGGCGCAGGATCACCTCGCCGCCCGGCGGAACCGTTACGCGATGATGGGCAGCACACTTGGTACCAAATTTTTCCGCGCGGAGTGCCGCCGCATCGCCGTGGATCAGATAGTCGTGCAGGCCGTCCTTGAAGGGACCCGGTGCGGCCGGCTCGTCATAAACGCGGCGGCGGTTGGTCTCGTTGTCGCAGAAAAGGAGTTCGGTCTCCTGACCGACATGAAGCCGCATCTCCGGCAGTTCGGGATGCGTCGCCTGCGCCTCTCGCGCCGACAAAGCGCGGATCTCGGGAATATCGGTCCTTGCGGTCCAATCCCAGATATTGCGCGCCCAGAGTTGCGGCAGGACATGCAGTTCGGCCGCGTCCGGCCCGCGATTGGCGATCGTCACGCGCATCAGAATGTCGTCCGGCGCGGCCTTGGCATAGTCGACGAAGACGTCGTGATAGCGGTTCTCAGCGAAAATGCCGGTATCGACCAGCTCGAACTCCGTATCCTCGTAGCCGCGGGCGCGATTTTCGGCCACCAGCCGATCATAGGGGAAAGCCGTCTGCGGATATTTGTAGAGCATCCGCATGTAGGAATGCGTCGGCAGTCCATCGAGATAATAGTAGAGTTCCTTGACGTCCTCACCGTGATTGCCTTCCTGATTGGCAAGGCCGAAGAGCCGCTCCTTGAGGATCGAGTCCTGCCCGTTCCAGAGAGCGAGGCCCAGGCACCAACGCAAGTGGCGCTCTCCGAATCCCGCGATCCCGTCCTCTCCCCAGCGATAGGCGCGCATGCGGGACTGGTCATGAGTGAAAGAGGCCCAGGAATCCCCATCGGGGCTGTAGTCCTCGCGCACCGTGCCCCATTGCCGCTCGCTGAGGTAAGGCCCCCATGCCCGCCAGGCACCGGAGGCGCGTGCCGCCACCAGCCGCTTGCCCTCGGCGGTTGCGAAGAGCGCGGAGGGGGAGGAAGACATGGGGGCAGCTCTCCGATCTGATCCGGGACGCCTTGCATCGGCTGGTGCGCGTCATCCTATAACCCGTCCTATATCCGTCCCCGCCGGATCACGAAACCCGATCACGAAACCCGATCACGAACAGGGCCGGGCGGCTCCGCCCCAACCAAGGATTATTGCATGAGCGATACCGAACAGACCCCGAGCGCCACCCCGATCTGGACGGGGCGCGCAATCCTTGGCGAGGGCCCGATGTGGTCGCCCGGACGCGGGCGTCTCTTTTTCGTCGATATTCTCGGCCATCGCATCCTGTCCTGCGGCCTCGCAGGCGAGGCGGTTGCCGAATGGCAGCTGGAAGAGTCCCCCTGCTGGATCGTCGAACAGGCCGGGGGCGAGGATTTCGTGGTCGGGCTGGGGCGGTCGGTCGTCGTCATGCGGCTGACGCCGGGGGAGCCCGCGGTGGTTCGGCACGTGGTGACCGAGCCGGGACTACTGCCGCCGGGCATGCGGCTGAACGACGCCAAGGCCGATGCCGAGGGTCGCATCTATTTCGGCGCCATGGATGATGCCGAGGTAGAGGCCACCGGACAATTGCACCTGCTCGGCCTGGACGGCACCGTTACCGTGCTCGACCAGGGCTATACCGTGACCAATGGGCCGGCGATCAGCCCTGATGGCCGCACCCTCTACCATGCCGACAGCCCCGCCCGGACGGTCTATGCCTTCGATCGCCGGCCGGACGGCGGCCTCACCGGCAAGCGCGTGCATATCCGCCTCACCGAGGCGGAAGGCTATCCCGACGGCATGACGGTCGATGCGGAGGGCGGCCTCTGGGTCTGCCATTGGGATGGCGGCCGCGTGACGCGCTTCACGCCCGACGGCGCGCGCGACCGCACCATCCCCCTGCCCGCCTCGCGCGTCACCTCCTGCGCTTTCTGCGGGCCGGATCTCGACCGGCTGGCTATCACGACCGCCGCGCATGAGCGGATGGAGGAGCCGCTCGCAGGCGCGCTCTTCCTGGCGCAGCCGGGCCTGCTGGGGCTTGCCCCGCACCGCGCACGCTTGGCGGTCTGAGGGAAAGCCCCTAGTCTCCGGGGCGTGGCCGCAGGCGGCCACGTCCCGTTCCAATCCAAGACAATACGCCACAAGGAAATCCGATGGCGGGCCCTGCCCTCTACCGCCGCGCGATCGTGCTCGGGCTGACCATCGCCGTCGGCGCCTTCGCCATCGACATGTACATTCCAGGCTTCGCCGCGATCGCCCGCGATCTCAAGACCGATCCCGGCACCGTTCAGCTCAGCATGACGAGCTTTTTCGTGGCCCTGGCCATCGGCCAGATCATCTATGGCCCGGTGTCGGACACTTTCGGCCGCAAGGCCCCGAGCTATGTCGGCCTCGGGCTTTTCGCGCTCGCCTCCGTGGGCGCCACCTTCGCGCCGACCATCGGCATCCTCATCCTCTCCCGCTTCTTCCAGGGGCTGGGAGCGGCGGCGACCGCCGTGATTCCCATGGCGATCGTGCGAGACGAACATACCGGACCGGACGCCGCCCGGCTCCTCTCCCTCGCCATGCTGGCCCTCAGCGTTTCGCCCATCCTGGCGCCAGTCCTGGGCGGGCTGATCGTGCAATACGCCTCCTGGCGGCTGATCTTTCTCGTCCTCATCACGATCACCCTGCTCGTCATGCTGATGATCGCGCGCATGCTGCCCGAGACCCTGCCGCCCGAGCGACGGGTGAGCGGCCGACCCCTCAGCGTGCTCGCAACCTATGGGCGGCTGCTCAGCCAGCGCATCTTCATCCTGCCCGTGTTGATCGCGGCCTCGGCCCAGGCCGTGCTCTTCTGTTTCATCTCAGGCTCGCCCTTCGTCTTCGTGACGCTGCACCATGTGCAGCCGACCATCTACGGCCTGCTCTTCGCGATCCATGCCATCGCGCTGATTGGCATCAGCCAACTTACCGCGCCGCTCATGCGCCGCTATGGCGCGCGCCGGCTGCTCGGCGTCACCACGGCCGGCGCCGCTGTGGCCACCCTGGCCCTTGCCGGGCTCATCTGGGGCGGGATGGCCGCGCTCTGGCCCTTGGTGCTGTTGACGGTCACGACCTTCTTTTTCCTCGGCCTCATCATGGGACCGGCCTTCCTGACCGCGATGGAGCCCTTCGGCGCCACCGCCGGCGCGGCGGCGGCGCTCGGCGTCGGCCTTGAATTCACCATGAGTTCGGTGATGACCGCGCTGATGGGCTTCGGCGCAAACGGCACGGCGCGGCCGATGACCGGCTTCATGGCGCTTTCCGCCTGCCTCGGCTTCAGTGCATGGGCGATCTACGTCAAAACCGTGCGCGCGCCCGCCGCGCACCCTTGAACCGGGCGGCCGCCGCGCGATCTGCAAAGCGGCATTGATGCCAAGGGACGAAAGGGAAAAAACCGTGTCCGAGTCTGCGAGTGAAGATCGCCTGCAGCGTATCCGCGATACCGCCTACGAATTGTGGGAGAAGGCGGGACGCCCGGAGGGGCAGGACCATGATTTCTGGCTGGAGGCGGAGAAGATCGTCGATGGCGAGGCGGGAGGCCCCGACATCGTCGACCAGGACAGCGATGACAGCTTTCCCGCAAGCGATCCGCCGTCCTTCAATCCGTGATCAGGCCGAGAGGGCGAGGCGCCTCGCCCTCTCCCTCCCGACTTAGCCCATCGTGGCGGTGAAGGCGCCGCCGTCCAGAAGGAGATTTTGGCCCACGATATAGCCGGCATGGGCGGAGCAGAGGAAGGCGCAGGCATGGCCGAATTCATCGGGTTGTCCAAAACGCCCGGTCGGATTGAGTTGCGCCCGGTGAGCCATTTCCTCCTCCAGCGTCCGTCCGGCCTTCTTAGCAGCATCCGCCATCGTCTTGCCGAGCCTGTCCGTCTGGAACGGGCCCGGCAGCAGATTGTTGATCGTCACATTATGCTTGGCGACCTGCCGCGCGAGGCCGCCGACGAAGCCCGTCAGCCCGGCGCGCGCGCCATTGCTGAGACCGAGATTGGGGATCGGCGACTTCACCGAGGCCGAGGTGATGTTGACGATGCGGCCGAAGCGCCGGTCGATCATCCCGTCCACCACCCCTTTGATCATGGCAATAGGCGCCAGCATGTTGGCGTCGAGCGCGCGCAGCCAGTCCTCGCGTTCCCAATCCCGGAAATCGCCCGGCGGCGGACCGCCTGCGTTGTTGATCAGGATGTCCGGCTCGGGGCAGGTCGCCAGGGCGGCGGCGCGGCCCTCGGGGGTTGCGATATCGCCCGGTGCGATTTCCACGCGGCCGCCCGTCTCCTGAGCAATTGCCCGGGCCGTTCGCGCTAGGATTTCCGGGTCGCGTCCCGTGATCGTTACCAACACACCTTCCTTGGCAAGAGCCATGGCGCAGCCGGCGCCTAGGCCTTTGCTCGCGGCGCAAACAATGGCTCGCCGCCCTTTGAGCCCTAAATCCATCCGACATCCTTCTCTAAAGTACCGACTGACGGTATTGCTGCTGCACGGGAGGGCAAGGCGAAAGACATCCAAGCGCGCCTGCCCCGCGCCGCAGAGCATGCTACCGAAGGGAAGGGAGTCCAATGGTCCAACTGAGCAATGCGACGCTCGGCACATTGCCGCCAGGCGTCACCTGGGCCGGCTATGACCGGAGCCGACTGCGCGCCGGCATCGTCCATTTCAGCGTCGGCAATTTTCATCGTGCCCATCAGGCGGTCTATCTCGACCAGTTGATCGCCGCCGGCGGCCATGACGACTGGGCGCTGTGCGGCATCGGGCTGATGGACGACCCCCGCGAACGTGCGAAGGCGGCGAGCTTCCCGGCGCAGGATTGTCTCTACACGATCACCATCTGCCCGCCCCATGGCGCACCTGAAATCCGCGTCATCGGCTCGATCGTCGAATACCTCTTCGCGCCGGATGATCCTGAAGCGGTCTTCGCCAGGCTCTGCGACCCGGCGATTCGCATTGTCACGATGACGCTGACGGAAAGCGGCTACAACATCGACGACGAGACCCAGGAATTCAAACTGGGCGCGCCGGACATCGTCCACGACCTCGCCAATCCCACCGCACCCCGCACCGCTTTCGGCTATGTGGCCGAAGCGCTGTCCCGCCGCCGGGCCGCCGGCCTGCCGGCCTTCACCGTCCAGTCTTGCGATAACCTCCGTCATAACGGCCACGTCGCCAAAACCGCCTTCACGGGCTTTGCCCGCGCGCGCGATCCGGAACTCGCCGCCTGGATGGAGCAGGAGGTCGACTTCCCCAACAGCATGGTCGACCGCATCACGCCGGCAACCACGGACGCCGACCGCACGCGGCTGAACGCCGCAAGCGGTGTGGACGACAAGATCCCGGTCTTCTGCGAAGACTTCATCCAGTGGGTGGTGCAGGATCACTTCCGCCTCGGCCGCCCGGCCTGGGAAAAAGTCGGCGTGCAGATCACGGACGATGTCTGGGCCTATGAGCAGATCAAGCTCCGTATGCTCAACTCCTCCCACAGCATGCTGGCCTTCCCCGGCACCATCGCCGGCTACCGGCTGGTGGACGAGACGGTGGCTGATCCGGCCATCGCGCAACTGCTCTTCGATTTCTGGAACAAGGATGTCATTCCGCTCCTGAAAGCGCCGCCCGGCATGTCCCTCGAGGGCTATCGCGACAAGCTGATGGAGCGCTACTCCAATCCGGCAACGCGTGACCAGACCATCCGCATCGCGACGGACGGCGCCTCCCGCATCCCGATCTTCTCGGGCGATACGATCCGCAGCATCCTGGAAGCGGGCAAGGACTTCCGCCGCTGTGCTTTCCTCATCGCGACCTTCGCCCGTTGCCTGGGCGGTGTGGATGACAAGGGCGAAACCTTCCATACGCCCGAGCCGCGCCTGACCGCGGCAGACCGCGCTACGGCGGCCGATCCCGACCCCATGGCTTTCCTCACCCTGCCGATCTTCGCGGGGCTCGGCATGGACACCTCCCCGGACTTCGTGAAGACCTTCCAGGACTACCGGGAGCAGCTCGCGAGTCGCGGCACACTTGCCACGCTCAAAGACATCCTTGCCGGCTGAGGCACAATCGTTTCAGGATGGGCCCGGGCAACCCCCGGGCCTTTTTTGTCCGGCCCTTGCCCGGGCACAACAACGAAGAATGGCCGCGTAACGTCGCGGCGCTGGGGAGACGCGTTTCCATGAATCAACTTGGCATCCATGCCTTCGTCTGGTCGGGCGGCTCGACGCAGGAGGATCTCAACCGCGCGCTGGATCGTTCGGTTGAGACCGGCTACCGTCTTATCGAATTCCCGCGCCTCGACCCGAAAAAATTCGACGTCCCGGCATTCGCCCGTGCCCTCGCGGCCCAGAAGATGGGTATCGCCGTCACCATGGGCCTGCAGGCCGCCTATGATGTTTCGAGCGAGGATGCCGACACGGTGGCGCGCGGAGAGGCGGTGCTGCGCGAAGCGGTGTCCGTCGCGCGGGATCTCGGGGCGACCAAGCTCGGTGGCATCCTGTTCTCGGCGCACGGCAAATACATGTCGATGCCGAGCGAGGCCGGCCGCCGCAACAGCATCGACACGCTGCGAAAGGTCGCGCGCTACGGCCGCGAGGCCGGCGTCACCCTCAATCTCGAAATCGTCAATCGTTTCGAGACCAATCTTCTCAACACCACCGCCCAGGGCTTGGCCTTCATCGAGGAGATCGGTGAGGACAATGTCTATCTCCATCTCGATACCTTCCATATGAATATCGAGGAGGCGAACCCGGCAGACGCGATCCGCGCGGCGGGCGACCGCTTGGGCTATTTCCATGTCGGCGAGAGCAATCGCGGCTATCTCGGCGCCGGCACGATCGACTATGCGCCGATTTTCGATGCGCTCCTCGACAATGGCTACGCGGATACGGTGACGTTCGAATCCTTCTCCTCCACCGTCGTCGACCGCGATCTTTCGATCATTGCGGGCATCTGGAGAAATACCTGGGACGACAACGTGGCGCTGGCGAAACATGCGCATGCCTTCATCACCGACCACATGGAGAGTGCCGCACGCCGCCGGCGAATCACGCGGACGGCGTGAGACCGCAGCATGATGCGATCGGCGGCCGTCTCGGGCGAGAACTTCCACTGGGCGCCGCTGGTTCCCGAACTGCTGGTCTGCGAAATCCAAGCGAGCCTCGCCTTCTGGTGCGATCTCTGCGGCTTCCGCATCGCCTATCACCGGCTGGAAGAAGGCTTCGCCTATCTCGACCAGGAGGGCGCGCAGGTCATGCTGGAGGAGGCCGGGCACGGGCGGAACTGGATCACCGGGCCGATGGAGCGCCCGCTCGGACGCGGCCTCAATTTTCAGATCACGCTAAGTGATATCGGGCCCATGCTGGAGCGTCTGGAGGCCGCATCCTGGCCGCTCTTCATGGCGCCGGAGGAGAAATGGTATCGCGCCGATACCATTGAGATCGGCCAGAGACAGTTTCTGGTGCAGGATCCGGACGGCTACCTGATCCGCTTCGCGATGGCGATCGGCACTCGGCCCTTGGCCTGAGCGTTTCGGCCGGGCGACCCTTCCGGCGGGCGAATGCGCGGAACGGATCCACGCATGACGTGCCCTCCGAGACTCGAACGAAAACTTGGTGCGGACGGCGGGGATCGAACCCGCACTCCCGTCCGGGAGGCAGATTTTAAGTCTGCTGCGTCTACCGGTTCCGCCACGTCCGCATCCAGCCATGGGGCGCCGAGCGCCCCATGGCGCATTACCCTTGGGCGAGCCGCTTCGCGATGTCCAGTCCCATGCGAATGAGATTTTCCGAAGCCTCTGGCGTGTTGAACCCGTCATGCGAGGTCAGCGTGACATTCGGCAGGGTTGCGAGGACGTCGCCGGCCGGCAAAGGCTCGACATCGAAGACGTCGAGCGCCGCATGGCGAAGGTGCCCGGTCTGCAGGGCGGCCACCATGGCGGCGGTGTCGATCAGCCCACCGCGCGCGGTATTCACCAGGATCGCGCCATCCTTCATCGCGGCGATCCGCTGGGCGTTCAGGCTCTGCTTGGTCTCGTCCGTCAGCAGCAGATGCAGCGACAGCACGTCGCTCTCCGCCAACAGCGTCGGCAGATCGACGAACTCCACTCCCGGATAGCTCCGCGCCGAGCGGTTCCAGGCGATGACACGCATGCCAGAGCCCGCCGCGATGCGCGCGACCTCCCCGGCAATGCCGCCGAAACCATAAAGCCCCAAAGTCTTGCCGGTGAGTTCAATGGCGCCGCCGCGGGGCCAGCCGCCCGCCCGCACGCTGCGGTCGAGCATGGCGATATTGCGCGCGGCCGCCCACATCAGGGCGATCGCGTGCTCGGCCACCGCCGTATCGCCATAGCCGCGAATGGTATGGACCTGGATGCCCAGCCCCTCGATCTCCTCCACATTCATGTACGAGCGCGCGCCGGTGCCGAGGAAGATGACGTGCTTCAGACCCTCGACCTTCGCCATCGCCTCGGTCGGCAGGAAGGTGTGGTCATTGAGCATGAAATCATGCCCGGAATAGAGGCTGGGCATCTGCTCGGGCGACACGGTCTCGATCTCATGAACCGTGACGCGCGGATCGTCCGGCCGGTAGACCCGCGCAAAGACCTCGGCCAGACCACCGCTCGCATCGGCATAGATGCCCTTCATCAGCCTCTCTCCATCGAATGTGCGGCCCAGGCTGCGGCTTGTCCGGGTTTTGGGCAAGGGCCCAGACGGCTTCTGCAACGAGGGCTTTTTCTTGACTAGGGGTGAGGCATGCCCCAAAGCTCCTGTCTATTGTCCAGGTGATAGCGCGCTTCCTTCATGTTCCGCATTAACTTGGGAGCCCAAGGTCCAACCGAAGCGGCGCCCAGGCTGCGCCGCGACCATGGGCATGCCCCTCACGCGCACACCCCCTACGTCCCTCCGCGCTACGAAACTTTCGCCGAGGATGAGGAGGACTTCTACGATTATGACGAAACGCCCGAGGCGGCCCCGCCGCCGCCTGTGCCACGCGCCTGGTCCGGGGCAGCCACGGTTCAGCCGAACCGGCGCAAAGGGTCGCGCGTCAGCCCGCGCCTCCTCCTCCGGCTATTGAAATGGGCCATCCTGCTCTCCGTCTGGGGTGGTCTTGCCGCTTCCCTCGTCTTGCTCTGGTTCACCTGGGACATGCCGCGCCCCTCCGCCGGAATGGCCGCGATGCGCCGCCCCGCCCTGGTGCTGACAGACCGCAACGGCCGGCCCTTCACCCATTTTGGCGATTATTCCGGCCAGATCCTGACCCTGAAGACGGTGCCGGCCTATCTGCCGCAGGCGCTGGTTGCGGTGGAGGATCGCCGCTTCTGGGAACATGGCGGGCTCGACCTGCTCGGCATGGCGCGCGCCGTGGTGGTGGACGTCCTGGCCGGGCATGTCGTGCAGGGCGGCTCGACACTGACCCAGCAGGTGGCGAAGACACTGTTCCTCAGTAACGCCCGCACCTTCCGCCGCAAGGCGCAGGAAATGCTGCTGACCCTCTGGCTCACTCACCACTTCACGCCCGCGCAGATCCTCGAAATCTATCTCAACCGCGTCTATCTCGGCGCCGGGGCCTGGGGCATGGATGCGGCGGCCGAGACCTATTTCGGCGTTCCAGCCAGCCAGCTGAGCCTGTGGCAGGCGGCGATGCTGGCGGGGCTGCCGCGCGCGCCCTCGCGTTTCAATCCCTTGGCCGATCCCTCCGCCGCCATCGCGCGCACCAAAGAGGTACTGGCTGCCATGGTGCGCTCCGGCTACATCACCCAAGCGCAATCCGACGAGGCGGCGGCTGCCATCAATGTCGTGCCCAAGTCGGCGGGCGGCGACTACTGGTTCTCCTCCTGGGCGGCGCAGCAGGCGGGGCCGCTGATCCCGGCCGATACCGATTCCCGCCTTGCCACCACCTTCGACCCGAGGCTGCAGAGGGCGGCTCAGAAGGCGCTGACGGACATGCTGGCGGGTCCCGCCGCCGGCGCGGACGCACATCAGGGCGCCATCGTGGTGATGGATGCGGCAACCGGCGCGGTGCGCGCGATGGTCGGCGGCTCCAATACCGGGCACGACTTTTTCAACCGCGCGGTGCTGGCGCGGCGGCAGGCCGGCTCCTCCTTCAAACCCTTCGTCTGGCTCGCAGCCCTCGAAGCCGGGATGCAGCCGGACAGCCCGGTGCTGGACGGGCCGGTGCGCATCGGCCAATGGCAACCGCGGGATTTCGATCGGTACTACATGGGTCAGGTCACCATGACCCAGGGCCTCGCTTATTCGCTCAATACCGTCTCGGCCCGGCTGTTGCTCAGGGCTGGCGGGCCGGGCAAGGTTGCGTCCGTCGCCCATCGCCTCGGCATCACCGACCCCATTCCGGACAATGCGACGATCGCCCTCGGCACGGCAGGCGTGGGGCTGCTCGAGATGACAGGCGCCTATGCGACCTTCTTCAATGGCGGCCACCGGGTAACGCCGCATGGCATCACCGCGCTCTATGCCGAGGGAAAGGACCTGATGGCCCCACCGCCGGATGCCGTGCCCGTCATTTCTCCAGCGCTTGCCGGGGAAATGCGGCAGATGCTGGGGGCAGTCGTGGCCTATGGCACCGGCCGCGCGGCCGCCGTGCCGGGCTTCTTCGTCGGCGGCAAGACAGGCACGACGCAATCGAGCCGGGACGCCTGGTTCATCGGCGGCGTCGACGGCGATGTCATCGGCGTCTGGGTCGGCAATGACGACGACAGCCCGATGGGCAAGCTGGTGGCCGGCGGCACGCTGCCGGCGGCACTCTTCCACGCCGTGGCGATGGCCGCGATCCAGCCGTAACTCCGTCAGCGAGGCAGTGGGCGGCCCCGCGTTTCCGGCATCAGCGCCATGGCGATGACGCCGAGGATTCCCGATCCGATCATATACCAGGCGGGCGAGAGCGGATCGCCGCTGACGCCGATGAGCCAGGCGAGGACGAATTGCGTCGTCCCGCCGAAGACGGTCACGGCGAACGCATAGGCCGTGGAAAGGCCCGAGGCGCGAACGCTCGCCGGCAGCATTTCCGGGATGGCGACGATGGCGGCGGCCGAACTCAACGAACCCAGCACCGACATCAGCCCGGTGGTCACCAGCAATGTGACGATCGAAGGATGGCCGATGAGGAAAAGAAAGGCTGGATAGATCGCCAGGATGAGCAAAATGCGCGGCAGCAGCATTACGATCTTGCGGCCATAGCGATCTGCGAGCCAGCCGCCGGCCAGCGCGAAGACGATGGTGGTGATGCCGCCGATGAGCGGTGCGGTAATGGCCGAGGGTACCTTCAGGTGCAGCGCCGTCTCGCCATAGGTTGTCATGTAGAGGCCGACATAGGTTGAGATCGTGCTGGTCATGATGGCAACGAGGCCGAGGAACAGCGGCCAGGGATGACCGGTGAGGAGATGGCCCAGCACCTGCGCAGCACTCCGGCGTTTCTCGGTGTCCGAAAGATGCGCGGTTTCCGGCAGGCGGCGGCGGATATAGAGGCCGCCCGGGACGATGGTGAGGCCTAGTAGCAGCGCGACGCGCCAGCCCCATTCCGTCATCGCAGCGTCCGACAGGCTGTGGGCCAGGACAAAGCCCACGATACCGGCGGCGAGCAGCGCGCAGCCCTGGCTCGCGATCTGCCAGGAGGCGAGCCGCCCCCGCCGGTCATTCGGTGCCACCTCGATAAGGTAACTCGTAGCCGGGCCGACCTCGCCGCCGAGCGCAAAACCCTGCAGCAGGCGCGCGAAGACGACGAGGACGGGCGCGGCATAGCCGATGGCGGCGAAGGGCGGCGTCGCCGCCAGCAGCAGCATGCCGATCGCCATGAGGGCGATGGTCAGCATCATCGCAGGCTTGCGGCCGGCATGATCGGCGAAGGCGCCGATGACGAGGCCGCCGAGCGGCCGCGTGCAGAAGCCGACGCCAAAGGTAGCGACCGAAATGAGCAGGGACACGACAGGGTCATGCGTCGGGAAGAAGCTCCGGCCGATCGCCACCGCGAAGAAGGTATAGGTCGTGAAGTCGTAGAACTCGAGCGCATTGCCGAGCACGCAGGCGAAGACCGTGGCGCGGCTGGGAGGCGGTGGCGTCGAGTCGCGGACTGAGGGTGCCTTGGTGTCGGTCGAAGAGAAGGACATCGGCCTTGGGAAACTCCGCGTGAGATCCCCATCGAGGCGGCGTCAGGGATTGTTTTTCACTTGGCATTTCCACGGCACTCCCTCAAGTGGGAAGGCCGAATCGGCTGCGGAACCCCAGATATGGCAGGCCGCGCGCAAAACTCACCCATCATCTAGTGGAAGTTTCGAAAAGTCGTTGACCTTTGCTTGAGGCAGCGATACCGGTCGACTGTGACAACGCTTTCCAGAACCCGCCCCAATCTGCGCGTCCGAGGCCGCTCCTTCATGGCCTTCGTGCTCTCGCCCGATGCGCCGCTGTCCAATTGGATGGTGGAGCTCGACGCGCAAATCGAACGCTCCGCGACCTTTTTCGCGGGCCGGCCCATTGTGGTCGATCTCTCCGGAATCCCGGAGACCGATCCCGGTCTCGGGACCCTGTTCGACGAGTTGCGCGCGCGCGGCATCCGCGTCATCGGCACCGAAGGGTTGGACGGGCTGACGCCCGCCATCCAGTCCGTGGGCGGTCCCCTGATCGGCGGACGGCCGCTCGGCCTCTATGAAGTGCCGGACGATCCGCCGGATGAGCCGCCCGCGCCGGAACCGACCTCGATGGTCTTGGACGAGCCGGTACGCTCCGGCCAGACCATCCTGTTTCCGCAGGGCGACCTCACCATCAACGGCTCCGTCGCGTCCGGCGCGGAAATCATGGCTGGCGGCTCGGTCCACGTCTACGGCGTGCTGCGCGGCCGGGCCATCGCCGGCGTAACCGGCAACCAGCAGGCGCGCATCTTCTGCAACAGGCTCGACGCCGAACTCATTTCGATCGACGGTCTCTACATGACCGCCGAGGACATGGACGCATTCCGGGGCAAGTCGATCATGGCCCGCCTCGAAGGATCATCCATCATCATTACCGAGATCAGCTAGCGACTGGCTGGACACGGACGACGCTGACAGGGGTAAAGGCATGGCCAAAGTTCTCGTGGTGACCTCCGGCAAAGGTGGCGTGGGAAAAACGACCTCGACGGCTGCCCTCGGCGCGGCACTGGCCAAGGCAGGCAAGAACGTCGTTGTCGTCGATTTCGACGTCGGCCTGCGCAATCTCGACATCGTGATGGGCGCGGAGCGCCGCGTCGTCTTCGACATGATCAATGTCATTCAGGGCGACGCCAAGCTGTCCCAGGCGCTTATCCGGGACAAACGGGTCGAGACCCTCTCCATCCTCCCCGCCTCCCAGACGCGGGACAAGGATGCGCTGACGAGCGAGGGAGTCGAGAAGATCATCGCCGAGCTGCGCGAGAAATTCGACTGGGTCATCTGCGACAGCCCGGCCGGCATCGAGCGCGGGGCCAGCCTCGCCATGCATCACGCCGATGTCGCGGTCATCGTGACCAACCCGGAAGTCTCCTCCGTGCGCGACAGTGACCGCATCATTGGCCTGCTGGACAGCAAGACCGAGCGCGCGACCCGCGGCGAGCGAATCGAGAAGCATCTGCTGCTGACCCGATACGACCCGGTGCGCGCCGCCCGCGGCGACATGCTGAAGACCGAGGATGTGCTGGAAATCCTTTCCATCCCGCTGCTCGGCATCATTCCGGAAAGCCAGGAAGTGCTGCGCGCCTCCAACCTCGGCACGCCAGTCGTGCTCTCCAATCCGGAGGCCGCGCCCTCCCGGGCCTATGCGGATGCCGCCCGCCGCCTGATGGGTGAGCAGGTGCCGATGACGGTGCCGGGCGAGAAGACCAGCCTCTTCGGCAAACTCTTCGGCAGGAGGGTTGCATGAGCTTTTTCAGCTTCCTGAGCCGCAAGCCCACCGCCAACGTCGCCCGCGAGCGCCTGCAGATCCTCCTCGCCCATGAGCGCGCAACCTTCGGCGGCAACGCCGATCTGGTGGCCGTTCTGCAGGAGGAGATCCTGGCCGTGATCGCAAAGCACATTTCGGTGGAGCGGGAGAAGGTTCAGATCAAGCTGGACCGAGGCGATTCCTTCTCGACCCTCGAAATCGGAGTTGAGATTCCGCCCGGCCTCGCCGAGAAACAGGCCTCAGCGAAGAAGGCCGCCCTGCGCGCGTCCTGAAGCTTCTGCCATGGGAGGCTATCGGGATGCCACTGCAGACGCCCCCGGAGAACGGTGAAGCATCACCGCCGGTTACGACCTTCGGCCCTGATTTCCCCTTTGCCTACGATACCTGGATTGCCCACCCCGCCGGCCTCGGCCGCCTGCCGCCGGACGCGCTCGGCCAGGAAGTCGCCATCATCGGCGCCGGGCTTGCCGGCATTGTCGCCGCGCACGAACTCATGAAGCTCGGCTTCAAACCCGTTCTCTACGAATCATCCCGCATGGGCGGGCGGCTGCGATCCGAACCCTTCAGCGGGGCGGAAGGCGTGGTTGCGGAACTCGGCGGGATGCGCTTCCCCACCTCCTCCACGAGCCTCTACCACTATATCGGCCAGACCGGGATCGAGACCCGGGCCTTTCCCAATCCGCTCGACGCTGTGACGCCCTCGACGCTGATCGAGCTCGAGAGCGAGCAGTTCTATGTCGAGGGGGATGGCGATGGCCGCCTGCCGCCGCTGCTGCAGGAGGTCTCGGACGCCTGGGCGCAGGCGCTGGAAGCGGGCGCCGATTTCGCGGCCCTGCAAGGGGCCGTGCGCACCCGCGACGTCCCCCGGCTCAAGAAGATCTGGGACCGGCTGGTGCAGCTGTGGGACGAGCGCACCTTCTACGACTTTGTCGCCTCCTCCCCGGCCTTCCAGAAACTGAGCTTCCGGCATCGCGAGGTCTTCGGCCAGGTCGGCTTCGGCACCGGTGGCTGGGACAGCGATTTCCCCAATTCCATGCTGGAGATCCTGCGCGTTGTGGTGACCGCGCAGGATGAGGGCCAGCGCATGATGGTGGGGGGTGCCGAGCAATTGCCGCGCAGGCTCTGGTCCCTGGCACCAACGACCCTTGCCCATTGGCCGGCCGGCACCTCGCTCGCCTCGCTGCATGCCGGCGCGCCGCGCCCCGGGGTCACGCGCATCGCGCGCGGCGACAACGGGATGATCGCCATCACCGACCGCTGGGGCGATACCCGGCGCTACAAGGCCGCCATCGCCACCTGCCAATCCTGGCTGCTGACGACGCATATCGATTGCGACGAAAGCCTCTTCTCCCAAAAACTCTGGATGGCGCTGGACCGCACCCGCTACATGCAGTCCTCCAAGACCTTCGTGATGGTGGACCGTCCCTTCTGGACCGAGCGCGACGAAGAGACCGGCCGCTACAAGATGAGCATGACGCTGACCGACCGGATCACCCGCGGCACTTATCTCTTCGATAACGGACCGGACAAGCCTTCCGTCATCTGTCTTTCCTATTCGTGGATGTCGGATGCGATGAAGGTGCTGCCGCTGAATGCGGAGCGGCGCGTCCGGCTGATGCTGGCAGCCCTGCAGAAGGTCTATCCGGAGGTTGACATCGCCTCCCACATCATCGGCGAGCCGATCACCGTCTCGTGGGAAAGCGACCCGAATTTTCTCGGTGCCTTCAAGGGAGCGCTGCCCGGCCACTACCGTTATAACCGCCAGATGTTCTGCCACTTCATGCAGGACGGGCTGCCGCCGGGCGAGCGCGGGCTCTATCTCGCGGGCGACGGCATCTCCTTCACGCCCGGCTGGGCAGAGGGCGCGGTGCAGACCGCCCTCAACGCCGTCTGGGGGGTGATGCATCAATTTTGCGGTAACACGGTGCCCGAAAATCCTGGGCCCGGCGATATGTTCGACGACCTCGCTCCGGTCATCCTGCCGGATTGATTGCCTCCCCAAGGGAATTTTACTTAGGAGCATCGGGTCCTGGGGCTTATCCTCCCCGCGCGTATCGCTTGGGGGTTTTCGTGCCGATGGATCAGGGCTTTCTCCCTGCCGAAGAGGCGCCGACGGACGGCGACTCCGGGCGGGATCTGAGGCGCGTCGGCGCGCATCCCGATCACTGGTATCCACTTGCCTGGTCAGGCGAGGTGAAGCCGGGCAAGACGCTGGCTGTGCGCTTCGCAGGCGATCCCATCGTGCTGGCCCGCCCGAAGGACGGCGGCCCCGTTTTCGCGCTGGCGGATCGCTGCGCCCATCGGCAGGTGCCACTCAGCCGGGGGCTGGTGGAAGGTTGCGCAATCCGCTGCGGCTATCACGGCTGGGCCTATGACCAGTCCGGCCACTGCACGGACGTGCCCTATATCGGCAAGGGTAAATTGCCCAACGGCGTGCGCGCCTATCCGACCCGCGAGAAGGATGGGCTCATTCTTGTCTTTCCGGGCGATGCGGAGCTGGCCGAGACGACGCCGCTGCCCGCCCTGGGCTCGGTTGCCAACCCGGCCTACAAGACCCGGCGCTTCGGCCAGGTCGTCGGCTGCCACTACAGCTTCATGCATGAGAACCTGATGGACATGAACCATCAGTTCCTGCACCGCAAGCAGATGGGACAGATGCGCCCGCGCTTCCTGGGCCAGGCTCAGGGTGAGGATTGGGTGGAGGCTCGCTACAGCTTCGCGCGCACGGGCGGCAAGCAGCCTTGGGGCGAAGCCGCGATCTTCGGACAGAAGCGCAGCAATGCTGCAGAATTCGCGGACAAGGACGTGATGACCATCCGCACCGAATATCCATACCAGACGCTGCGCATCCGCATGAAGGATGAGACGCCGGTGATGGACCTGTGGATTGCCTATGTACCGCAGGACCGGGAGCAGAGGACCAACCGCACCTTCGGCCTGCTCTCTGTCCACCGCCCGAAAATTCCCTTCGTCCTCGATCTCGCCTGGCCGCTGCTCATCATCTTCACGGAGCGCATCTTCAAAGAGGATCGGGAAATCGTGGAAATGGAGCAGGCCGCGCACGACGCGCAAGGCTGCGACCTCAACCAGGAGGTATTCCCGGTCATCCGCAGTCTCCGCGCGCTTTTGGCGGAGCATGGCACGACCGAGGATGTGCCGCGGCTTGGGACTCAGCCCGCACTTGCCTGAAGGCGCGCCACCGCCCAGCGGGCGGCTTCGGCCAGAACGGAGTCAGGTTCTTCGCACAGGCGCAGAATCTCGGGCAGCAGTGAGAGATCACCACCATTGCCAATCGCGATGGCGACGTTGCGCAGGAAACGGTTTCGTCCGATACGCTTGACGGGCGAGCCCGCGAAGAGCGCGCGGAAGGCGGCATCGTCCAAGCGGGCGAGATCGCGCAAAGCGGGCGCTTCAAGATCAGTCCGCGCCGCAAGCTTCGCTTCCCGCCCCGCAACGGCGAAACGGTTCCAGGGGCAGACGGCCAGGCAATCGTCGCAACCATAGATGCGGTTGCCCAAAGCCTGCCGGAACTCCTCCGGGATCGGGCCCTTATGCTCGATGGTAAGGTAGGAGATGCATCGCGTCGGCTGCAGTTCGTAAGGCGCGGTGATTGCCGCCGTCGGGCAGGCATCGATGCAGCGGCGGCAGGAACCGCAGCGATCGGCATGGGGCTGATCCACCGGCAGATCGAGCGTCGTCAAGATCTCACCGAGGAACAGCCAGGAACCGTGTTGACGGGAGACCAGATTGGTGTGCTTGCCCTGCCAGCCGAGCCCTGCTTCGGC
>NZ_DATJJK010000122.1:0-29262 GCF_035492295.1 Acidisoma sp. | reverse complement strand
TGACGCGCACAACATCATCGTCGCCGGCCGCACGGAAGCGGACATGCAGTTGGCCCTCGCCGCCGTGCGCGAAAGCCAGGGCGGGCTGGTGGTGGTAGACCAGGGCCGCGTGGTCGCGAAACTCGACCTGCCGATCGCCGGACTGCTCTCCGACAAGCGGCTCGGTGTGGTTGCGGAAGAGGCTGCGGCACTGAAGGCCGCCTGGAGCGCGCTCGGCTGCACCCTGCCCTTCATGGGCTTCAACCTCGTGCCGCTGGCCGTGATCCCGGAGATCCGCCTGACCGACAAGGGCCTCGTCACCGTGCCGGGGATGGAGATCCTGCCGCTTTTCGAGGCGTCGAAGACGGGCGCCAACGCCTGAACGGGGCTTAGCTTTTCCGATCTTGCAATGAATGCTTCTTCGCGTGTATAAAATGCGCAAAGGAGCATTTGATCATGAGCGGCTTCCATCTCGCGGACATGCAGCAGCCCCTTCTGGACGGTGGGCCCGATCTCTCAGCGGCTTCCGCCAGCGTCTATCTCGGCCTGTACCGGGCCGATCCGCTCGCCCGTATCTCCGTCGCGCGGGCCGGGCTGCCGGCGGTTGAGGCCAAGGCCCTGCTCGATGATCTCGGCCTCAGCCAGGATGCCGGGCTGCGCGCCCTCAACCTCTCCGTCGCCACAACAAACAAGAAGGCCAAGGCCGGCGAGCGTCTGGCACCCGATGAGAGCGAGCGGGTGATGGGCCTCGCCCGCATGATGGGCCAGATGGAAGCGATGCTGGGTGGCGGGGCGCAAGGCTTCGATACCCATGCCTGGCTCGGTCGCTGGCTGATGGAACCGCTTCCCGCCCTCGGTCATCGTCGCCCGGCCGAACTCCTCGATACCATGGAAGGCCAGGCACTCGTCTCTCAGGCCCTGGCCCGCATCGAAAGCGGCGCCTACGCGTGAGTTGCAGCCTTTGGCGCATCGCCGCCGATACGCCGGCCTATGAGGCGGACGATCTTTCCGGCCGTGGTGCCGAGCGTTCTGGCGGCCGCTGGAACGAGGTGGCGCTTGCGGCCGTCTATGCCTCCGAAACCCGCGCCCTCGCCTGCCTCGAAACCATCGTGCATCTCAACGCCGGGGGCCTGCCCTTCAACCGCTACCTCGTGGAAATCCGCGTACCCGCGGATCACTGGCAGCAGGCGCAGCGCGAGACCCCGGCGAGCCTGCCGGTCGGCTGGGATGCGCAACCCGCCGGGCGCGCCAGCCTCCGGATCGGCTCCGACTGGCTGCGTGCCAGAGACAGCGCGCTGCTGATCCTGCCCTCGGCACTTGTCGCTGAAGAATGCAACGTGCTGATGAATCCGCGGCACCCCGATGCCATCGCCATGACGGCGCAGAAGCGGCGGCGATGGCTCTACGATCCGCGGGTCACCCCGCCGTATAGGTGATGCTTTTTCCTGCTTCCGCCGCGCGCCACAAATACCAGGCGGCAGTGCTGCGATAGGGCGCCCAGATTTCTCCGGCGAGCGCCAGCGCCCTGGGTTTTGGCTGCGCATCCAGCCCGTGCAGGAGGCGGTACCCCTCGCGCACGCCAAAATCGTCAACCGGCAGGATATCAGGCCGGCCGAGGCTGAACATCAACAGCATTTCCACCGTCCACCGCCCGATCCCGCGGACTGCCGTCAGTCGCTCGATCAGTACCGCGTCGCTCATCCGCGCAGCGGCCCGGCGGGTGGGGACGATGCCCTCCACCGTCTTGACACAGAGATCCTGGATCGCCGCAATCTTCGAGCCGGACCAGCCGCAGGCACGCAGCGTCGCGACATCCGTCGCCAGCACCTGCTCAGGCGCCGGAAACGCGTCGCCCGGATAGAGTGCCTCGAAGCGGCCGAGGATCGCCGCCGCCGCCCGGGCATGCAGTTGTTGATGGGCGATCGCGCGGAGGAGCGATTCGAAGGGCTCGCGCCCCTTCGTGACCGTGAGCCTGCAGCGCCCGACATGGCGGATCAGCTCGGCCATGGCGGGGTCGACCTGCGAAAGATGCCCGGTCGCGGCACTCATCCAGGTCAGAGCAACGATCCCTGAGGCGGTTCCCGGCGCGGACGACGCGGCTTTTCCACGGGTTTTGGCATGGCGCCCGCACCGGCGGTGGCGGCGATGGTGCCGTCCGCGAAGCGCAGCGCCAGCGCATCCCCTTCCGAGACCCCGGCCGCGCGGGTGACGGGATGGCCAGACGTATCCGAGACGAGCGCGAACCCGCGCTCCAGCACCGCTTCATAGGAGACCGATGCCAGACGGGCGGAGAGACCTTCGAGCCGGGCCCGCGCCTCGCGCTGCCCGGCCTGGACAGGCGCGGGTGAGAGGCGTGCGGAAATCCGCACCTCCTGTTGACGAGCGACGGCGATACGGTGGCGCAGGCCGCTGGGCAGGCCCTGGGCCAGAAGCGCCAACCCATTGCGGCGGAGCGAGACCAGTTGCGGCAGGCCGAGAGCGAGGCGCCGGCCTTCCTCGGCGATACGAGTCTTCAGCCCGTCCAGCCATGCACGCGGTGCCGGCAACCGTTCGGAGGCGTGGCGCCATTCGGCGCGACGCATGGCGAGCAGGGTCTGCGGCGCATTGCGCAGACGTTCCGCCCGGTCATCCAGCCGGATGCGAGCCTGGCCGAGCAACGCGCCGATATCAGGCAGCCCTCGCCAGGCGCCCGTCACCCGCAGCCGGCCCTCGCCCATCAGACGCGAAATCGCGGCCGCAAGCCGCCCGGATTTCTGGGTGACGTCGGCCAGCAGCTCGAGCCTGGCGGGTACCGCCATTTCGGCCGCCGCCGTCGGCGTCGGCGCACGCCGGTCAGAGACGAAGTCGATCAGCGTCGTGTCCGTCTCATGTCCCACGGCGGAGATGAGCGGGATGGAGCAGGCGGCCGCCGCGCGCAGCACGACCTCCTCGTTGAAGGCCATGAGATCTTCCAGGCTGCCGCCGCCGCGCGCCACGAGCAGTACATCGGGACGTGGAATCCGCCCGCCGGCTGGCAGGTCCGAAAACCCACGAATCGCGGCGGCGATTCGTGCCGCTGCTCCCTCCCCCTGCACCGGCACCGGCCAGAGCAGGATATCGCGCGGAAAGCGGCGCGCGACGGTTGTGCGGATATCGTGCAGCACGGCGCCCTGTTCCGAGGTGATGACGCCGATCAGGCGCGGCAGCAAGGGAATCGGGCGCTTCCGCGCGGCCTCGAACAGCCCTTCCGCGGCGAGTTTCAGGCGGAGCATCTCGATCTTCGCGAGCAGCGCGCCGGCACCCGCATACTCCATCCTTTCGACGATGAGCTGATAGGTCGAGCGCTCGCCATAGGCGGTGACCTTGCCCGTGGCGATGACTTCGACCCCGTTCTCCGGCACCAGACCGAGGCGAGAGGCCGCAGATTTCCAGATAATGCCCGCAATCTTTCCCTGCTCATCCTTGAGCGAGAAATAGACGTGCCCAGAGGCATAGCGCTTGAGTTCGGTGATTTCCCCGCGCACACGGACGCGGCCGAAAGCGCCTTCCAGCGTGCGCTTCACCGCAGACGAAATCTCGCCGACGGAATATTCGGGGATATTGGTAGTCTGGGTGATGTCGGTCGTGGCCATGGCCGCAGACTATGCTAGAGCCGCCCGCACTTGAAGTTCAGAGCCCCGGCTGCGGGTGAAGGAGTGGCGATGCGTGTTCTGGTGATTGGCAGCGGCGGACGGGAACATGCGCTTGTGCGGGCGATCGCCAAAAGTCCCCTGGTCACAAAACTCTTCTGCGCCCCCGGCAATCCCGGCATCGCGACCGTCGCCGAACTGGTCCCGATCCCGGTGACCGAGGTGGAGGCACTGGCGAGTTTCGCCGCGTCCAACGATATCGATCTTGTGGTACCGGGGCCGGAAGCGCCGCTTGTTGCCGGCATCGCCGATCTCTTGGCCGAACGCGGCATCCGCTGCTGCGGCCCGAGCAAGGCCGCCGCCCAGCTTGAAGGCAGCAAGCAGTTCACCAAGGAGGTGGCGGACGCTGCCGGTATTCCGACCGCGCGCTGGGAAGCCTTCACCGAAGCGCATCATGCTCTTGATTTTATCAGCCGCCGCGGCGCGCCGATCGTGGTGAAGGCCGATGGCCTGGCTGCCGGCAAGGGCGTCGTAGTCGCGCAGACGGAGGCCGAGGCGGAAGCGGCGGTGATCGCCTGCCTGCGCGAAGGCACCTTCGGCGTTGCCGGCGCCCGCGTGGTGATCGAGGAATTCATGGAGGGGCCGGAGGTTTCGGTCTTCGCCCTTTGCGACGGCACGGAGGCGGTCTTCCTCGGCGCGGCGCGCGACCATAAGCGGGTGGGCGATGGCGATACCGGCCCCAATACCGGCGGCATGGGCGCAATCGCCCCGCCGCCCGGCTTCACCCACGAGACCCGGACCCAGGTGATGGAGACCATCATCCGTCCGACGCTTGTGGAAATGGAGCGGCGCGGCACACCCTTCCGCGGCATCCTCTTCGCCGGTCTCATGCTGACTGAGGAAGGACCGAAGCTCATCGAATATAACGTCCGCTTCGGCGACCCAGAGGCCGAGACCCTGCTGCCGCTGCTGGAGAGCGACCTTCTGGCAGCCCTGCTCGCCGCCTGTGAGGGCGGCCTCGCCGCGGTGCCGCTGCGCTGGCGCGCCGAGGCTTCGGTTTCCGTTGTTCTGGCGGCACAAGGATACCCGGGTGCCTATCATCGGGGCACGCGGATTGCCGGGTTGGACAAGGCGGCGGCAGAAGAGGCGGTGACCCTGTTCCATGCCGGCACCCGTGCGGAGGGCGACGCGATCCTGGCCGACGGGGGGCGCGTACTCGTCGTCAACGGCACCGGCCCGTCGCTGACCGTTGCCAGAAACCGTGCCTATGCCGCAGTTGATGCGCTAGAGTGGCCGGAAGGATTTTGCCGGCGCGATATCGGCGCTCACTTCCTCTGAGACTCCTTTGGGAAATTTTCTCCCGCCCTCGGCGATCGATTTCTGGTGGCAAAGCTCTTGCATTGAGTCGCCTGGCCATGAAAACTGATCACATTCCTTAAAGGGGGACTTTTCTTGATGCCTTCCGAAGTGCTGATCGAAAACCGCCAACCGATCGCCCAAGGCGCCACCCCTCTGCCCTCCGCCCGGCATCTCATCGAAGTTGCCGGTGTCGAAAAGATCTTCGGCGATCCGGAAACCGGGCACCGCGCCCTTGAGGCGATCAATATCAATATCGAGGAGAAGGAGTTCTTCACCCTCCTCGGCCCCTCCGGCTGCGGCAAGACCACGCTTCTGCGCATGATCGCGGGCTTCGAACACCCGACCGTGGGTGAGATTCGCCTGCGCGGCCGTGATGTGGCGCCGCTGCCGCCGCGGGAGCGCCCGGTCAACATGGTCTTCCAGAACTACGCGCTTTTCCCGCATCTGACCGTTTCGCAGAACGTCGCCTTCGGGCTCGAAATGCTGGGCTGGAAGAAGGCGGAGATCACCGCGCGCGTGCACGAGACCCTGTCGCTCGTGAAGCTCGCGCATTTCTCGAACCGCAAGCCGGCACAGCTTTCCGGCGGCCAGCAGCAGCGCGTCGCCCTTGCCCGTGCGCTCGCCCCGCGCCCCCAGGTGCTGCTTCTAGACGAGCCGCTGTCCGCGCTCGACCTCAAGCTTCGCAAGGAGATGCAGTTCGAACTCAAGCGCCTGCAGCGAGAGACCGGGATCACCTTCGTCCTCGTGACCCACGACCAGGAAGAGGCGCTCGCCATGTCCGACCGCATCGCGGTGATGAACACCGGCCGGGTGCAGCAGGTCGGCACGCCCGAGGAAATCTACGACGACCCGACCAACCGCTTCGTCGCGGACTTCATCGGTGAGGCGAACCTCATCCCCGGCGAAAATCTTGGCCGCTCCTCCAGCATCGTCGTCGCCGTCCGCCCCGAGCGTGTCGCCGTCTGCGCCGCCGGCGAGGCGGCATTGACGCGCGGCATTGTTGATAATGCAACATTCTTGGGCTCGGACACGCTCATGGAGATCGCGATTCCAGGCGGCAGCCGCGTGCGCGCCCGTATGCGCGGAGCCGCGAAGATCCCGAGCGGCACGGAGGTGGGCCTCACCTGGCCGAGAGAGGCAGAACGGGAGCTGGTGGACTGACCGGCCATGTCGAAGATTCGCTCCTTCCACTGGCTGCTCGCACCCGCGGTTCTTTTCATCCTCGTCTTCGGGGCCATCCCGCTTCTTATTTCCCTCGTCTATTCCTTCATGACCGCCAACCCCTACGGCGGCGTGCAGTCTCCCTTCACCTTCGCCGCCTACGTCCAGATGCTGTTCGACCAGGATTTCGACGGCAGTCTGGTCTTCATGCCGGACTACTTCTGGATCGCCTTCCGCTCGATCTATCTGGCGGTCGCGACCACGGTGCTGAGCCTCGCCATCGGCTTTCCCGTCGCCTGGTACATCGTCTGCCAGTCGCCGACGAGGCGGAAGATCCTGCTCACGCTCGTTTCTCTTCCTTTCTGGATCAATACGCTGATCCGCACCTATTGCTGGATCCTGATTCTGCGTGACGAGGGACTGGTCAACAAGTTCCTCGGCTGGCTGGGTGCCATCTCGCATCCCCTGCCGCTGCTCTACAACCAGGGGTCGGTTCTTCTCGGCCTCGTCTATACCTTTCTGCCCTTCATGGTGCTGCCGATCTACGCGACGCTGGAGCGGCTCGATCCGCGCCTTATCGAAGCGGCGTACGACCTTTATGCGAACCGCGTGCAGCTCTTTCGCCGCGTCATCTGGCCGCTCACCAAGCCCGGCATCGCGGCCGGCACCGTCCTCGTCTTCGCCCCGGCCCTCGGCTCCTTCCTGCAGCCCGACCTGCTCGGCGGCGGCAAGCAGCTTCTCATCGGCAGTCTGATCGAAATGCAGTTCACGTCATCCCGCAACTGGCCCTTCGGCGCGGCCCTGTCGATGCTCGTGACCTTCGCCGTGGTCGCCTCCCTCATCTGGCAGAGCAAACGCAACAAAGCCCGGGCGGGAGCGCAGGCATGAGTGCGACCGCAAGCGTGAAGACCACGAACATGAAGACTGCGGCACGCCGCAAAATCCGTCCCTTCGATTGGCGGCACAATCCGGGTTTCGGCAGCTTCACCGCCTTCGTGATGCTGTTCCTCTATTTTCCGCTCGCGATCCTCGTCATCTATTCCTTCAATGCCAATCGCTTCGTGACTGTCTGGACCGGTTTCAGCCTGCACTGGTTCACGCGCGTCGCCCATAATGGCGACATTCGCCACGCGGCTTGGGTCAGCGTCATCGTGGGTGTGCTGGCGACGATCTGCTCCACGGTCATCGCCATGGCCGCCGCCCTCGGCTTCGAGCGTGGCGGACGCTTCAAGGGCGAATCGGCCGCCATGAGCCTGGTCATGATGCCGCTCGTGGTGCCCGAAATCGTGACCGCGATCACGACCCTCATCTTCTTCTCGTCGATCGGCTTCCATTACGGCGTGCTCAACCTCGTGCTCGCGCACACGGTTTTCTGCATTCCCTTCGCCATGCTGCCGATCCAGGCGCGGTTGAACACCATCGGCAACGTCTATGAAGACGCCGGGCGCGACCTCTACGCGAACGAATGGCTGATTTTCCGCCGCATCACCCTGCCGCTCATGGTGCCCGGCATCATGGCTGGCGCCATTCTCGCCTTCGTCACCTCGCTCGACGACTTCCTCATCAGCTTCATGGTGAGCAGCGCGGGCAGCACGACCCTTCCCGTCTATGTCTACGGCATGATGCGCCTGGGCGTGACGCCGGAGGTGAATGCGATTTCGGCCATCCTGCTGGTCATCTCCGCGGCGCTCGCTCTCGTCGCATTCGTGATCAGCCGTCCCAACGAGGCAGGCGCCGCCGCCCAGGCAACAAACCCGGCCCAGGCCCCTGCACCGGCCACGTCCTGAACTTCAAAAAACCGGAGGAGTTTCTTCATGAAAGCGAAACACGCCCTGACGGCGTTCGGCCTGGGGCTCGCGGCCCTTGGCGCGGCGCCGCTCGCCCAGCCCGCCCATGCGGCGGATGCCGGGGTGCTGCATATCTTCAACTGGACCGACTATACCGCGCCGGACCTCCTCAAGAAGTTCACCAAGGAAACCGGCATCAAGGTCACGCTCGATACCTATGATTCGAACGAGACCCTGCTCGCCAAGCTCAAGGCCGGCACCACCGGCTACGACCTCGTCGTCGTCTCCGACGACTTCGTGAAGATCTTCGAGCAGCAGAACCTGCTCGTGAAGGTCGACGCCGCGTCGATGCCGAACTTCCACAATCTGGAGCCGCGCTGGCAGAAGCGCGACTGGGATCCGACCGCCGAATACACGGTTCCCTGGCAGTGGGGCACGACCTCCTTCACCTATGACACCAAGGTCTATCCCGGACCGGTCGACAGCCTCGGCACGCTCTTCAAGCCGCCGGCGGTCTTCAAGGGTCAGGTTGGCATGTTCGGCTCGCCCAGCGAGGTCATTAACCTGGCTCTCCTTTATCTCGGCCATCCGCCCTGCGACACCGACCCGTCCGACCTGAAGGCGACGCTGGCGCTGCTCGAGGCGCAGAAGCCCTTCGTGAAGCTCTACAACTCGGACGGCATCATCGACCGCCTGACTTCGGGTGAAGTAACGATGAGCGAGCAGTGGTCGGGTGACGCGATGCGCGCGCGCGTGGCCAAGCCCACACTGAAGTATGTCTTCGCCAAGGAAGGCGGCATCGGCTGGATGGACAATCTCGCCATCCCCAAGGGCGCGCCGGACGTCGAGAACGCGAAGAAGTTCATCAACTTCATGATGGACCCCGAGAACGCCGCGATCGAAAGCAACTTCGCGGGCTACCAGAACGCCGTTTCAGGGTCGAACAAGTATCTGCAGCCGGCGATGGCCGCTTCGCCCGAGTTCAACCCGCCGTCGGACTACAAGATCGTCTTCTCGCCGGGCTGCGACGCCAAGGCGACCAAGGATTTCGACCGTATCTGGACCTTGATCCGGAAATAACCCAGAACTCCCCCGGGGCCATCTCCGGGGGAGTTTTTCATGGACGTCATCTTTTCGCCTGACCATGCGCTGCACGCGAGCCCGGGCGAACTCAATTCCGGCGAATTCGTTCCGGCATTCGAAAAGCCGGAGCGCGCCGACATCATCCTGCGCCGCGCGCAAGAGGTGGGCCTCGGCCCCGTTCGCGCTCCCCTCTCCTTCCCGCCTGATCACCTGACCCGTATCCACGATCCGCGCATGGTGGAACTGCTGCGAAACGGTGCCGCCGAATGGAAGGCAGCCGGCCGGAAAGGGGGCGCCTTTCCGTTCACGTTCTTCACCCGCGGCTTCCGCGCCGACCGCGTGCCCGAGACCCTGGAAGGCCGCCTCGCCTGGTTCTGCTTCGATGCCGGCACGCCGCTGACCGAGACCAGTTGGCAGGCGATCGAAAGCTCGGCCCATGTCGCACTCACCGGCGCGAAAGCGATTTCCGAAGGGGCGAGAAGCATGTTCGCCCTGTGCCGGCCACCCGGCCATCATGCCGGGTCTGACCATTACGGCGGCTATTGCTTCCTCAACAACGCCGCCATCGCCGCGCAGTATTTGCTGGACCAGGGTGCCAAGCGGGTCGCCATTCTCGATGTCGATTACCACCACGGCAACGGCACGCAGCAAATATTCTACCATCGAGACGACGTGCTGCTGGTCAATATCCACGCCACCCCGGACCAGGAATATCCTTACCTGCTGGGCTTCGCCGACGAGCCCGGCGCGGGGCCCGGCGAGGGCTACAACCTGAACCTGCCGCTGCCCTGGGGCACGGAATGGGCCGCGTGGTCGGCCGCCCTCGATGCCGGATGCCAGCGCATCGCCCAATACGCGCCGGATGTGCTGCTCGTCTCGCTCGGCGTCGATACCTACCGGAACGACCCGATCTCCCAGTTCAAGCTGGACCACGAGCACTTTACCCGCATGGGGGCGAGGATCGCGGCGCTTGGCCTGCCGACACTTTTCGTGATGGAGGGCGGCTATGCCGTCGCTGAAATCGGCGTCAACGCGGTCAATGTCCTGACCGGCTTCGATGGAGGCTGAGGCGACCTTGCCACATGGCAAGGTTTGGGTGCAGCTTGCGCCTCCGCCCGCAAGCTGGGCCTCACCGGAAGGATAGAGCGATGATGAAACGCATGATCATGGCGGCAGCGGCGCTGACCTGGATGGGACAGGGCGCGGCCTTCGCCCATGCCTATCCGCAGAAGGAGTCCCCGCCCAAGGGCGCGACCGTGACGACGGCGCCGACCGGTCTCTGGATCGAGTTCGACGACGAGTTGGAGCCGCATTTCACGGGCGTCACCGTCACGAACGCGCACGGTGCGCGCGTGGATGAGGGCCATGCCAAGGTTTCCGCCACCGATCCGCATCATCTGAGCGTCGGTCTCAAGCCGCTGGCTCCTGGGACATATACGGTCCACTGGCACGCGACGGATACCGACACGCACAAGACCCACGGCAGCTACAGCTTCACCGTGGCGAAGTAAGGCAGCGCCAGGCTGATGCCGCCCTTCGATCTCTCGGATAGCGGCGGCATCGGCCTCGTTCTGCTGCGGGGACTATCGGACCTCTGCTGCCTCGGTTTGTTCGGAACGGCAGTGCTGCGGCTATGGGTGGCGCCCGCGGGCCTCGCTTTCATGCCGCAGGCGATGGCGGCGGAGGCCCGCCGCAGGTTGCGGCGCGTGACCTGGGCGGCCGGCGGCGCGGCGCTCCTGTCCCTCGCCCTCTGGCTCGTCTTCACCGCGCGTTCACTTGCCGATGCGACGAGCCTCCATGACACGATCGCCGCCACCGGCATCGTGCTCCACGACACCAGCTTCGGCCATGTCGTAACAGCGCAATGCCTGGCCTTGCTGGTCGCGATCGTCTGCGCCTCTTCTTGGGGCATAGCGGCACAGGCCGGGCTTGTCGGCGCCTCCGCCCTCGTTGTGATGCTCCAGGCCTGTCACGGCCACGCCTTTGCCATGGGCAATGACGGGCTGCTCGCCATCGCCTGCCTGCATCTGCTGGCCGGCGGTGCCTGGCTCGGCGGACTTCCCGCCTTCCTAGGCCTCATCTCCCGTGCGCCGCCCGATGCGGCGGCGGCCCTGTGCCACCGTTTCTCGCCCATGGGCCAGGTTGCGGTGCTGCTGCTCGCCGTAAGCGCCCTGATCCAGGGTCTCGTCATGATCGAGACGCCGGCCAATCTGATCGGCACCGCCTATGGCTGGACGGCGCTGATCAAGGCAACGCTCTTCACCCTGTTGCTCACCGCCGCCAGCTTCAATCGTTTCGTGGCCACACCTCGGCTGCAGTCAGCCGAGCAGGCCGGGCACGGCCGCCGCCTGTTGCTGCGTGGCATTGCGGCAGAACTGGTCCTGGGGTTCCTGGTCATCCTCGCCGCCGGGTTGCTCGCCAGCCTGCCGCCCGTCATGAGAATGTAGATCGGTCGACATTGTTGAATTGATCAAGAAACCTCAGTTTTGTTGATTTCGCCTCCTTCTCCGGTTGCGTTGAACTGTTTGATGCGACTTCGAGACTTGATCTCCATTATTGTTTGTCAAAGTTCACCTGTTTGTGAGATCTTCCCCGACATGGGAGTGTTTCGCGGGCAGAAAGCTGCGAAAACCTTTTGATTCCCAGGAGTCTCTTGCCTGCTGCGCCCCTGACCGCGCATAGTCGATTTTCCATGCGCGGTAAGGCCGCCTCGCCCGACAGACCAATCCACCAAAAGTGAGTTCCGATGCAGACTGGCCTGACGCGCCCGCTGGTCAACCTGGAGGACCTCAACCAGGAGTTCCTCGGTGCCTCGATCCCCGAACTCTTCGAGCTTCTGCCGATCGGCGTGCAGATCGACGACGCTCAGCACCGCACGCTCTACATCAATGGACGCTTCACGGAGATGCTCGGCTATACGCTCGAAGACATCGCCGATCTCGATGACTGGTTCCGCTGTTGCTATCCGGATCCGGCTGAGCGGGAAATGGTTCGGCGGGACTGGTCCGAAAAGCTCGCGCATGCGGACGCAACGGGCAGCGAAATCCCGGTCATCGAACGCCGGCTGACCTGCAAGAACGGCGAGACGAAGGTGATCGAATTCCATATCCGCAAGATCGGCGACCACTACATCTATCTCAACACCGACGTTTCGGTGCGTGCACACCTCGTCGCCGAAATGCACCGCCTCGCCTTCACGGATTCCCTGACCGGCAAAGGCAATCGCCGCTCGTTCCTGGCGGAGGGTGAAGCCCTGCTCCGCGCGGGCCGGCACCCCCTGGCCGGTCTCATGCTCGACATCGACCACTTCAAGAGCCTCAACGACCGCTTCGGCCACAAGATCGGAGATGAGGCGCTGGTGGAGGTCGCGTCCCGCTGCCATGCGGAATTGCAGGACGGACAGCACCTGGCCCGGCTCGGCGGCGAGGAATTCGGCGTTCTGCTACCAGGCTGCGACCGCCCGGCCGCCGTGGCCATTGCCGAACGTTTGCGCCTTGCCGTTACCGAACGCCCGCTGGTCTTCGCGGAACTGGAACTGGCCGTGCCGATCGGCGTCTGCGTTGGCGGCGCCATGGCGGCGCGCGAGGAGCGCAGCATCGAGGGGGTCCTGTCACGGGCGGATCGCGCGCTCTACGAGGCGAAGCGCACCGGTCGCAACCGCGTCTGCTTCGCCGAAGGGTGACGGATTCTACGCCGCGAACCGCGACAGCGTAGAGAAGCCACCGACACTCCAGGACGTGAAGGCGCCCGGCACGCGCCTCCACCTGCCACCCTTGACAGGTTCGGCTCGCTTCCTGATACTTCACTACATGGCGAAGTTTCAGGGCTCGCAACTCGACCGGACATTCGCGGCGCTCGTTGACCCGACGCGGCGGGCCATCCTGGGTCGTCTTGAGCAGGAGGGCAGCCTGTCGATCGGCGAGCTGGCGCGCCCCTTCGCGATCAAGCTTCCGGCGGTGATGAAGCACCTTGATGTACTGGACAGCGCGGGGCTTATCGCGCGGTCGAAAAGTGGGCGCACCGTCGCAGTGCGTCTCGCGCCTGAGCCCATGGAAGAGGCCATGAAATGGCTTCGCCGTTATGAGCGGTTCTGGTCGGCACGCCTCGACCGGCTCGCAGCCTATGCCGAGGCAGAGGATGCCAAGGCCAGCGCGATACAGACGCAGGAGGACACGCCATGACGAGCCTGACCCTGGTGCGCCGCATCGCGGCCCGCCCCTCGATCGTCTTCGATGCCTTGACGACGCCGGACGGCATCGCCGGCTGGTGGGGCCCCGACGACGGACCGGTGCTTGCTGCGGAAACCGATGTCCGGGTGGGCGGGCACTTCCGCGTGCGGTTCCGCATGCTCGACGGGCGCGAGCATGAAAGCACGGGCGAGTATACCGAAGTCGCCAAGCCAACCCGTCTGGCCATGACCTGGCGCTGGACGGAGGGAGGCGAAGCGCAGGAGGCGGGCGAAGAGTCCCGTGTCGAAATCGATCTCCGACCGATCGATACAGGGACTGAGCTGACCTTCACACATTCCCGCCTGCAGACTGAAGTATCGCGGGACAGTCACAAGAAGGGCTGGATCGGCGCGCTCGACAAACTGGAGCGGCAGTTTGCCAACGATGGACCACAACGGGCGCTGATGTAGTCGGCCGTTTGTATTTCAACAGGACATGACTGCCCGCTTCGTAACAGCAATCGGGAGAGTGATGTGCTTCCAACGATCACCACCTTCGGCTGGGTACCGGAATTCGCCCGCGGCTTTGTCCGCGATATGCGGCCGCGCTGGGCCTTCGAAGAAGTCGGCCAGCCCTATGCAGTCAATCTGATCAGCGATTCAAAATGCCCGGAACACCGCCGCTTGCAGCCCTTCGGCCAGGTACCAACCTACCAGGACGATGAGGTTGCAATCTTCGAATCCGGAGCAATCGTCCTGCGCATCGCCGAATGCGCCGGCAAGCTTATTCCTGAAGACCCCGCCGGGCGGGTACGCGCGCTGCAATGGGTGGCAGCGGCACTGAATTCCGTCGAGCCTTACGTGATGGCACTCGCCACCAACGACATCTTCGAAGCGGATCGCGAATGGTCCAAGGCGCGCCACGTCAAGGTCGTCAGCGACCTGAAGACACGGCTCGGCGACCTCGAGGCGGCACTCGGCGAGAAGTTTTGGCTGGATGGCGATGCCTTCACGGTCGGCGACCTGATGATGATCTCGGTGCTGGGTGGGCTACGCGGCACCGGCCTGCTGAACGACTTCCCGCGTCTTGCCGCCTATGTCGCGCGCGGGCAAAGCAGGCCGGCGCACCGGAAGGCCATGAACGATCACATGGCAACTTTCGACGCGAAGGCACCTGCCTGATCCTGCCTGCTCAAATAAAAAAGGGAAGGAAACCACAATGTATTTTCAGGGATTCGTGATTCCGGTGAAGACCGGCAACAAACCGGCCTATCTCGACGGAACGAAGAGGGTGTCGGCGATCTTCGCCGAATACGGCGCCCTGCGTACCGTCGCATGCTGGGGCGAGGACGTGATGGATGGCAAGGTCACCGACTTTAAGAAAGCCGTTCAGGCAAAGGACGATGAGACGGTCGTATTGTCCTGGGTCTGGTGGCGAGACAAGGCAGCCTGCGAGGCAGGAACTGCGAAGATGATGGCGGAGGACCGCATGAAGCCGGACGGTGCGCTGCCATTCGACGGAAAGCGAATGATCTACGGTGGCTTTGAGGTAAGCCTCGACACGAAGGGAGGCGGCCGCCTTGGCTATGTTGACAGTGTGGTCGCCAGTGTTCCGAACGGCAATCGTCAGGGCTTCGTTGATCATGCCACGAAGGCCGCCGGGCTGTTTCAGGAAAAAGGTGCCCTGCGCATTGTCGAAGGCTGGGGCGCCGATGTCCCCGACGGAAAGGTCACGGATTTCAAGCGCGCGGTACAGGCGAAGGATGGTGAGACGGTTATCTTCGGCTGGATCGAATGGCCCGATAAACCAACCCGCGACTCAGGCATGGGCGCGCTGATGCAGGACCCGCGGATGCGCGAGATGCCGCCGGCCTGGAATGGTCCTTTGGCAATTTTCGGTGGCTTCACGCCGATTTTTGACACGGCTAACGCGTAGCGCAGAGGGGGCTCCGAGGTGACACAGAAGAGAATGGCGACCTGCTTGTGGTTTGACCATGGCAAGGCGCACGAAGCGGCCGAATTCTACGCAGCAATCTTTCCTGACAGCCATGTTGGTACCCGCTACGCGGCACCATCAGATTATCCAGCGGGCAAGCAGGGTGACGAACTAACCGTTGAGTTTACCGTGCTGGGCATGCCGTTCCTTGGCCTGAACGGCGGCCCGACGTTCAAGTTCAACGAGGCCGTCAGTTTCCAGGTCTACACCGACACTCAGGAAGAGACGGATCGTTACTGGAACGCGATTGTTGGAAATGGTGGCCAGGAGTCGCAATGTGGCTGGTGCAAGGACAAGTTCGGCTTGTCCTGGCAGATCACGCCACGCGCGCTGATGAGCGCCATGGCTGATCCTGACAGGAAAGCGGCGAAGCGCGCGATGGAAGCCATGATGCGTATGACGAAGATCGACATTGCCGCGATCGAACGCGCGCGGTCCGGCGCGCCAGCCTCATGACCCTGCAGCTCTTTGGCCACCCGTTTTCGTCCTACACCATGAAAGCGCTGATTGCGCTGTACGAGAACGAGACGCCGTTCGACTTCCGGATACTTGATCCGGATCGACCGGAGAACATCGCGGAGTTGGCGCGGCGGTGGCCGATGCGCCGATTCCCGTTGCTTGTCGATGGCGGGACTACGGTGTTTGAGACCACTGCGATCATCGAACACCTTGCCGCGTTTCATGCCGGCCCGGTGGCGCTGATCCCGGCTGACGCGAAAGCCGCGGTGCCCGTTCGGATGCTTGATCGGGTATTCGACAACCATGTGATGAACCCCGTGCAGACGATCGTGTTCAATGCGTGCCGCCCAGAGGACGCGCGGGACCCCTACGGTGCCTCACAGGCCCGGGTCGCACTTGATACCATCTACGCTTGGCTCGACCAGGCTTTGGCGGGGCGCCGGTGGGCGGCCGGCGATGCGTTCACACTGGCCGATGCGGCGGCGGCTCCTGCCTTGTTCTACGCAGACTGGGTGCAGCCGATCAGCGAGGATTTTACCGTTCTGAAGGCCTATCGAGCCCGCTTGCTGGCACGACCCTCCTTTGCCCGCTGCGTCGACGACGCCCGCCCCTATCGACCGTTCTTCCCACTCGGCGCCCCAGATCAGGATTGAGATCAATCATGACCAGCGACAGCCTTGAACTCTCGGTAACCCGCGTGATCGATGCACCCGTGGAGACCGTCTGGAAGATCGCCACCCAACGCTTGGCAGAATGGTGGTGCCCGAAGCCCTGGACGGTGGAGATCATCGAGCAGGACTGGCGCGCCGGCGGGCGCTCGGTCGTGGTGATGCGCGGGCCGAACGGCGAGGAGATGCCGCATGAAGGCGTGTTCCTCGAAGTGTCGCCCGGCAAGCGTTTCGTCTTCACCGACGCCTTTGCCGCGGGCTGGCATCCGCGGAGCGCGTTTATGGTGGGTATCATGGAGTTCGCCGACGAGGGCGGGAAGACCCGCTACACCGGCAGCGCACGGCACTGGACCAGGGAAGCCTACGACCAGCACAAGGCGATGGGCTTCGAGCAGGGCTGGGCCGCGGTCGCTGAGCAGCTTGCGGCCTTGGCGGAAGCCGAGCACAGGGCACCGGGAGACTGAATTACCGCCGCTCGCGGAAGAAATCCCGCAGCAACGCCGCGCATTCCGTCTCCCGCACGCCCCCCACCACCTCTGGCGCGTGGTGGCAGGAGGAGGCGGCAAAGATGCGGGCGCCATGGTCCACCCCGCCGCCCTTCGGATCATAGGCACCGAAGACAAGCCTCTTGATCCGGAAGGCGCTGATCGCCGCCGCGCACATCGGGCAGGGTTCCAGCGTCACCACCAGCGTGCAATCGGGCAGGCGCGGCGACGCCCTGAGCCGCGCGGCTTCGCGAAGGACCAAAAGCTCGGCATGGGCCGAGGCATCGTGATCGGCCTCCGCCTGGTTGCCGGCGAGCGCCAGCACCGCCCCACTTTCGTCCAGCAGGACGGCACCCACCGGCACCTCGCCACGGGCCGCCGCGGCGCGCGCCTGGGCCAAGGCCAGATCCATGGGGGTTTGGGGCGAGGTCATGCGGCTTCTTGTCTCCTGGCAATCGTTCCGTCCAGTGGACCGGAGGGGCGATCTCATGCCATCAGCAGCCTATGGCAAGAAGACCCGACAAACCGACCCCGAGCACCATCCAGCGGCCTCTGAGCCACGCGATCATGGATCTCCACCGCGCCCTCATCCAGGCGGAGGCGCAGGCGACCGGCCTCGGCGGCAATCCGTATAAGCTGCTGACGGCGGTGATGCAGGACCCCCGCTTCGCCTGGCTGCGCAGTTTCAGCGACCTCATCGTCGCGATGGACGAGGCGGGCGACCGCGCCGAGCTGCCGGACCGCGCCGCCCTCGCCCCCTATCTTGAGACGCTGCGCGACCTCATCGGCCCCCGGCATGAAGCTGGGATGCGTATCGCCGAACTGGTGCCGACGCATTCCGAGGTCTCCGTCGCCTTCCGCAAGATCGCGCTGCTGCTGGAAGAGTTCGGCGCGTGAGCCGCCCGCTCATCGGCATAACGCTCGACAGTGAGGAGCCGGGCGGCTGGTCCCGCTACCCCTGGTATGCCATCCGCCAGAACTACGCTTCCGCCGTGGCCGAAGCCGGAGGCCTGCCTGTCGCCCTGCCGCATGATCCGGCGCTCGCCGAGGACTGGCTGGACCGGATCGCCGGCCTTGTCGTGACCGGGGGCGCCTTCGACATCGACCCGTCGATGTATGGCGACAGCGCGATGCACGAGACGGTGTCGCTCAAAGCCGGGCGCACGGCGGCCGAGCTTGCCTTGCTGCGCGGCGCACTGGTGCGCGACCTGCCGGTGCTGGGCATCTGCGGCGGCGAGCAACTGATGGCAGTCGCCCTCGGTGGCACGCTGGTCCAGCACATTCCGGAAAGCTTTCCCGCGGCCCTCGCCCATGAGCAGAAGACCCGGCACGACGAGCCGGGCCATCCTGTCTCCGTCACCCCCGGCAGCCTCCTCGCCCGCATCACCGGGGCGGCCGAGATGATGGTCAACACCTCTCACCACCAGGCCGTGCGGACGGCCGGCACCGGCGTGGCGGTGAATGCCGTGGCCCCCGACGGGGTGATCGAGGGCATCGAGGATCCACGCTATCGTTTCTGCCTTGGCGTGCAGTGGCACCCGGAATTCCATACCGATCCGGGTGATGCCCGGATCTTCGACGCTTTCGTGAAAGCCTGCCGATGACCGAGGAAGACAGCAACGGGGAAGACAGCGGCGGCCGCGGCGAGCGCATCGCCAAATGGGCGGCGCGCGCGGGTGTCGCCTCCCGCCGGGATATCGAGCGCATGATCGAGGAGGGCCGCGTCAAGCTCAACGGCCAGGTCCTGCAGCACCCGGCGAGTTTCGTGACCGATGGCGACATCGTGCAGGTGGACGGAAAGGTCATCGAAAACGCCGCCCGCACGCGCCTTCTGCGCTACCACAAGCCGGCCGGGCTGGTGACGACGCATAAGGACCCCGAAGGCCGCCCGACCGTCTTCGAGAAACTGCCCCCGGGCCTGCCACGGCTGATCTCCATCGGCCGGCTCGATCTCAACAGCGAGGGCCTGCTGCTCCTGACCAATGACGGCGAACTTGCTCGCCGGCTGGAACGGCCGGAGACCGGCTGGGTGCGGCGCTACCGCGTGCGTGTGAACGGCTTTGTCGACGAGAAGGCGCTCGCCGCCCTGGCCAAAGGCGTCACCGTCGAAGGCGAGCGCTATGGGCCGATCGAGGCCGGTCTCGACAGCCGCAAGGGCGACAATGCCTGGATCTCCGTCAGCCTGCGCGAGGGCCGCAACCGTGAGGTCCGCCGCGTCATGGCGCATCTCGGCCTGCAAACCTCGCGCCTCATCCGCGTCGCCTACGGCCCCTTCCAGCTCGGCGTGCTGCCGAAAGGTGCGGCAGAAGAGGTCCCGATGAAAATCCTGCGCGAGCAGCTGCCCAAGGTCGAGCCGAAACACCGCGCGCCGAAACCGTGAGGATCATCGCCGGGCGTTGGCGCGGCCGGACGCTCGCGGCGCCGGCCGGCGCCGACACCCGCCCGACCGCCGACCGCGCGCGCCAGGCGCTGTTCGACATGCTGATGCACAGCCCCTGGGCCGAAGGGGCCGTGCGCGACGCCCAGGTGCTGGATGTCTTCGCCGGCACCGGGGCAATGGGTCTCGAGGCGCTCTCCCGCGGTGCCGCGCGCGCGACCTTTATCGAGAACGGGCGGCCAGCTTTGGCCGCACTGCGCGCCAATATCGCCGCCTGCCGCGCCGAGAGCCTGGCGGAGGTGATCGCGGCGGACGCCCGCACACCGCCGCGCGGAAAACCCTGCGGGGTGATTTTTCTCGACCCGCCCTATGGACGCGCGCTGGTGCCCATGGCGCTGACGGCGCTCGGTGCTACGGGCTGGATTGCGCCCGGGGCGCTGATCGTGGCCGAGGTTGGTTCCGACGAGCCGCGGCCGGTGGACAGCCCGCTGCTCGCGGAAAGGGAATTCGGCGCCGCGAAGTTCTGCGTCTGGCGGGCGGAGAGCCTCTGAAGCCCGGTGGCGGGCAGCAGAGAGGGCGCGTTCGCAGAAGCCGGCCTCGCCCCTGAATGGTAGAGAGGCACCAGCGCCCCCCTCGCCATCCGCCAGGATGCAGCTAAGCTTCACCCCGCTTGAATTCAGGGGACACACCATGCGCGCCATTCGCTTCCACAAACCCCTTGACCTCCGGCTGGAGGAGATCGCGCCGCCCGGCGCACCTGGGCCTGGCGAGGTGCTGCTACGTGTGAAGGCGGCCGGCATCTGTGGCTCGGACTTGCACAATTACCGCACCGGCAGGTGGGTGGCGCAGCTGCCGGTGACGCCCGGCCATGAGCTCGCCGGCGAGGTTCTGTCGGTCGGGCCTGGCGTGTCCGGCTTTGCCCCGGGCGATCTGGCCGTGGCAGACAGCCGAGTGCCCTGCGGCACCTGCCCAGCCTGTGCCGAGGGCCGGTTCAACCACTGCTCAAAACTCGGCTTCGTTGGAGAAGTCTGCGACGGCGGTTTCGCGGAACAGGTGATCCTTCCTGCGTCCGGCCTGTTGAAAGCGCCGCCCGGCCTGGCACCCGAGATCGCGGCGATGAGCGAACCGCTGGCGGTCGCGCTCCACGCCCTGCGCCGGCTCGCCCCCGTGCATAGCCAGCCGGTCTTGGTGGCGGGCGGCGGCACCATCGGCGGGCTGACGGCGCTGCTGCTCGCCGAACACGGTTTCGGCCCTATCCTGCTCGCCGAGCGCAATGCTGCCCGCGCCGCGTTGCTTGCCGACGTCGTCGGCACGCAGACGGTCCCGCTCGACCCGGCAGCAATCGCAGCTGCCTGCGGCGGTCAGGCCCCACGCTTCTGCCTGGATGCCACAGGCTCGCTCGATGTGCTGCGTGTCCTGCTGAAGACCACAGCCCATGGCGGACGCATCGCCCTCGTCGGCATTTTCCACGGCGAAGGCACGCTCGACCCCAATCTGATCGTTGAGCGCGCGCTCGATATCAGGGGTTGCAGCGTCTTTGGTGGCGAACAGACGGAGGCTCTTTCCCTGCTGCCGCGCCTCGCCGCGCAACTGACAGCGCTTGTCGAGGACCCGATCGGGCTGGAAGCGGTGCCCGGCGCCTATGAGCGCCTGGTGCGGGGCGAGAGCGACAAGCTCAAGACGCTTGTTCGGCCCTGACCCTCGCGGCATTGCCGCTCCTCGGGTCTTGTAAGGTTTGTGCCAAGTTGGATCGGCAAAGCAGGGCCGATTAACCGAGAAGAGTCCCGATGCAGACACACCCGCAAACGTCAACCGGCGCGCCCGAACGCTTTCCCTGGTCGAAAGTGCCTCTGATCACTGCCTATTTCTGGGTAATCAAGCTGCTCACCACCGCCATGGGCGAAGCAGCCTCCGATGCCATGATGCACCGCATGGCGCCCATCGCCGCCGTTGCGCTGGGCGCGGTCGGACTGGTTCTGGCCCTGGTCCTGCAACTCCGCGCGGATCGCTACGTCGCCTGGGCCTATTGGCTTCTGGTCGCCATGGTCAGCGTCTTCGGCACCATGGCCGCCGACGCCGTTCACAAGATCGGGCTGTCCCACCTCACCGCCACGGCGCTTTACGGCGTGGCGCTCTGTCTCGTCCTGCTGCTTTGGTATTGGCGTGAGGGATCGCTCGACATGCACGGCATCCGCAGCCCGCGCCGCGAATATTTCTACTGGGCCACCGTCTTCATCAGCTTCGCCTTCGGCACCGCCGCCGGAGACATGACCGCCGGCACCCTGCATCTTGGCAACCTCGATTCGGGCTTCCTCTTTGCCGCCCTCTTTGTCGCGCCCGCCCTCGGCTTTCGCTTTCTGGGCTTGAACGAGATTTTCGCTTTCTGGTTCGCCTATGTGATGACCCGCCCGCTCGGTGCCTCCTTCGCCGATTGGGTCGCCAAGCCGCATGCCAAGGGCGGCCTCGATGCCGGCACCCTGCCTGTGGCGCTTTTGCTCACGCTGCTGATCATGGTCTTCGTCGCCTATCTCACCGTCACCCGTCGCGACGTTGAGGAGGCGCCGCCGCTTGGCGACGAGGAGCCGGTTTCGCCCTGAGTCTCCGGGCGCCGAGGCTCAGTCGAAGTCAGTCGGTAGCGTCCGGTCCCGCCAATGCGCGAACATGCGCGCGATCTGGCGGGGCAGGATGCGGCCCAGGGAGAGATCCTGCGGGATCTCGCCTTCCGCGAAAAAGCGCACTTCCGATGTTTCGAGGCTTGTCTGCGCCTGCCCTCCGGTCATTTCGCAGAGGAAGAAGTGCTTGACGATGGAATAGAGGCTGGGCGGCTGGTGGCCCTGGGCCGCATGGTCCCAGATCGCGGCGAGCTTCACCGCACGGGTACGGAAACCCGTCTCCTCGAAAACCTCCCGCACCGCGCTTTCGGCGGGCGTCTGGCTGACATCCGCCCAGCCGCCGGGCAGCGTCCAGCGGTTGTGGTCCATGACCTCGCGCACCATGAGGATGCGGCCCGCGCTGTCGAATACCGCGCCGCGTACGTCGATCTTGGGCGTGGCGTAGCCCGCTTGCGCCGCGAAGAGCGCCGCGAAGCCTTCCGCTGCACCATCCGTGCGGGCCGCGAGCATGCGCGCCGCCAGCTGGGTTAGCGCCTCATAGCGTTCCCGGTCATAGGGGTCCTTCGTGAAGGCGAGACCGGTCTGCGCCGTGGCCTGGATTTCCCGCGCCCAAAGCAGCCAGTCTGGCTCGCTCATTCCGCCGGCGCCGGCGCGCCGTGCGCGGCGAGCGCCGCCTCATGCTGACGGGCATAGCGCTTGGCGAGTACCGCGCAGACCATGAGCTGCATCTGATGGAAGATGATGAGGGGGAGGACGATGAGCCCGACCGTAGAAGCACCGAACAGAACATTCGCCATCGGCACGCCGGTCGCGGCACTCTTCTTGGAGCCGCAGAAGACGATGGCGATCTCCTCCGCCTTGCCGAAGCCGAGCAGCCGGCTGCCGAAGGTCGTGATGACGAGGACGACGGCGAGCAGAACGGCGTTTGCGACGATGATTTCCGCGAAGCCGGACAGGGGCAGCTTGTGCCAGAGCCCGTCGATTACCGCGCCGCTGAAAGCCGTGTAGACCACGAGAATGATTGAGCCGCGGTCCGTGAACTTCAGGATGTGCTTGTTGCGGTTGGCCCAGCCGCCGATCCAGGGCCGCAGCAGCTGGCCAAGCACGAAGGGCAGCAGCAGTTCGAGGAAGATCGAGCCGATGCTTTCCAGCCCGCCGCCGCCGCCATGGGTGCGGAGCAGAAGACTTGCCATGATCGGTGTCACGATCACCCCGAGCAGGGTCGAAAAGGTCGCCGAGCAGATGGCCGCCGGGACATTGCCGTGGGCGATGGAGGTGAAGGCGATGGAGGACTGCACGGTGGAGGGCAGCAGGCAGATATAGAGCAGGCCGATCAGCGTCGCGTGGCTGATGGCATGCGGGAAGAGCGCCTCGAAACCGAAGCCCAGGACCGGGAAGAGCACAAAGGTCGAGGCCAGGATGGTCAGATGCAGCCGCCAATGGCCGATGCCGGCGATGATGGCCTCGCGCGAGAGGCGCGCGCCCTGCATGAAGAACATGATCGCGATGGCGATGGTGGTCAGCCAATGGAAGATCGTGGCACCTTCCCCGTAGCACGGCAGGAAGGAGGCGAAGGCGACGGTCGCCACGATCGCCAAAGTGAAGCCGTCGGGGAGTAAGTCGAGAACCTTGCGCATGGTTCAACCTAATCTCCGATCGGCATGCCGGGGAAGATCCGGAATTGGCCGGGCGTGGACGGTCTGTCATGCAAGAGCGGGATGTAGCCCTTCTTGGGTTGCCTGCTAGCCACGTAGCCGTTATCGTTGCAAAAACAAAAGATTAGAAGGTGTAACTTGGTGATGCAGCGGCGTTCCCTTCTTTCCGCCACCCTTCTCGCGGCGCCCGTGGCACTCTGGGCCGGGCCGGGTTTTGCGGCCGCGCCGCCCGCCGGGGCCACGCCCATCGCCCCCTGGCCGCACCGGATCACGGCGAACGGCAACGTGATCACGATCTATGAACCGCAGGCGATTGCCTGGCCGGACCGCAAGACCTTGCGCGCCCGTGCCGCGATTGAAATCCAGCCCGCCGGCGGCAAGACGCCGATCCTCGGCACCATCGAGTTTTCCGGCGCCACGACGGTCGACACCATGACGGATATTGTCACCTTTTCGCAGCCGACCCTGATCAGTTCCAGCTTTCCCTCGCTCGACACCAGCCAGGCCTACGGGCTGCAAACCCGCATCACCGCCTTCCTGGCGAAAATGCCGCCGAAAATCATTCCCCTCAACACGGTGCTCCTCAGCCTTGGCGAGAAGCCGCCGCCGGCCGTGCCCGTGAACAACGATCCGCCGCAGATCTTCTACAGCGCCGGTCCCGCGAGCCTGGTTGTGTTCGACGGCGAGCCGACCTTGGCGCCGATCGGCCAGACCGGCCTGACCTATGCCGTGAACACCAATTGGGACGTGCTTCAGGATCCGTCCCAGGGGGGCGCCTGGTATCTGTTGAACAATGGCAGTTGGCTGGTGGCGCAAAGCTACACCGGCCCCTGGCAGCCCGCCGGCGCCCTGCCCGCTGCCTTCAGCCAGATCCCCGATGACGCGAATTTCGCGACCTTGCGCAAATCCGTGCCGGGCAAGCCCTTCAGTGGCACGCCGCCCACCATCTTCGTCTCGACCAAGCCAGCCGAGATCATCGTGACCGCTGGCCAGCCGCAGTTCAAACCAGTGCCGCAGACCTCCCTGCAGGCCGTGACGAATACCGGCGCGGTGCTGTTCCGCTATACGCCGACCAGCACCTTCTATTACCTCGTCTCCGGCCGCTGGTTCTCAGCCAAAAGCCTGTACGGGCCCTGGACCTTCGCGACGCCCAACCTGCCTCCCGATTTTTCCCGCCTGGAGCCGGACGGCGAATACGGCAACCTTCTGGCCTCCGTCCCCGGCACGGCGCCGGCCCAGGCCGCGGTGCTGAAGGCGCAAATCCCGACCCAGGCGACCCTGTCTCGCAGCACGGCCAAGGTTACTGTCACCTATGCCGGGGCACCGAAATTCGCGCCGATCCCGGGTACGACGCTGCAATACGCAACCAATACCGCCTATCAGGTGATCCTGGCTGCCGGGAAATATTACTGCTGCTATCAGGGCGCATGGTTCGTGGCAGCCTCGCCCAGCGGGCCCTGGGCGCTTGCGACGGCCGTGCCACAGGTGATCTACACCATCCCGCCCTCCAGCCCGGTCTACAACGTAACCTATGTGCAGGTGTACGGCTCGACGCCGACCGCCGTTACCTACGGCTATACCGCCGGCTATATGATGGGTTTCGTGACCGCCGGGATTCTTGCCTTCGGCACAGGCTATTACTACCCGCCCTACGTCGCCTATGGCCGGGTGCCAGTGTACTACCCCTATCCGTACACCTACGCCGGCAATGTCCATTACAACACCGCGACCGGCGCCTGGGCCAATACCGGCACTGTTTATGGCGCCTATGGCCGCACCGCGACGGCGGGCTACGGCTACAATCCATCAACAGGAACCTATGCGCGGGGTGCGGCCGTCTATGGTCCCTATGGCGGGGCGGCAGCCGGGTCCCGCTACAATCCATCGACCGGCGCCTACGCCCATGGCAGCGCGGTCTGGGGCAATGGCAGTGCCTCCGCCCACGGCTATGGCTACAACCCCTCGACCGGCCGCGCCGGCAGCACAACGCAGAACGCCAATGCCTATGGGCGCTGGGGCTCCAGCACGGTCAGCGGGCCGAACGGCACGGTGAACACGGCGAGTGCGAGCAATGCGCGCGGCTCCGCCGGCGCCTTCAACGCCAGCAACGGCGCGCAAGGGGCGGCCGTCCATGGCGCGGGCGGCAACAATGCGGCGGCAGTGAAGACCTCCAGCGGGAACGTCTATGCCGGGGCGGATGGCAATGCCTACAAGCACACCAGTTCCGGCTGGTCGAAATGGGACAACGGCTCCTGGCAGCAGGCGCAAAGGCCGACCAGCCAGAGCGTGCAGGCGAACCACCCAAACTACACCCAGCCGTCCGGCGGCTATCAGCGCCCGGCGAGCAGCCAGAACTGGAGCCAGCTCAACCGCGATCAGACCGCCCGGCAGTACGGCGGCTACAATCGTGGCGCCTATGGCGGTGGTGGCGCGATGCGCCGGCGTTGGTAATAAGGGGACATGACGCGCCCTGCCCCGCCTGAGCTTCTCACACCCCGCCTCCGCCTGCGGCTACCGAGAGTGGCGGATTTCGAAACCAGCCGTATCCTATGGCAAGACCCGCAGGTGACGCGCTTTATCGGCGGTCGGCCCCAGACGGGCGAAGAGGTCTGGGGCCGGCTGTTGCGCTATATCGGCCACTGGCAGGCGCTTGGTTTCGGCTATTGGGTTGTCGAGACAATCGACGATCGCCACTTCGTCGGCGAGGTCGGCCTGGCGGATTACCGTCGGGAAACCGAGCCGAGCTTCGCTGGCACACCCGAAGCGGGCTGGGTGCTGAGCCCGGACCAGCACGGCCATGGCTATGCGACCGAAGCGGCAGCGGCCGCCCTCGCCTGGCGGGACGCGAACCTGCCGGGCCGCGAGACGGTTGCCATCATCGAACCCGCGCATGCTGTCTCTCTGCGTATTGCGCAAAAGCTGGGCTTCCGGTCAGAGGGGACCGTGCAATATCGGGGTGAGCCGATCACGCTGCTCCACCGCTGGAGCGCGTGAAACTTCCTCCGACCCAGATTAAGAGGCGCCGATGTCCGTTCTGCCCGTGAATTCCCTCGATACGCCCCGCTTCTGCGGCATCCCGACCTTCATGCGGCTGCCACAGGCGACGAGCCTCGAGGGGTTGGACGCCGCAATCCTGGGCATACCGTCCGATTCCGGCGCGCCCTTCCGTACTGGCGCACGGATGGCGCCGCATGCTGTGCGCCAGATGTCGATCATGCTGCGGCCGATTAACCCTTACCGCGACAACATCAACGTTTTCGAAAAGCTGCGCGTCGCCGATGCCGGGGATTGCTCCGTCATCCCCGGTTACGAGATCGAATCCCTCGCCCGCATCGAGGAATCGGTGGCCGCGCTGGTCCAGGCCGGGCTGGTGCCCTGCGGCATCGGCGGCGACCATTCGGTGACCCTCGCGGAACTGCGTGCCGTCGCCGCGAAACACGGCTCCCTGGCTCTGATCCAGTTCGATTCCCACAGCGACACCTGGGACAAGTATTTCGGCGGCCAGCGCTACAGCGCCGGCACGCCCTTCCGGCGCGGCGTCGAGGAAAACATCATCGACCCGCACCACTCGATCCAGATCGGCCTGCGCGGCTCCCTGTTCCGGGAGAGCGACATCAGCCAGTCCCTCGACCTCGGCTACGAGGTGGTGACAACGGACGACATGTACGAGATGGGCTTCGCCAAACTCGCCGCCCGCATCGCCGAGCGCACGGCGGGCCGGCCCGCCTTCGTCACCTTCGACATGGATTTCATCGACCCGGCCTATGCGCCCGGCGTGCAGACGCCGGAATGCGGTGGCCCGAGTGCGCGCGAGACGCTGCAATTGCTACGGATGATGCGCGACATCAACCTCGTCGGTTGTGATGTCGTGGAAGTGAACCCGATGTATGACGGGTCCGGCCAGATCACCGCCCTGCTCGCGGCGACGGTCATGGCCGAACTTCTTGCCCTGCTCGCGACCCGGGCCTGAGGTTGTGATGGGCCTGGTGCTGGCTTCGCCCTGAGGATGGACCTTCGGGCCGATGACCGCAGGCCTTAACAGCCCGGCGTCTCCGGCAACAAATCGCCGCTGGTCAGCACGGTAGGTCCATAACAGCTCTAGGGCGTCTCGACCTTAGGCCGACCATCGTGCGGGCCCAGCGGCCGGTCGGGAGGCTCTACCCAGCGTTCCGGGATAGCCGCCTCATAGGTCGGGTTGAGCGGATAGCGTATCCGGTTCTCGTGGGTCGGCTCACCAATCACGAGCAGTCGGACTTCAACCGGCGTGTTGTTCATAATTGTGTGCGAGATTCCCGTTCCGGGCGGGAAACTTACCGCGTCACCGGGACGCAAGCGAACAAGGTGGCCGTCGATCCAGGCATCGGGAGTGCCTTCCAGAACGAACACGAACTCTTCCAGGGCGCTCTCGGCATGGGGATATGACGTTCGACGGCCGGGAGGGACACGTTCGTGGTGAATCGCGATCCGTTTCAGCCCGAGCTTTCTGCCCAGAGGCGCATTGATCGAGAACAGCTCGTCGTCGCCTGGGTAGTGAGAGTCGTCAGGCCCTTCCAGCTCTGACCAGTGCCGGACGAAGTCTGGTCGGTCCATGGATGTTCTCCGCTGGTGCGGCTCGCCCCGAGCCCCACTCCTGATTGTGAAAGTCCATCGCAACAGACATCAAAGACGTATATTGGGGCCTCGCGGCCGTCAAACGGCGGAAGGCTGAGCAAGGCCTCGCGCTCCTGCCTCGGCATCGGCGTCGAGCGATCCGTCGGCCGGGCAACCCGCTTCCGCCGCCGGATGGGCAACGACGAACGCCTGTCTGATACCGTCCTTGGCCTCCCTCCTGGCGCGTCTGTCTGCATCATGCTCGCCAACGCCGCCACGATCCGAAGGTCCGTAACAGCCTCTACGGCTGGCCACCGCCCCCCGCGGCGCCGTAGACTTGGCCGGTCGCGTAGCTCGCATCCGAGGCCGCGAGTTGCACATAGATCGAGGCGAGTTCCGCCGGCTGGCCCGCGCGGCCAAGAGGCGTCGCGCTGCCAAAGTTTTCGATCTTTTCCTGCGTCGCGCCGCCCGAAACCTGCAGCGGCGTCCAGATCGGCCCCGGCGCCACGCCGTTGACCCGGATACCTTTCGGCCCCAATTGTTTCGCCAGCGATTTTACGAAATTCATCGTCGCAGCCTTGGTCTGCGCATAGTCATAGAGGTTGGCTGACGGATCATAGGCCTGTTCCGAGGTCGTCGCGATGATCGTGGAGCCCGCCGGCATATGCGGCAGTGCCGCCTTGATGAGCCAGAAGGGCGCATAGAGATTGGTCTTCATCGTCGCGTCAAAATCCGCGTCCGTTATGTCCAGGATCGACTCCCGCGCCTGCTGCCGCCCGGCGTTGCTGACGAGAATATCCAGCCCACCGAGCGCCCTGACCGTCTCGGCCACGATGCGGCGGCAGACAGTCACGTCCATCAGATCGCCCGGAAGGGCGACGGCGCGACGGCCGACCGCCTCGATCAGCGCCACGACCTCGCGCGCATCCTCCTCCTCGGCCGGATGGTAATTGATCGCGACATCCGCGCCCTCCCGCGCATAGGCGATGGCAGCGGCACGCCCCATGCCGGAATCGCCGCCTGTGATCAGCGCGCGGCGCCCGCGCAACCGACCGGACCCCGTGTAGCTGTGCTCGCCATGGTCGGGCCGGGGGTCCATGCGGGAGGCGAGGCCCGGCCAGGGCTGAGACTGCCGTGGGAAGGGCGGGGTCGGATATTTGTCCACCGGATTCTCCATTGTGAAACCGGCATCCGTGGTCCGTGTATCGCTCATTGTCATCTCCGCTGTCTCCTTCGCAACGGCAGGTGATGCATCGTCCGGTCCCCTGCAACCGG
>NZ_DATJJK010000121.1:0-18948 GCF_035492295.1 Acidisoma sp. | reverse complement strand
CCGGTATCGACACGCACCGTCACGCCCTGGGCAATGGTCTCGGCGGGCGGGCGGAAAATGTCGATCCGGCCGGAGGACGGTAGGAACCCCCGCGCGGGGTCTTCGGCATAGATGCGCGCCTCCACCGCCCAGCCCGAGAGGGTCACCGCCTCCTGGACAAGGCCGAGCGGTTCCCCCGCGGCAATCCGGATCATCTGCTCGACAAGGTCGATCCCGGTGACGAGTTCCGTTACCGGATGCTCCACCTGCAGCCTCGTGTTCATCTCGAGGAAGTAGAAGGAACGGTCCTGGGAGACGACGAATTCCACGGTGCCCGCTGAATCGTAGGCAACAGCGCGGGCCAGCGCCACCGCCTGCGCCCCCATGGCGCCCCGGGTCTCGGCATCGAGCAGCGGGGACGGCGCTTCCTCCAGCACCTTCTGGTTGCGGCGCTGGACCGAGCATTCGCGCTCGCCGAGATGGATGACGTGGCCGTGCCGGTCGCCCAGCACCTGGATTTCGATATGGCGAGGATTTTCGATGAATTTCTCGATGAAGACGCGATCATCCCCGAAGGCGGTGGCGGCCTCGGAACGCGCGCGGGCGAAGCCTTCCGCCACCTCGGCGGAGGAGCGGGCCACCCGCATGCCCTTGCCGCCACCACCGGCGGAAGCCTTGATCATGACCGGAAAGCCGATCTCCTCGGCAATGGACACCGCCTGACCCGCGTCCGCGATGACGCCGAGAAAGCCGGGCACCGTGCGCACGCCGGCCGCGGCCGCCGCTTTCTTCGACGCGATCTTGTCTCCCATGGCAGCGATGGCCGCCGCATGCGGCCCGATGAAAGTGATGCCGGCGGCCGTGAGGGCTTCAACGAACGGCGCCTGTTCGGAGAGAAACCCGTAGCCCGGATGCACGGCTTGCGCCCCGGTTTGGCGGCACGCTTCGACGATGGCGGGAATGGAGAGATAGGAGGCGGCGGCGGGTGGCGGGCCGATCAGCACCGCCTCATCCGCCATCCGCACATGCAGCGCGTCCCGATCCGCGTCCGAATAGACGGCAACCGTCGCGATCCCCATGCGCCGGGCCGTCCGGATGATCCGGCAAGCGATCTCCCCACGATTGGCGATCAGGATTTTCTGGAACATCTCTAGGACCGGTCAGAGTGACGGGCGAGCGCGCCGGTGATTCGGGCGCGCGTCTCGGCGGGCGGGATTTCTTGCCCGAAGAGCGGCGGCAAGGGTCCGCTGCCCGCCCCGGATGCCGAGAGCGCGATGCGGGCCGAGGGCCAACGAAGGGCAACTCCCTGGCCGAGACCCATGAGCAGTGCCGCCGGCCCCAGGGCATTGCGGGTGACGAGGGTGACGGTGGGATTGAGAGAAAGCGCCGCTGCATGGCCGAGGATGTCGGCCCGCTCCTGCGCAGACCCGGGCAGGAGGCCGGGCGTGTCGATTACGCTGACGCACGGGATGCCCAAGCCACCACAACGCGCGGCGAAGCGCGCGGCCTTGGCAAGCGCAGCCGCGTCCATCACCCCACCCATGACGATGGGTTGGTTGGCGACGATCGCGGCCGTGCGGCCGCCGAAACGCGCGAGACCGGTGACGAGATTGTCGGCATGGCCCTCGCCCAGTTCCAGGAAATCTCCCTCATCGGCGACGCGGCTGAGCAACGCGCGGATGTCGTAGACGGCGCCCACCTCCCAAGGCACGAGGGTTGCCAGTCCGGGCTCCATGCGGGCCGGATCATCCGCGCAGGCGGCGGGGCCGGAATCGGGCAGCATATCCAGCAGATGGCGAAGCCAGAGCAGCGCCGCGACATCATGCGCTGCTGCTTGGGCAAGGCCGGTGACCCCCGCATGAACAGCGGCGCCCCCGATCTCCTCCCCGGTCAGAACCTCGTTGGTGACCTTTCGCACGACGCCCGGCCCGGCCACGGCGAGGAAACCCTGATCCTCGGTGATGACCAGGAAATCGGCGCGTGCCGCGAGGAGCGCATCCGATCCGACACAGGGCCCCATGACGCCCGCGATACGCGGCGTCCCAAGCGCAGAGAAGGCCGTCTGGAGTTCCGCGAGCGCCACTATGTTTGCGAGATCATCCTCGCCCATCATTGCCATGCCGTCGAACAGGAGAACAACCGGCGCGGTTTCCGCCTGAGCCCTCCGGAGCATGGCGGTGAGCTGTGCGACCTCCGCCAGGGTCAGGGCACCGGCGCGAGCAGCGGCGTGAACGAGACAGCCCTCGACCCAGCCACGGGCCAGCAGAAGACCAGGACTCCCTTCGCTTTCCAGCGCGAAGGACGCACCGTCGAACAGTATTTCGAGCCGCTGCCGCGCCGTCAGTTTGCCCGCCGCCGGGCGCGCTCCGCTGCCGTCCCGGAGAATGCCGTCGGTGAGATCGAGACCGAGCAGGAAGGCCGGCGAAAAATCCCGCCGGACGAGTGGAATGACGGGGACGCCCGCCTCCACCCGCTCCCATTCCGCGCGACGGGCCGCCACCGCCTCATCGATTGAAACCGCCTGGAAGCGGATGTGGTTGCCCGGCCGCGCCTGGGCCAGACGGCCGAGATCGGCACCGATGACAGTCGCGATCTTGGGATAGCCGCCCGTGGGCTGGCGGTCGGCCATCAGCACGATGGGCTGGCCCTCGCCCGGCACCTGGATGCCGCCCATGGCGACGCCGTCCGAGACAATGTTGAAGCCCTGGGAATGGGACAGGCGCGGCCCCTCCAGGAAATAGGCCATGCGGTCTCCCCGGCTGGAGACCAGCCAGGGTCCGGCAAGAAAGGTCTGCACCTGGTCGGTTGCAAAATAATCATCCTGTGGACCGAGGATGACGCGAACGACCCCGCTCGGCCTGTCGAGCCAGGGCGCTTCCAGCACGCCGGAGGCCGGGGCGCGGGGTTCGGTGATGGTCAGATGGTCACCAGCCTTGAGTCCCCGCCCCTCGATACCGCCGAAGCCGGAGCGCGTATGGGTCGCGGTCGAGCCCAGCATCGGCGGCAGCAGCAGGCGGCCCGCCAGTGCCACATAGCACCAGGCACCCTGCTCACCGGCCGAAATGCGGACCACCGAACCCGGGTCCAGACGCAGCAGAACCGCGGGCGGCAGGCGGCGGCCGTCCTGCAGGATGACGAATTCCCCGCCGGCGATGGCAACGGAGAGCGCTGCGTCTTCCACCGTAAATTCGAGACCCCCAAGCCCGACCTCGATCGCCGTCGCGGCGGGCGCATTGCCCAGCGCGCGATTGGCGGTATCGAAGGCAAGCCGGTCCATCGGCCCGGCCGGCGTCACGCCATAGCGCAGATAGCCGTGACGGCCGCCATCCTGGAGGGTCACACCCGGACCCGCCTGCAGGACGCGGAGCAACGCGTGAGCCGCATCGCTCATTGGCGCTCCTCCTGTCGCGCAATCACCTCTCCGGCCGCCGCCCGCGCCTCCAAGGTGTCAAATGTTGCGACGTCGACTGGTTCGAAACGCAGCATGTCCCCGGGCCGGATCAGGAACGCGTCTTCGCGTGCACGGGCATAGAGGCGCTCAGGCGTGCGGCCGAGCACATACCACCCCGTGGGCATGGGAAAGGTCGCGACGCCACACAGCCCGCCGCCGATCATGACGCTGCCGGCCGGATGCGGCGGGCGGGGTGCCGCGCGTCGTGAAATCGCGAGTTCTGCCGCCAATCCGCCGAGATAGGCATAGCCCGGCGCGAAACCGTACATATAAAGCCGGTAGCGCCCCGCGATGTGCAGGGCGATGGCGCGATCCCGGTCGAGCCCCAGAATGCCGGCGGCCTCGTTCAGATCCTCGCCATAGGGAAGATCGTAGCAGCAGGGCAGCAGCCAATGCCGCGGTTCGGCCCGCTCGCCGCCGCGCTTTTGCAAGGCCCCGGTCACGATCTCGATCAGCGTGCCGCGGGCCAGCACCAGCGGATCATAATGAATCATCAAGGAGCGATAGGTGGGCACAAGCTCGCGCAGGCCATTGATCGGCTCGGCGCCGAGCGCGGCATCGAGCGCGAGCACCGTGTCATTGGCCGCAGGTTCGACCTTGCGTCCGAATTCGACGACGAGGGCTGTCTCTCCCGCATCCAGAAAGCGTGGCTCGGGGTACATCCTTCTCCCTCTCAATGCGCCCGATGGGATGATATAGCGGGTGGAGCGCAGGGTCGATCTCGGCCAGGCCGCGCGTTCAGGCCTTAGTGCTTCAGCACACGGGAAAGGAAGGCCTTCGTCCGTTCCTGCTGGGGATTATCGAAAATCGCGGCAGGCGGTCCCTCTTCCAGCACGCGGCCATGATCGATATAGACAACGCGATCGGCCACTTCCCGCGCGAAGCCCATCTCATGCGTGACGATGATCATCGTCATGCCTTCGCGGGCGAGACCGCGCATCACCTCCAGCACCTCGCCCACCATCTCCGGGTCGAGGGCCGATGTCGGTTCATCGAACAGCATGACCCGGGGCTCCATGGCGAGCGAGCGCGCGATGGCGACCCGCTGCTGCTGGCCGCCCGAAAGCTGGGCCGGATATTTGTGGACATGATCGCGCAAGCCCACACGGTCGAGAAGGCGCATCGCAGTCGCCTCTGCCCGGTCGCGCTGCCACTTGCGCACCTGAACCGGCGCCAGCATCACATTTTCCAGCACGGTCTTGTGGGGAAAGAGGTTGAACTGCTGGAAGACCATGCCGACCTCGCGACGGATCTCCTTGAGCTGTGACATATTGCGCCGCCCCTTCGCATCCGAGGGCGTGAGCGCAAAGCCATCTACCAGGATGGCGCCGGCGCCGAACCGCTCCAGCCCGTTGATGCAGCGGATGAGCGTGGATTTGCCCGACCCGCTGGCGCCGATGATGACGACCACCTCGCCCGTGGTGACGGTCAGGCTCACATCATGCAGAACCTGCACCGGACCATAGGACTTGCTGAGATCCTGTATCTCGATGATGGGCCGCATTGTCGTCCCTTCGTTCTGCATGATCTCAGCGCGCCGCGGCAGAACGGTTGAAGTGCCGCTCCAGCCAGCGAACCCCCATGCTGGCGGGAATGCTGATGACCACATAGATCACGAAGATGATCGAGTAGATACGCATGTAGCGGAAGGTGTCGGAGGCGATGAGCTGCCCCTGGAACATCAGCTCCGCGATCGAGATGGTGGAGACGAGCGCGGTATCCTTAAAGAGCGAGACGAAGTAGTTGCCGGTCGGCGGAATGACGATGCGCCAGGCCTGCGGCAGGATGATGAAGCGCATCGTCTGGCCGCCCGACATGCCAAGCGATTCCGCCGCCTCCCGCTGCCCCGGGCTGACGGCTGCGATGCCGGCGCGAAACACCTCGCTGAGATAGGCACCGTAATTGATGCCCAATCCCAGCAGACCAGCCTCGATCGGTGTCAGTTTCAGGCCGAAGGCCGGCAGCACGTAATAGAGGTAGAAGAGTTGCAGAAGCAGCGGCGAACCGCGAATGAGTTCCACGAAGACGACGACCGGCGCACGCAGCCAGGCGCTCGGGCTGATGCGGCCGAGTGCGAGCAGCAGACCCAGCACAAGCGCGATCGCCATGCCGCCGAAGGTCATGCCGACCGTGAGGCGCAGGCCCTCGAACAGTTCGGGAGCCCAGCTAATCAGATCAGCAAGCACGCTGCCGCAGCTCCGTGGAACAGGCCATTACAGAGACAGGAAGAAGCTGGTGGGGGTCAGACCCCATTGCGTGAAGATCTGAGCGGCCGTGCCATCCGACAACATTGCGGCATAGGCCTTGTTGAAAGCCGCCACGAAAGCATCGTTGCCCTTGGCAACACCGAAGGCGCAGGCGGAGCCCTTCTTGTCGGCCGGGACATAATCCGCCACCAGTTCGAAGCTGAGCGCCGGATTCTGCTTCAGCGCATAGGCCGAAAGGCTGCTGTCCACCACGGCGGCATTCAGGCGGCCGGCGGAAAGATCGGCGAAAACGTTCTGGATCGTCGGATAGAGATGGACGTCGATAGACGTGCCGGCGGGGCATGCCTTGCTCGCCCGGCGCAGCTGGTCGACATAGGTGGTGCCCTCATAGGTGCCTGCGCTATGGCCGCAGAGATCGGAGAGCTGATGCAGCTTGAGCGGATTGCCCTTGGCTACGTCAAGCGATTCTGGATTGTAGAAGGTGGCGTCGGTGAAGCTAATGATCTTCTCGCGTGCCGCGGTCGCATACATGGCATCACCGATCATGTCGATGCGGCCGGCATTCAAGGCGGGGATGAGACTGCTGAAGGGCATTGCGACGATTTTCAAATCGGCCTTCACGCCCATGCGCGTCAGCGCCGCCCGCAGGAGATCCGGCAGGGCGCCGAGCGCCCCCTTGGTCTTGCTGTCGACATAGGAGAGCGGCGCATCGTTCGACGTGCCGATGGTCAGCACATGAGTGTTGCTGACGGTCGTGAGGAGATCGGCCGCCTGTGCCCGAGCGAGGGCTGCGGTCGACATCATCGCGGAGAGGGCGAGCACTGCCGCGAACCGGCATTTTTTGATCATGGTGTCAAATCCTTCGGTTTCGATAGGGCAATGCAGTGCGGCGTTCGGCGCGGCACGCCGTGGGTCCTGGATTAGTTTGCAAGGACCGCGCCAGAAGCGGGACGGATGGAAGCTCAGTCTTCGACGACATAGTGCACGTCACGCGGAGCGCGGCCGCCATTGATCACCGTAATGTCTTGCGGGCAGGCAGACATCGCGACGACCACATCCATCGCCGCGCGCAGCCGCACATAATCGCCGGGGCGCGCTTCGGGTTCCCGCCTGCTGATCGTGCGGTCCGGATTGACGGTCACGTTCATGAAGAGATTGAACGGGCCGGGCGTGAAAGGCACGGACAGGCCGATTTCGGCCAGGGCCTCGTGCAGATTGTCCTCGCAATTGCGATGGTATTCGGTGCAGCCGAGCTGCTCGTAGAGATAGCGGTTACACGCGCAGAGCTGCGTATCATGGGTGCCCGGCGAGGTATCTTCTGTCAGACACAGCATCGGTCGGCGCCGGGTGGACACGGCGGTATCGCCCGCCACGGGCGAGATGCGACTGGTGACCGAGCGGGTATGCTCCATCGACATCGCTTCCGACAGGTCCGCCGCATTGAAGGCCCAGAGATCGACGACCTGGGTGCCATGGGCGCTGAGAACCTTGAGCGTCTGCCCAGCGGCGAGCCGCAGGGCGCGGCCGTGGCGCGCGGGGACCATGCCGGAACCGGCCGACGAAGGAGAACGCGTCATCTGCTTCCTGTCCGGCCCCGGACGGGCCACGCTGATCACGGATTAGCTGTCACGAACAGGCAGAAGCATATCGTCGTGAATTGTATTTAGTCAACGATACGATACAAGATTACAAATTAGCCGTTATGCTCAGTTCTTGGGCAGATCTCTCCACCCTTTCGTTTCACCTCAGCGTTTCGGGCTGCGGAGCGGATCCGCCTCCCGGTGCTTCATGGCGTTCATGAGATGGGTGCGCATGAGGCCGGAAGCCTCGGCAAGATCACCCGCCACCACCGCTTCCATGATGTCCAGATGCTCCTTCAACCAGACCAGCATGCGGCCCTCGTCCGGCGCGTCCCGATATTCCAGAAGCTGGCGCAGGCGGTTGTGCTGCGTGACGCCGGAATGAAAGAAGGGGTTGCCCCCGCAGAGGGCGATCGCCTCGTGAAAGCCGGCATCCACCTTGAAGGCGAGACGCGCGGTACGCTCCACTGCAGGCAGGGTCAGCAGACGGATATGCTCGTCCCGGCAGGCGCGGATGAGATCGCGACGCGCGGCGAAGGTCGGCAGCAGCAGGATCTGCGGCTCGGTGGCGAGGCGATAGGCATAGCTTGCAAGGCTCGCCTCGTTGGTCAGCAGAAAAGGGTTGAAGTGCCAGGCGCCCTGGCTGTCCGCCACGATCACGCGCTCCTCGCCCAGCGTCTCGATCACCCGGCGCGCGAGGCGCAGGCTGACACCGTATTGGGAAGCGACGTCCTGTTCCGAAAAGCTTCCCGGCAGATGGCCCCGTAGATGATCCGTCGCCACCCGCTCGAACAGCGTATCCTCGTCAAAGACCGGAAAATCGAGGCTGGCGACGAACAGCGCGCGCGCCGGGCGGGCCAGGAAATAGCCGCGATGGGCCTGTTTCTCGACCAGCCCTTCAGCGTGGAGTTCCATGAGCGCGCGGCGCACCGGCGTTCGCGAAACCCGCAGTGCATCCGCGAGGCCCTGCTCCGTCAGGTGCGCACCCGCCGGCAGGTCTTCCGCCACGATATGGCTGAGGAGGCGGCGGATAAGCGGCCCCGGCCCGCTCTCGCGCGGGGGGGATGGTACAGCGGCCGGGGTGTTGACGGGGTCAGACGGCATATAGGTCCATAAAGAGGGTGGCCAAGTGGCAGAGAATATTGTACCGAAATCTCTTATTAATACAATGAAGCCGGCTCCTTGAAACTTCACTGGGAGCCGATACCGAACTGGACAGATTGATACCCGCCCTTCCGCCGACCGACATCGCCGGCTTTTGACAACTCTACGGACCAGCCCCATGGACAAGAAGCACATCAGCGAGACGACGCGCGGCGTCTACATCATCTCTCCCACCCCCTTCGACGATACTGGCGCGGTCGATCATGCCAGCGTCGACAGCCTGATGGATTTCTATCTGGAGAAAGGCGTCGACGGCATCACAATCCTCGGCGTGCTGGGCGAGGCGCAGAAGCTCGCGGCACCCGAGCGCCAGGCGATCATGGCTCAGGTGCTGAAGCGCGTGGACGGCCGCGCCGGCATTGTGGTGGGTGCGAGCGCCCCCGGCACCGACAATCTGGTGAGCTTTGCGCGCCAGGCCATGGACATGGGCGCCGCCGGCCTGATGATCGCGCCGGTCGCGGGGCTCAAGACCGATGATCAGGTCTATGGCTATTGGGCGCATGTGCTGGAGGCGCTCGGCCCCGATATTCCCGTCTGCTATCAGGACTATCCGCAGACCACGAGCGTCGTCACCTCGGTCTCCGTCCTCGACCGCCTGATCGACGCCTTCCCGAGTTTCGTTATGCTGAAGCACGAGGAATGCCCGGGCCTGCCCAAGATCACCAAGCTGCGCGAGAGCGCGGAAAAGGCCGGACGGCGGCGCATTTCCATCCTCGTCGGCAATGGCGGCCTCTATCTGCCGCAGGAACTCGCCCGCGGCGCGGATGGCGCCATGACCGGCTTCGCCTACCCCGAGATGCTGGTTCAGGTCTGCGCGAAATTCCATGCGGGCGACGCGGAAGGTGCCGAAGACCTTTTCGATGCCTATCTTCCGGTGCTGCGCCACGAGCAGCAGCCGAGCTTCGGTCTGGCCATCCGCAAGGAGATCCTGCGCCGCCGGGGCGCGATGCGCTCCTCCCGCCTGCGCCATCCGGGGCCGGGCCTCACGGCCGCCGATCACCGAGAGCTTGACGGGCTCATGGCCCGCCTTGCACGGCGTCTCGGGGCATGATCCGCAGCGTTTGATCGCCCGACGGCTCCCGGATTACCCTTTTGCGGCGGCGGCAGAGAGAGAACGACAATGAAACTCGACCTCAATTCCGATCTGGGCGAGAGCTTCGGCGCCTGGAGCATGGGCGACGATGAAGCGATGCTGGACATCGTCACCTCCGCCAATATTGCCTGCGGCTTCCATGCGGGCGATCCGCTCGTCATGCATCGCACGATGGAAGCGGCGCGCGACCGTGGCGTGAGCGTCGGCGCGCATCCGAGCTTCCTCGATCTCTGGGGCTTCGGCCGCCGCCCGATCCAGGGCGAGCGGCCCGAGGATATCGAGAAGATGGTCATCTATCAGATCGGCGCGGCGGCCGCCCTCGCGCAGGCCACGGGCACGCGCCTTGCCCATGTCAAAACCCATGGCGCGCTCGGCAATATGGTGATGGTGGATGCGGGGCTTGCCCGTGCCGTCGCCCGTGCCGTGCGGATCGTGGATCCGGCACTCATTCTCATCGTCATGCCCGGTCTCGAGCTCGAAAAGGCGGGGCTCGCCGAAGGGCTCACCATGGCGCGCGAGATCTATGCCGACCGCACTTATGACGATGACGGCAACCTCACCTCCCGCCGCAAGCCTGGGGCGGTGATCCAGGATGCGGCAGCGGCCACCACCCGCGTGCTCGCGATGCTCGAAGACCGCGCCATCACCACGACGAGCGGCAAGCGAATTCCCGTCGAGGTCGACACTGTCTGCGTCCATGGCGACAACCCTCATGCCGTTGACATGGCGCGCAGCCTGCGCGACGCGCTGACCGCCGCCGGCATCACCCTCGCCCCCTTACCCAGCTTCCTGGCGCCCTGACGATGACGAGACCGGTTCTACTCTATGCCTGCCCCACCGTGCCCGCAGAACCCTGGATCGTCGAATTTCGCCGGGCCATGCCGGAGGTCGAGATTCGCGTCTGGCCCGACATCGGCGAACCCGCCGAGATCACCCATGCCTTCGTCTGGCATCCGCCGCGGGGCTTGTTTGCGCGCCTCCCCGCACTGCGGATGGTCTTCTCGCTCGGCGCCGGGGTCGAGCGACTGTTGGATCATGCCGAGCTACCGCCGGAGATTCCGCTGATCCGCATGGTCGATCCCTCACTCGGCCGGGATATGACGATCTTCGTCGTCATGCAGGCCCTGCGTTATCATCGGCGGATGCCCGAGATCGAACGCAATCAACGGGCACGCATCTGGTCGGAGGTCGATGCCCCGATGGCCTCTGACCGCCGCATCGGCATCCTGGGCTATGGCGAACTCGGGAGGCTCTGCGCGGACAGCCTGAAGGGCTTCGGTTTCGACCTCTCGGTCTGGTCCCGCAGCCCACGGGACGCGCCGGGCCTGCGCGCCTTCGCAGGCGTCGCCGAGTTGCCGGCCTTCCTGGCGCGAAGCGAAATCCTGGTCTGCCTGCTGCCGCTGACGCCGGAGACCGCGGGCATCCTGAACGCCGAAACCTTCGCGCAGTTGCCGCAGGGCGCGTGCCTGATCAATGTTGGGCGTGGCGGGCATCTGGTGGAAGCCGATTTCCTCGCGGCCCTCGCATCGGGCCGGATCGCGGAAGCAACGCTGGACGTCTTCGCCGAAGAACCCTTGCCCGCAGATCATCCGTTCTGGAGCCATGAGCGGATCACGGTGACCCCCCATATCGCGGCCCTCACTCAGCCGCGCACGGCGGTCTCGATGATCGCCGTCAACATTGGCCGGGATGCGGCGGGGCTGCCCCCGCTGTATCAGGTGGACCGCTCGCGCGGCTACTGAAGGGAAAGGCGCCGCCGCCATGGCGGCGCCTGCGGTATCAGCTGGCCGGCATCAGCTGGCCGGCATCAGCACATGGTCGATCACCTGGATGACGCCGTTCGACTGGGTGACGTCGGCGACGGTGATGTCGGCCGTATCGCCTTTCTCGTCCATCACCATGATATTGCTCGAGCCGTTCATCTGAAAGGTGAGCATGCCGCCTTCCAGGGTCTTCAATTCGGCCTTGCCGTCGCCCTGCAGGATCAGGGCACGCAGCTTGGTGGTGTTATAGTCGCCAGGCACCACGTGATAGGTCAGCACCTTCGTCAGCGTCGCCTTGTTCTCGGGCTTGACCAGGGTCGCCACCGTACCTGCCGGCAACGCATCGAAGGCTTCGTTGGTCGGCGCGAAGACGGTGAAAGGGCCGGAGCCGCTCAGAGCACCGACAAGGCCGGCCGCTTTCACGGCCGCCACCAACGTTGTGTGGTCCTTGGAATTGACTGCGTTGGCGACGATGGTCTTGGACGGATACATCGGCATTCCGCCGACCGTGACAGTATTCATAGCCATGTCAGCCGCGTAGGCGGGAAGCGCAACAAGCAGGGCACCAGCGGCCAGCAACGCCGCGCGAATGGTCTTGGTCATGATGATCGTTTCTCCCTTGAGGCGACCTCACATGGCCGCATCAACAGTCGCGGAGAAACCGCAGGACGGATGCAGAAACCGCCCGGAATCGTCGAAATCCGGGCCGCAATCCGCCATCACATTGATTTGCATCTCATTACATGCGGAAAACGAGGTCTTTGCGCATCCGCGCACCTCGCCGGCGCGTAGACTTCAGTTGCCTGAAACGGGCGGCGCGTCCTGCGGCACCTTCGGCAGCTTTTCATTCATCAGCTGCTGGTCGAGCTGGTTCAGCTGATTGTTGATCTGCTGCTGCTGCTGCATGTTGCCCTGCGGCACCTCAGCCTCGGTCGGCTGATGATCCATGCCGTTCCAGATATTGCCTTCGGATTTCGGCACGCTGCCGTTGATGGTGGCGGCCGGATTGGCGCTATTGCTTTGCGCGAGCGCCGGGGCGAGGGGCACGGCGCCCAGGAGCAGCGCCATGGCGACCATCGCCGCCGGCAGGTGCCGCGTGGATGCCGCCTCGTTGCAGTGCCGAATTTTTGCCATTGCCCCACCGCCTCGCCCTGGTTTCCGCCTTCGGAGGGAAACTTAAGCAGCAGGGCTGATTTTGTCATCCGAAGGGACAGGAGGTCAGCCCTGTGCCTGTTCGGCCTCCAGGATGGCGGCAAGCCCTTCGCGATAGGTGGGATAGAGCCATCGCCGACCTAGCGCCTGCTGCGTTCGGGTGCCGCGGACCCGGCGGCTCTCGGCCCAGAAACTGCGGCCCATCGGCGTCATCCCGACCTCCGCCTGCGCGAAGGGAACCAGGGGCGGCGGCTCCACGCCAAGCAGGCGGGCCGCTTCGGCCACCACCTCCGCCGGCTCGGCCGGCAGATCGTCGTTGAAATTCAGCACGCGGCTGCCTGCAAGCCGGTCGGTCTGGCGCAGAGCCGCGAGCGTGCCCTGCGCGATATCAGCCTGGTGGATGCGACCGAAGGCATGGCCCGGCTTGTCGATCCGGCGGGCGCGGCCGGCGCGCAGGTCGTCGAAGGCGGAACGGCCGGGGCCGTAGATGCCGGCGAGACGCAGAAGGTCGACCGGCGTGCCGCGGGCCTGTCCCATCGCCTCCCAGGCGATTTCGGCGGCGCGGCGCGCGGTAGCGCGGGCGGAGGTCGGGCGCGGCTCAGCCTGCTCGTCCACCCAATCGCCGCCGCGGTCACCGTAGACGCCGGTGGAGGAGAGAAAGCCGATCCAGCGGAGCACCGGCGCCTCGCTGATCGGCCCCGCATAGCGAGCGAGGACGGGATCGCCCGTCTCCCCCGGTGCGGCGGTCGCGACGATATGGGTTGCCTGCGCGATCGCCCCTGCGGCGGCCTCGAAGGGGATCAGATCTATCCCTGACGGTGCGCTGAAATCGGCCTGGCGGCTGGTCCCGCAGACGGTAAAGCCGGCATCACGGGCGGCCTCGGCAATGGCGCGGCCGCTATAGCCGAGGCCGAAGACCAGAAGATGCGGGGCCGTGGTCACGGCCGCTCTCAGAAGTCGAGATCGGCGTAATGGGCAGGTGGGTTTATCCCCGCCATACGGTCCGCCAGAATTGGCCGGAAGCAGGGGCGGGACTTGATGCGGGCGTACCAGTCCCGCGCCGGCTGCGAGACCGACCAGTCCACCTCCCCGGCGAAATCAAGCGCCGAGAGATGGGCAGCTGCCGCAAAATCCGCGAGCGAAAGATTGGCGCCTGCCAGCCATTTCCGGCTTTCCGCCAGATAGCCGAGATATTCGAGGTGGCCGCGCAGATTGCCGTAGCCCACGCGCAGCGCCCCGGTATCCGGCTGGCCGCGCCCCGCGACCCGCTTCATGATCTTCTCGCCGAGCAGATGCCGCGTCACCTCATGGTTGAATTTGAGGTCGAACCAGGCGACCAGCCGCCGCACCTCCGCGCGCTCCGCCAGCGTCCGGCCGACCAGCGGCGTATCGGGATAGGCCTCGTCCAGATATTCGCAGATTGCCGAGGATTCCGCGATGATGAGGCCATTCTCGTCCATCAGCACCGGCACGATCCCGGCCGGGTTGATGTCGAGGAATTCCGCCCGCCGCTCCCAGGTCTTCTCCAGCCGCAATTCGAAGGGCAGGCGCTTTTCGGCCAGGACCAGACGAACTTTGCGGGAGAAGGGCGAGTGGGGAAGATGGTATAGGAGGCGCATGCATGCCGATTATCCCATTCCCGCGGACGGAGCCAGCGGTCTCGACGACGGCTCCAATGAAAATGAATGGGCCGCGCCGGCGGCCGAGGCGACCCCCCTTTTCTGGCAGGCGGACAAGGCCCGTCCGCGGCCGCGCAGGCTTGCGGAAGAGACACCGATTGCCCTGACCTACAACCGGGTTTCGCACGCCGTGATGATGGCGACGCCTGCCGACCTCAGCGATTTCGCGCGCGGTTTCAGCCTCAACGAGCGCATCGTGGAAGAGGTGTCGGAGATCGAGGAAATCGAGATCGTGGCCGCGCCGCGCGGTGCCGTCGAACTCCGGCTCTGGATCACGCCGGCGCGGATGGAGGCTTTGGACCATCGGCGGCGGAACCTCACCGGCGCCATGGGCTGCGGCCTCTGCGGACTCGACAGTCTCGAGGAGGCGATGCGCCCCCTGCCCGTTGTCCGGCACGACCTGCGACTGCACGGAGAGCAGATCGCCGCCGCCTGCGCGGCGCTCTGGCCGGCGCAGGCGCTCGGCCAGGAAACGCGCGCCGTGCATGCGGCGGGTTTCTGGACGCCGGAGGCCGCGCTCGTGGCGCTGCGCGAGGATGTCGGCCGCCATAACGCGCTGGACAAGCTCGCGGGCGGGCTGGTGACGGCGGGGCAGGACCCGTCCCAGGGTGTGCTGGTGATGACCAGCCGGGTCTCGATCGAGCTCATTCAGAAAGCGGCAATCATGGGCGTGCAGGTGCTCGCCGCCGTCTCAGCCCCTACCCTCCTCGCCGTTCGCGAGGCCGAGGCTGCCGGCATCACGCTGATCGGCATCGCGCGGGCGGATGGGTTCGAGATCTTTACTCATGCGGAGCGCATCCTCGGCGCGCTCTAACGCATCGGGCGTATTGATGTTGAGGAAGGGGTCGATGGCCCCCAGCGGAAAATCGCAGATGGCGTGGGGGAAGCGCTGGTAAAAGCGCCGGATGGAGAGATCGGCCGCCTGCTCCACCACCGGGACGAGCGCATCGGCGAGCGTCACGTCCCACAAGGCGACCGCCCGGTGCTCGCCCCCGGCCGAGGCGGCAACGACGACGCGGACCTCGCCCGCCGCCGCGCGTGCCGTCAGCCGGGAAACGAGATCGGCGGGCAGAAATGGACAATCGACCGGCAGGCTGAGCAGCCAGCGGCAGTCGGGATGGGCCGCGCGGCACCAGACCATGCCAGCGAGAATGCCAGCCAGCGGACCGCGCCGGTCGGCATGCCGGTCGGGCAGCAGCGGCAGGCCTGGCACGACCGCCGCCACCGCGGGATCGCGCGCGCTGATGGCGATGTCAGCGACCTGGCCGCGCAGATGATCGAGGACATGGCGAATGAGCGGAAATCCCCCGAGCGGCAGTAGCGCCTTGGAACGTCCGCCCATGCGCCGCCCCTCCCCACCTGCGAGGATGACGGCAGCAACGGCCTCAGAGCCGGCCCGCATGCTCTTCCACGAAACGGGCGATGCCCTCGATATCCTCGAGCGCGAATTCCGGCCGGCCGCTCTCTACGAACGAAACATCAGTCGCCAGCGCGAGGATGCTGGGGTCCTCGGGATGCAGCGGCGGCTTGCCGTTTTCGGCTCGGAAAACCTCCATCTTCGGGAAAGCGGTGCGCTTGAAACCCTCGACGAGCACGAGATCGGCCGGTGCCAGCTTGGCGAGCAACTCGGGCAGCGCCGGCTCCCGCGCGCCACGCAGCTCATGCATCAGGGCCCAGCGCCGATCGGAGACGACCAGCACCTCAGCCGCCCCGGCATGGCGATGCTCCCAGGAATCCTTTCCCGGATGGTCGATGTCGAAATCATGATGGGCATGTTTGACGGTAGAGACGCGCAAGCCCCGCCCCACCAGATCCGCAATGACCTGCCGGATCAGCGTCGTCTTGCCTGCCCCGCTCCACCCGGCGAAGCCGAAAACCTTGGTCAAACTCGCTCCTCCCGCTTGCTGCCGCGGCGAGCCATAGCGCGGAAACGCAGGGCAGGCCCATCCCCCGGGCCAGCGCGCCTGCCTCACCTTGCGGGTCATGGCGCAAAAGTCCAATGATGGAAACGAGACTTCCAGCCGACCCGGAGATTTGCCGATGTCTTCCTGCCCCTGGCTCAATGCGCGCGGTATTTCGTCTGACGGTCTGATCCGTATGGTCGAGGATTGCGTGATGCCGCCCGCAATGGCGGCCGTGGATGCGGTGGAAGGCGGGCTCGCCTGCCTGCGCGACCAGGCGCGGGCGAAGCCGCGGCAGGCACTGCTGGTGGCGGGCGCTGCCGGGCTGGTGCTCGGCCTGCTCCTCGCCGGCCGGCGACGCTGACGCACGGCCTATCGGTCAGTCAGCATGAACCAGAGGCCAGACGAGTCCCCGGAAGAGAAGGTCGGGGCATTGCTCGCCGCACCGGATCTCGCCGATGCGCTGGAAAGCGAGCACTTCCGGCGTTTTCTGGACCAGGTCCCGATCGCGATTGCGATCGCCGACATGCGGAGCTCTGAACGCATCGTCTACGCCAATCCGGAATTTGAGCGCCTGTCCGGTCGCACTCTGGCCGAAATGCAGGACAAACCTTGGGGCAGCCTCGCCGATCTTGGCGAGATCGAGGAGGGTGCCGGGGGTCTTGGCCAAGCGATTCCCGCTGGCAGCGATTGCATCGGCACCTTCCGCATCGAACATGCCGACAGCGATGCCGTCATCGTCGATGCCTACGCCAATGTGATCCAGGACGAATCCGGCGAGGCCGCCTACCGGCTCGCCGCCCTCGTGGACATCACCGCCCATCGCAGCGAGGAAGAGGAAAGCCTCGCGGAACAGCTGCGGCACAAGGACACGCTGCTCCGCGAGGTGCAGCATCGGGTCAAGAACAACCTCCAGATGATCACGGCCCTGATCCGGATCGAGGCGCGCAATGCGGGCTTCCGTCCCGATCCGGAGACCTTCCACCGGCTGGCGGGCCGGATAGAGGCGATCCAGCTACTTTACGACCTGCTGTCGGAGCAGGATGCGGTGGAGGAGATCGACCTCGGCATCTATCTCGGGAAGGTCGCGACCGCCGCGCTCCGGGGCCAGGCGGGGCCCGGTATCCGGCTCGACATGCAGGTCGACATCTATCCGGTCTCGGTCAATGTCGCGATGCCGACCGGGCTCGTCGTGAACGAACTGATCACCAATGCACTGAAACATGCCTTCCAGGACCGGGAGGGCGGCACCATCACCCTGCACAGTCTGACCGATGCCGAGGGCTGCTGCATCACCATCGCCGATGACGGTATTGGCCTGCCCGCGGATGCAGTCTGGCCCCGGCGCGGCAAGCTCTCCTATGCCATCCTGGAATCGTTGAAGCAGAACGCGAAGGCGCAGGTCGAGATCCAGTCCCAGCCGGGCGAAGGCATGCGGGTGACGATCCGCTTTCGGCGCGTGCACGCGACGGTGGAGGCGGCTGGCTGAGCCCTGGGCACGACCCGGGCTACCAGGGGAAGGCTGGCTTCGTCGTGCTCGGCATGAAGGGGTAAAACCACAGCGGCAGATCCGGCCAGTCGAGGCAGTTTCCGGTATCGAGCGGCGTCGGATAGAAGGTCGTGGACGGCGCCGTCTGCACGAGATCGCTACGGATATAGGTCGCCTCCAGTGTCTCCGGCACGGGAAATCCGGCGACGATCGCAATCCCGCCGAAATTGTTCGCATGGACATGGACGAGCGTGAAGGCGGAAGAGAGCGAGGCCAAGGCCTTCCAGGCGATACGGCGGAAGCGGCTCTCCCCCAGCCTGGGTAGTTCGTGAAATTCCAGCACGATCTGTTCGAAGCGGCGGAGGACATTCACCGGCGTCTCGGTTAGCGTTTCCCATTCCGCGCCTTCGACGTCCATTTTGAGGATCGGCCCCTCCCCGCCCGGCGGCAACTTCGCCATGTGATCGGCAAGCGTCGACACGCCGCGCGCCGGATCGGCGACGGCCCCGACACCTTCACGAAACCAGGTGAAGCGCGCGTGCTCCTCCGGCAGGGCGTGGATCATATGGTCGAAGAGCAGAACGCTGTGGCCGCGCTCGGCCAGATCGCGGTCGAAGGCGACGGAGGGGCCGATACCAAAGCTCATCACCGCTTGGCCCGGCCGTAGCCGGTCCACGAGCACATAGCCGCCGTCGCCGGGTCCGCCGATGCGCAGCTTGCGCTCCCCCGGCAGATCATGGGGGGTGAGCAGGGCCAGAGCCTCGAAGACGCCCCTTTGCCGGGCGATGCCCGCATCCAGGGGTTCCGTCACGGGACGAAAGGACATGGATGGTCGTTCCTGATGATCTGGGCACTCATTTGGGGACGGAATCGTTCCGCGCCAGAGCGGGCGCAGCAGATGGCGAAAAGCGGCCTATTCCAGCCGGTTGTCGACCTGATCGACGGCGGGTTCGAGCGTGTCGATGATCTTGCGGTCGGGACAAACGGCCACCCGGTGTCGGACCCGATCTAGAAAATGAGCCTGCAATTCGGGGCTGGTGCGGAGCAATTCAAGTTTGGTTCGCATCTCGGGATAATCGTCTGCGGCTGTGACCAGCTGCGCCTCGTCGGGATAGAGCGCGATCGCCACGGCCAAAGTCTCGACCGTGCAGTCTGGCTCGTCCTCGGCGCGTGCCGCATCTCCTGCAATCTTCGCCACGGCACCGTTTGCCCCGAACGATCAAGGCGAAATTCAAACAGACCTGACCGAAGAGACCTCGGCACACTTTTCGTTTTGATGAAATAATAGACCAGCAGAAGCGTCATTGCATGATCAACCTCCCCGCGCCGCGATCAGCACCGCCTCCGCCTCCTCCCGCTCACAGGCCAACGCCCGGCGTGCAATGCTGCCGCTGAAGCCCGCCCGGCCGAAGGCCATGAGGATTCGGGTCTCCGCTTCGGCATCGGCTTCGGCGTCCGGTCCGGTGACCGCGAAGGGACCGACGCGCCGG
>NZ_DATJJK010000120.1:0-3599 GCF_035492295.1 Acidisoma sp. | reverse complement strand
TCGACGCTCTGCTGCGGAAAACCGGGCGCGGTGGTCCCGCCACATTGGGCGGCCAAAGCCAGCTTGAAGGAACGAAAACTTTCGAAGCCGAGATTATGCACGAGGCGGACGATGCTCGCCTGCCCGCTCTCCGTGACCCGGCTCAGCGCCTCGATGGAAAGCCCGGTCGTTTCAAGGGGATAATTGATCACATGCTTGGCGACCCGGGCGAGCGCAGGCGGCAGTTCCGCGAACTGTGCCTGCAGACGCACCACGATCGGCGGTGTGGCCTTCGGATGTGCTCTGCGCTGCTCGTCCATCTCGTGATCGTTCCCGACGAATGACGTGTTGACAACCCTGCCCGGTATATGGAGCATTACTCCACCAACTCAGAGTATTCCGGAGCCTTCCTCACTTCAATCGCCCTTCCAACCGATGGAGCAGTCGCATGCCGGCAGAGTTTCACAGTGGATTGACGCGCCGTACCGCGCTCAAGGCCGGTCTAGCCACCGCCCTTGCCGCCTCCCCGCTCGCCACGCCGGCGCTCGCCGCGACGAAAAAAAGCGTGCGCGTGCTCGTCGTAGCTGACCCTTTCTATTATTCTCTGCGCGAGGTCATTCCGCAGTTCGAGGCCGAAACCGGGATCACGGTCGAGCTTGAGAACCTTGCCTATGACGCGCTGCAGGCGCGTCTCGTCTCCTCCTCCATCGCCCATAAGCCGGACGCGGATGTGGTGACCGTCGACCAGATGTGGACGGGCCAATATCTCGACAACAAGTGGATCAAGCCGCTCGACGATCTCATCAAGGCCGACAAGGACGTGAACCTCAAGGATTTCATTCCCGAGGTTCTCTATTCCCTCAATACCTGGCGCGGACATTTCGCCACCCTGCCGATCGCGGCCTATGGCCAGGGTGTAATGTATCGTAAGGATGCCTTCTCGAGCCTCGGCCTTTCGATGCCGGCCGCGAAGGATTTCACCTGGGCCAGCTACCTCGCGCTGATCCAGAAAATGAACGGGGCGACGGTCGGCGGCAAGAAGTTGTTCGGTACGGTCGTCGCCGGCTCCCAGCCGCAGCCCATCGTTCATATGTATACCCAGCTTGCCGCGAGCATGGGCGTGCGCTGGTTCAAGCAATTCCCGGAAGGCAAGTGGGATTTCACGCCCACCATCAATACGCCGGAGAATATCGCGGCGTTGACGATGTATGAGCAGCTCTACAAACTCTCTCCGCCGGAGGCGATCAACTTCAACTGGTTCGATGCCGGCATGCGCTTCGCCCATGGCGACATCGGCATGTTCTACTGGTGGACGCCCTATTTCTACCTGACGCAGCGCGACGGATACATGACGGGCAAGCCCTCGCCCGTTGCCGACCAGATCGGCTTTGCCACGCTGCCGCACGACCCCGCGCATAAGCAGGTCATCAGCGCCGGCGGCTGGAGCCTGGGCATCCCGTCCCTCGCGCCAAACCAGGACAATGGCTGGACCTTCCTGAAATGGGCGACCTCGGCCAAGGCCCAGGCTGCGATGGCAAAGGTGGACAAATACGGCCACCAGTTTTCTGACTTTTCCCGCGCGTCACTCTACCAGGATGCCGATCTCGCCAAGCTCTATCCTTATCTGCCGTTGCAGCTGGCCCTTCTGAAACAGTCGAACGGCAAGGCGGTGCGGCCGCCGGCGCCGGTCTATACCACACTCGAAGGTATCTACGGTCTCAACCTCAATCGCGTGCTCGCAGGCAGTGCCACGCCGACATCGACGCTCGCGGCGACATCGGATCTTTTCGAGAATGTGCTCAAGGGCAATTACATGATTCCCTACGCCCTACCCTCCTATAACGATACGCTGGCGAATACCCAGGCGCTGATCGACAAACTCGCCTGACATGTCGGCTGCACTCTCGATCGATGAGGCGGAGGCCCTGCCGCGAAAAAAACGGCGCAATATGCTGCCGCTTCTTCTGCTCGCACCCTCAGTTGTACTGCTGACGGTGCTCGTTGCCTTCCCGCTCGTCTTCTCGTTGAAGAACAGTTTCTATTTCTGGAACCTGCAGATGAGCCCGCAGCCCTTGGGCTTCATCGGGCTCGGTAACTACAAGGCGGCCATCGTCCAGTCCGATTTTCTGGAGGCGCTATGGCATACCTTCGCGATCGCGGTGGTCGGCACGCTGATCGAGGTGGCGGCCGGCCTCGCCATCGCGCATCTGCTGATGGCGCGGCTCGTCGGCGTCAATCTCTGCCGCACCCTGCTGATCATGCCAACGACAATCGCCCCGATCGTGACGGGTTTTTTGTTCCGCTATCTCTACGATGCGCAGGGCGGTCTTATCCCGTGGCTGCTGCACGTCGCTCATATTCCGATCCCGGCGCAGGGGCTGCTCGGCAGCGGAGAGACTGCGCTCTGGGCCATCCTCGCCGCCGATATCTGGCAATGGACCCCCTTCTGCGCCATCGTCCTCTATGCCGGGCTTCTGTCAGTGCCGGACGACATCCTCGAGGCCGCGCGCATTGATGGTGCGAGCAGTTGGACCATCCTCTGGCGCATGACCCTGCCGATGATCCGCAAGCCGCTAAGCTTCGTCGCCGCACTCCGTCTCATGCAGATCTTCAATCTGTTTGATCTCGTGCTCGTGCTCACCCGCGGCGGGCCCGGTTCCACCTCCCGGACGCTCTCCTACAATCTCTATCAGCAGGGGCTTGTGGATTTTAACATCGGTCTGTCCAGCGCCAGCACCTGGATGATCGTCATTCTCGTCAATATCCTGATTGGCCTTTTCGCCATCTTCGCTTTCCGGGATATCGTGTGATGCGGATAAGCGCTGCGCGCCGCGTCTGGCTCTATCTCGCCTTGACCCTTCTCATGATCGTCTTCATCGGGCCGATCCTGTGGTTCCTGCTGCTCGCCATCAAGCCGCCGGATGCGGCCTTCGCCCGCCCGCCCGTGCTCTTCTTCAAGCCGAGTTGGAGCGGCTTCTACGAGACCTTCATCGACCCTGGCACCAATGCCGGCCAACTGCTCAACAGCGTCATTGTCGCGGGTGGGGCGGTGCTGCTCAATCTTCCCTTTTCGGTCCCAGCCGCCTACGCGATTTCCAGGTTTGCCTTCCGCGGCCGGCGCAACCTCATGCTCTGGTATCTCGGGCTGATGATGGCGCCGCCGGTCGCCTTCCTGATCCCCTATTTCATCCTGGCGAATGCCGTGGGGCTGACGGGAACATACCTCGCCATGATTCTGGTGCTGCAGACGGTGGTGGTGCCCTTCTCGATCTGGCTGCAGAAAAGCTTCTTCGACGATATCCCCGTCGATCTCGAAGCCGCCGCCGCGCTGGATGGCGCGCGTCTGCCCGCGATCCTCTGGCATGTCACGCTACCGCTCGCGACACCGGGGCTGATCGTGACGGCGATGTTCGCCTTCGTCTTCGCCTGGAACAACGCCGCCTTCCCCTTGGTGTTGAGCAATCAAGCGACGGCGACGCTGCCCATCGGCACCCTCGGCTATTTCGGCAATACCGGCGTCACCTGGAACGACATCGGTGCCGCCGCCATCGCCGCCATGCTGCCGCCGATGCTGATTTTCCTGCTCATGGGCCGCTACGTCGTGCGCGGCCTGACCTTCG
>NZ_DATJJK010000119.1:0-14909 GCF_035492295.1 Acidisoma sp. | reverse complement strand
CCGCATCGCGGTGTTGAACAAAGGCGCGGTGGAGCAGATCGGCGCGCCGCTCGAACTCTATCGCCAACCGCGCAACCTCTTCGTCGCGAGTTTCATCGGCTCACCCAAGATGAACTTACTGCCGAGCGCCGTGCAGGCAACAGGACCGGAGGGCGTTACCGTCGGCCTGCCCGGCGGCGGCACGCTCCTGGTGCCCGTGGCGACCGACGGTCTGGCCTCAGGCCAGCCGGTCAGCCTCGGCCTCAGGCCCGAGCATATCGGCATCGGGGAGGCCGTCGGCGGGGCGGGGGAGGCCTTTCTGCCCGCGCGGGCGCAGATGGTGGAACATCTGGGAGGCGAGGTTCTGGCGCACGTCCAGCTCGCGGACGGCACGGCCATCAACGTCAAGACCCATGGCCATGGCGATATCGGCCGGGCTTCGGAACTTCAACTCGGCCTGCGCGGCGAACTCGCCTATGTCTTCGACCAGTCGGGATCTTGCCTGCCGGCGCTGCGGCCGCGCGCGATCCCGAACTGATCGACCGGGCCGAGCCTCAGGGGGCGGTCGGCGTCGTCGCCACCGCGCTGATCGAGTTGAAGGGGCTGCCTTCCTTCAAGCGGCTGCTGATGACGAGGTAGAGGACCACCTTCTTCTCCCGGTCGAGCAGGCGATAGACTTCGAGATGCTTGAAGAAGACCGAAAGTGCCTGGGAGAAGACGCGCTGCTTGTCCGGCAGTTTCTCGGGCCAGGCGACTGGGCCCGTGGCCCGGCAGGCAATGGAGAAGCGCGACGGGTCCTCGGCGAGGCCGAGGCTGCCCGAAACGCCGCCCGTCGCCGCATGCGAGACGTAGCAGGAGGCGTTGGGCACATCCGGATCATCGTAGCGATCAATCACCACGCGGTCATTGGCGCCGAGCAGGCGAAACGTCGTATCGACACTGCCGACCTTGGTCTGCGCCAGGGCCGGGGTTGCACCGAGCAAGCCGGCAGCCAGCAGGACCGCCCCGATCCGCGTCTTGATCAATCCAACTCCTCGGCCATGACCGGCTGCACCTTCACCGCATTACCCCGCCAGACATAGTCCTGGCGGAGCCAGGCTACCAGCCAGAGTGCGGGCAGCAGGCAATCCCTGAGCGCGCAGGCGAGGAGCAGCCGGGACGAGACATGCCAGCCAGCGCGGCGCGCGAGCAGGATTTCGCCGCCGAACCAAAGGCCAGCAAGTCCGACCGCGACCATGGCGACGTTCAAATCGGCCTGCCAGGCGGCATAGATGCCGGCGACGATCGGGAAGAAGGCGCCGGTCAGCAATTCGGGCACGAACATGACGGGAAAGGTGAGCCGCCGCAGCATGGCCCAACGCGCCTGGCGGGACCAGACCTCCTGCACCCGCCTGCGGCCGAGCGGCTGTTCGAACGGCATATCGACGAGATGGACATGCAGCCCCGCCGCGCGGACCAGTTTGGTGAAGGCCGCATCCTCGGCGAGTTCCGCGCCGAGGGCACGCAGCAGCCCGCCACCTGCCTCCACGACGTCGCGTCGCATCAGCATGCTCTTGCCCTGGGCAAAGCCTTGGCCGAGGCTTTCGCCCACATATTGCCAGCGCGCCTGGAAGGTATTCAGGAAGGCGCATTCCAGTTCGGCCCAGAAATTGCCCGGATGGCTGCCGATCGGCATCGAGCAGACGAGGCCGGTATCGTCCCGCCAGCGTGCCATCATGCGCTGAACATAGTCGCGCGGCATCAGCACGTTGCTGTCCGCCATGATCACCCAGCCGTGGCCCGCCACCTCCCAGGCCTTGAGGCAGTTGTTCAGCTTGGGGTTGGCGGTGCGGCGGTCTTGGCCGATCAGCAATTCGGCCCGTACCTTCGGATGAGCGGCCATCAGCCCATGGACCAGACCCACCACGGGATCGTCCGCATCCTCGACACAGAACAGGATCTCATAATTCGGGTAATCGAGCGCGAAGGTGGAGGCGAGGGTCTCGCGCTCATAGTTGTTGATGCGGCAGAGTGGCCGGATGATGGTGACTGCGGGGGCGGCGGGCGACACGGCGAGCAGGCCGCGGGGGCGCCGCAGCCGCAGCGCTGCGATCGCGAGGCCCGTCAGGTTGAGGACCGTCGCCGCCAGACAGAACAGGGCGGCAACCTGCGTAAAACTCATGTTCGGACTCCGGGCTCGAATGCCGCCGGATTCGTACCGCGGCGCGAGCGATGAACGGCGCCCGTTTGGTACAGAACGCTCCCGCTTTGTCCAACGCTTCCGAGCATCTTCCCGTTACAGAGCGAAGACATTCGATCCTCGCCACAATGACCAATACCGTATTTCCCCGGTTCCGGCGGCGCACCCGCTTCACGGGCAATTGAGTAGGGCGATGCGTTTTGCGCCCCCGCTGCGGGTTTCACGCCAGAATATTGGACGCAAATGAGAACTGCGATACATTGACCGGAGATGACATGCGCCGTTCTGCCATCCTGCTAGCGACCCTTTCCCTCGCCGGATGCGGCTATGGCGCGTCGCGCCAGGCGCATGAGGCACAGATCAGCATGATCGGGATGAGTTCCGCCGATCTGCTCTCCTGCGCCGGCCCGCCCGCCAAATCGTCCCCGATCAACAAGGCCGCGCATGTCGACACCTATACCTACAATCCTTCGAGCGGAAACGGGTTCACGCTGACGCTGCCTCTCAGCCTCGGCGGTGTCGCGCTCGGAGGATCGGGCACCGGTTGCATTGCCGATGTGCGTGTGGTCAACAACAAGGTGTCGGAGGTGCACTACACCGGCTCCGATGATGAGACGATCGGTGATGATGGTGTTTGTGACCCGATCTTCCGCGGCTGCATGCGCCAGCCGGAAGCCACGATGCAGCCGGTGACGGGCAAGGACTACGACAAGTCCTCAGCCTTTCATTCGCCGCCCGTGCCGCCTCAAACGATCCAGGCCGAGCAGATGGAGACCACGGCACCAGCCGCCGTCTCCACGCCCAAGAAGTAACGCAGCCTACTGGCGCAGCAGCGTCCAGATGCGGTCGAAGCTCTTGGTCGCCTTCACGTCGCAACCCGGCGAGAAGGCGATCTTGTAGCCCGCCGGCGGATTGAACTCGGGTGCCTTGGTAATGCTGTCCGGCAGATATTGGGCAGAAGCGGGCACCGCGTTCTGGTACTGGGCGAACTTCGTCTCCAGCGCCGCATTCTCGGGGTCCATCATGAAGTTCATGAACTTCTTGGCGTTATCAACGTCCGGTGCATTCACGGGAACGGCGAGGTTGTCCATCCAACCAACTCCGCCTTCCTTGGCGTAGACGTAGCGCACGGAGGGCTTGCGCGCCCGCACACGGGCCGCACCCCCTGACCACTCCATGCTCATGGTCGTCTCGCCGGAGATCATGCGGTCATCGATCGCATCCGAGTTATAGACCTTCACGAAGGGCTTCTGCGCCTGCAGGAGTGCCAGGGTCTCCTTCATCAGCTTGGGGTCGCTGTCGCAGGGCTTGGCACCTTCATAGGCCAAAGCGAGGTTGATGACCTCACTTGGTGACCCCAGCATGCCGATCTTGCCCTTGAAGACCGCCGGCGGCTTAAACAGGGTGGAGAAGCTGTCGACCGGACCCGGATAGACTTTCGTGTCGTAGATGAAGGAAGTGGTGCCCCACTGCCACGGCACGGTGTAGTCAGCCGAGGGGTCCCAGTCGCGTTTCTGCCAGCGCGGCTCCAGATTCTTGAAGTTGGGCATCGAAGAGGCGTCAACCTTCTGGATCAGATGTTGATCGATGAAGATCTTCACGAAGTCGTTGGAGACGATGACGAGGTCATAGCCCGTGGCGCCGGCTTTCAGCTTGGCGAGGAGCGTTTCGTTCGAATCATAGGTGTCGAGCGTCACCTTGATCCCGGTTTCCTTCTCGAACTTCTTGATGAGGTCGGGAGCGGTATAGTCAGTCCAGTTGTAGATATGCAGCACCCCCGCATCCGCGGCCCGGGCGGCAGGGGTGAGCCCCGCCAGCCCCGTCAGCGCTGCGGAAACGGCCAGGAGGAAGCCAAACGCTCGTTTCATGAACTCGCCCTTGATCGATGTGGTAAACGCATGGGCGTCATGCAAGGGCCGGGCCACAAACCGATACAATCGGCCGCCGATCTCGGGTCAAAAATCGCCCGCATGACGGTCGACTGAAACGGTTCCGGACTCAGTCTAACTCGAGCAGCAGACCGGCCATCAGCCGGGCCCGCTCGGCCAGGCTCGCCACCTCGATCTGCTCATTCAGCGTATGGCCGTACCCCCCGACGAGGCCGAGACCGTCGAGGCTCGCAATCCCGAGCGCGCCGGTAAAATTGGCATCCGAGCCGCCGCCTGCGCTGTGATGAGGCAGGGTGAGGCCGAGCCGCGCCGCCACTCCCTTCGCCCTTTCATAGAGGCCAAGGCAGGCGGCATTCGGCTCCCAGACCGGGCGCGTTACCGTGCGCGTCGCTGTGAAGCGGGTCTCGGGCGTGCTGCCCTGGAGCGCCAGCATGCGCGCAACCCCGGCATCGAGATCGGCCTGGCGCTTGGCCATGCTCAGCACTTCGCCCTCGCAAGTAGTGGCGACACAGTTCACCCATTGGCCGCCCGCGACGATGCCGACGCTGAAGGTGCAGTCCGGCGTCGTCATATCCTCGATTGCGAGGGTCTGGCGCGCCATTTCGCGGATGGCGGAGCGGCCTTCGGCGAGTGCCGCGCCGGCATGGCTTGGCCGGCCTTCGGCCTTCAGGTGGAAGCGGGCGATGGCAAAGCGGCCGGTGATGACGCCACGATCGGGCGTTGCCGGCTCCGGCACCAGCACGTAGCGGTGGCGGCCAGCCTCCGCCTCGATCAGATCCCGCGTCGAGGGGCTGCCCACTTCCTCATCGCTTGTCAGCAGCAGGGTCACCGGCAACGGGCTTGCGAGCCCGGTGGCGGCGAGGCTGCGGATCGCCTCCAGGGCGGCGAACGTGCCACCCTTCATGTCCCAGATCCCCGGACCCCAGCAGCGCCCGTCCTCCTCGCGAAAGGGAAGATCGGCGAGGGTGCCGACAGGATGAACCGTATCGAGATGCGCCATGACGAGGATGCCGGGGGTGCCCGCCTTGCGATGCGGAAAGCGTGCGCGGAGGCAATCCCCAAAACCCATGCGGCCGGGGATGCGCTCGATGCTGGCGCCCGAGGAAGCCAGTTCCCAGGCCGCCAGGTCCATCATGCGGTTGACGGCCGCCGCGTCATGCGTCGGGCTCTCACAGAGGATCCAGGGTTTCAGGCGCGCCAGCATGGCGCCGGCGTCGAAGGGAAGGGCGGTCAAATCCATCTGTCTCTGCCTCGGTCCGTGATCACGACGCATCGTTTCGCGCCGGGAAGAGGTGAAGCAGGTTTCGTGCCTGAAAGCCTGTGGTCGAACTCTCAATCCCCTCTCTAGCCGCCACCGCGCTGCAGAACCGGCCCTGAGAGGTTGAGGGCGGCATTGATGAAGGAAAGGTGGGACAGCGCCTGGGGCAGATTGCCGAGCAGGCGCCCTTCGCGGACGTGATATTCCTCCGACAGCAGGCCGACCTCATTGGCGATGCCGGCGATGCGCCCAAGAAGAGCGCGGGCCTCATCGTGGCGTCCCTGCAGCACCATGCAGTTGGCGAGCCAGCAGGAACAGGCGATGAAGCTGCCCTCCTCGGTGCCGAAGGCCGGTGCCTTGTGCCGCCGCATGAAGCCGCCTTCCATCAGTTCCGCTTCGCAGGCGGCGATGGTGGTCGTGATGCGCGGATCGTCGATCGGCAGGAAACCCACGAGCGGCAGCAACAGCAGGCTCCCGTCCAGTCGGCGGGTCGCGTAGTGGGCTACGAAGCTGCCGCGCTTCTCCGACCAGCCGCGCGCGCAGATTTCGGCATGCATTTCATCGCGGAGGCGTTCCAGCTTTGTCCGCAACTCCGGCTCGCAGTGCGATTGCGTGCTCGCCATCTTGAGGAAGCGGTCAACCGCGACCCAGGCCATCGCCTTGGAGTAGACATAGTGCTTGGGGCGGCCGCGGGCTTCCCAAAGCCCCTGGTCCGGTGCACGCCACGTCTCGGCCACCCGAAGAACGAGCCGACGCTCGACCGCGCCCTCCCAGTCGCTACGCTCAAGCCCTGCGCGCTCCGCAAGATGAGTGGAATCGATGATTTCGCCGAAGATGTCGAGCTGGCGCTGCCGCGCCGCTCCATTCCCGACGCGAACCGGCCGCGCACCCTCCCAGCCCGGCAGCCAATCCGCCTGCCATTCGTATAGATGCCGGCCGCCATCCACCCGATAGGCGATGCGGATGCGGTCGGGGTCGCCAGCCACGGCGCGCAGCAGCCAGTGCAGCCATTCGTGCGCCTCATCCTTGAAGCCGGCATTGAGAAAGGCGGTCAGGGTGAAGGTCGAATCCCGCAGCCAGCAATAGCGGTAGTCCCAGTTCATCTGCCCGCCCGGCTTTTCGGGCAGGCCCGTGGTGCCAGCGGCGACGATGCCGCCGGTCGGGAAGTAGGTCAGCGCCTTGAGCACGATAAGCGAGCGCTTGACCAAGTCCGGCCACTCCGTCGGCTTGTTGAAACGCGCGATCCAGTCGAGCCACCAGGACTTTGTCTCGCCAAGAAGACGCTCGGCATCGAGCGGCAGGGGCGGTTCTGAAGTTGATCCATCATGCTGCAGGGTGAAGGCAAAACGCTCGCCTGTCTTGACCCGGAAATCGGCGGTCACGGTCTCTTGGTCGCGCTGCATCGGAACATCGGCGCGGATGACCACGAGATCCGGTCCGACCTTGCCGATGATCGCGCCGTTCTTGCTATCGGTATACCAAGGGGAAACCGTGCCATAGTCGAAGCGGGCGGAGAGCGTCGAGCGCATGGCGACCTCGCCTTCGATCCCGGTCACGATGCGGACGAGGGCGGATTCTTTGTCCTTACGAATGGGCATGAAATCCAGCACCTGAGCGATGCCCCCCGCCGTCCGGAATTCGGTCTCCAGTACCAAAGTGTCGCCGCAGTAGCGCCGCCGTATCTCGGTCGGCTCCGCTTGAGGGGAGAGCTGCCAGCAGCCGTGGCTCGCGTCACCGAGCAGGGAGGCGAAGCAGGCATCACTGTCAAATCGTGGCAGGCAAAGCCAGTCGATAGAGCCGGTGCGGTTGACGAGGGCGATCGTCTGGCCATCACCGATCATCGCGTAATCTTCGAGTTTTGTTGACATGGCATCCCTGGACGTCGGCAAAGCGTGCGGCGGGCCGTGGCCTACATCATCCGCGCTTGCAGGTTGAAGAGAATGACGAGCGTGCCGCCCACCATCAGGCAGATGATCATCGTCGAGAAGAGGATGAGCTGGAGATCCGCGCGGGCGGAGCGCTTGAAGTCGACATGCAAGAAGCAGCGCATATGAACCAGCACCTGGATGAAGGCGAGCGCGAGCACGGCCGCGAATTCAGCCGGTTTCGAAAAGAGATGAAAATAGACAATAGCGAAGGCGCCGCCGGTGAGCAGGAGCGCCAAGCCATAGCCAGTGACATAGGTTGCAAGATCGCGGCGCAGTTCGGGTGTGAGGTCCATCACAGCAGTCCCTGAAGATAGACGACGGAGAAGATTGCGACCCAGATGACATCGAGGAAATGCCAGAACAAGCCGAGGCGGATCAGGTTGATCTTGACCCGCCGATCAAGCCCGAAAATCGCGATCTGGGCGCCCATGGTGAGAATCCAGATCAGGCCGCAGGTCACGTGAAAGCCGTGCATGCCGACGAGCACGAAGAAGGCGGAGAGCCAGCCATCCGCCTCGGGCGTGGATCCGTGGCTTGCCATGTCCACGAAATCGTGGATTTCCATGCCGAGGAAGATGACACCGAGGCAGAAGGTGACGCCGAGCCAGAATGCGATCCAGCGTTTCCGGGCGTGATGCTTGAGGGAGATTGAAACCATGCCGTAGGAGAAGCTGCTGGTGAGCAACGCCGCCGTCTCCCAGATGGCCGAGTGGAATTTGAAATCATCCGTCGGGCTCGGCCCGCCGGCCGTTCTGCCTTCCATGGTGCCGTAGAGGGCAAAGAGAAGCGCGAAAAGCACGGCGTCGCTCATCAGGAAGACCCAGAAGCCGAAGACGTCGCTGTTGATCTGGGCGCGTTCGCCGGCGGGTTCGTCCGAGAGGTTGAGGCCGGCGTGAGTGAGTTCGGGTTCGCTTACCCCTGACATTGCGGCAGTCCTTCGTTTTCGGGGCTGAGTTCGAGGGTCCGTGGTACCGGGCGGGCTGCTGCCGCGGTAGCCAGCCAGCGGCGGTCGGCTGCCTCAACCTGGGCGGCCGGGATCACCTTATGCAGGTCGCGCATGAAGCTACGGGCGAGACCGGAGATGATGGCGAGGATGAAGAACAAGGCCGCCATCCACCAGATGTGCCAGACGAGGCCGAAGAAGGATATTGCCGTAGCGACGCCGACCACGGGTCCGAACATGCTGTTCTTCGGCATCTCGATGTCGCGGTAATGATCCGCTGGCTTGTATGCGCCGCCGTTGATCTTACGCCAGTGGTAGGCGTCCCGGCGGCTGACATGCGGGATGGTCGCAAAATTATACTCCGGGGCCGGGCAGGGGATGGACCATTCAAGGCTGCGCCCGTCCCAGGGATCGCCTGCCGGAACCATCAGTCGGTGGCGGTTCTTCACGCTCACCCAGAGCTGGATGAAGAGGCAAGCGAGGCCTGCGAAAATCAGGAAAGCCCCGAGCACCGCGACGATGACCCAGGGGCGGAGTGCAGGATCGAAAAGCTCGTCCGTCCGCCGCGCCACACCGGCCGCGCCCATCACATAGAGTGGCATGAAGGCCATGTAGAAGCCGACCACCCAGAAGAGCACGGAGATCCGGCCCCAAAACTCGTCCAGCCGGAATCCGAAGGCCTTGGGAAACCAGTATTGGTAGCCCGCGATCATGCCGTAGAGCAGCCCCGGGATCAGCATGTTGTGGAAATGCGCGATGAGAAACAGCGTGTTGTGCATCATGTAGTCGAGTGGCGGGGTAGCCAGAACGATGCCGGCCGCCCCACCAATCGTGAAGGTGACCATGAAGGCGATTGAAAAGAGCATCGGGGCCGTGTAGCGCACCTCGCCCCAGAACATGGTCCAGATCCAGTTGTAGATCTTCACGCCGGTCGGGATGCCGATCGCCATGGTAGCGATGCCGAAGAAGGCGTTGATCGCGGCACTCTGTCCCATGGTGAAGAAATGATGCAGCCAAACGGTAAAGGAGAGGAAGGCGATCACCACCGTGGCGATGACGAGGCCCACATAGCTGTAGAGTTCCTTTGACGAGAAGGCGGAGACAACTTCGGAATAGACGCCGAAGGCGGGCAGGATGAGGATATAGACCTCCGGATGGCCGAAGAGCCAAAAGAGGTTGACATAATTCATCATGTCGCCGCCGCCGCCATTCGTGAAGAAGTGCATGCCGAGATAGCGGTCTGCCGCTAGCAGCAACGTCGCGATGGTGAGCGGCGGCATCGCGAAGATCATCAGGACCGCCGTGCAGATCGAGGTCCAGCAGAACAGTGGCATGCGCATCCAGTGCATGCCCGGCGCCCGGAACTTATAGACGGTAACGGCGAAGTTGATGCCGGTCATCATCGCGCCGAGCGAACTCATGGTCACTGCCCAGATCCAGTAGTCGGGGCCGACGCCTCCGTTGAATGCCAGTTCCGTATAGGGCGGATAGCCGCTCCAGCCGCCGGTCGAGAACTCGCCGATGACGAGGGAGACCATCATCAGCCCGCCGCCGCCGATCGTCAGCCACAGGCTGACTGAGTTCATGAAGGGGAAGGCGACGTCTCGCGAACCGATCTGAATGGGCATGGCGAAGTTGATCAGTCCAGTCAGCAGCGGCATGCCGACGAAAAAGACCATGATCGTGCCATGGGTTGTGAAGAGCTGGGAGAAATGGTCAGGCGCCAGAATCCCGTGGGCATTGATCGCAATGGCCTGCTGCACGCGCATGAGTACTGCCTCGATCAGGGCACGTGCAATCATGACCACGGCGAAGACGATATACATGATCCCGATCTTCTTGTGATCGAGACTGGTCAGCCACTCGGTCCAGAGATAGCGCCAGGCGCGCAGCCAGGTGATGAGGCCGAAGGAGATGACGGCCCCGAGGATGACGATGGCGGCCGCACCGGCGGCGATCAGCTCGCTGACCGTCGGGTTTTCCCAAGCCTTGACGAAGGGCAGCGAATCCCATTCGAAGCGACCGAGAAAGATATGCCAGAGAAGCGACGGATCATGCATGGGGCTTGGCTTCCTGGTGCTGGATCACGTAGCCGGGCGTGATCTGCTGATGGACGATGCGCTGGAAGATGCCGTCCTCGACGGCGCCGAACGTCATCGGCTTGTCGAGCGTCGATTGCCGTGACAGAGTCTGGTAGGCCGCATCGTCCAAACGGTGCGGATCGGCTTGGGCATGCGCCACCCAATCCGCGAAAGAGGCCGGCGTAATCGCGTTGATTTGAAACTTCTGGTTCTGAAAGCCGTCTCCGTTGAATTGGGTATTTTCGCCCCAGTAGGTGCCGGGCGCATGAACCAGGAAATTCAGCTCGGTCCGCATGCCGGCCATGGCATAGATCTGTCCGGCCAGTTGCGGCATGAGCAGCGATTGCATAACGGTGCCGCTGGTAAGCGCGAAATGCACGGGCCGGCCCGCTGGCAATACCAACTGGTTGACGGTCGCGATGTGCTGCGCCGGATAGATGAACAGCCATTTCCAATCGAGCGAAACGACGTCGACATCAAGCGGCTTCCCGGTGGCGCCGGGCACCGGCCGGTAGGGATCGAGCCGGACTGTGCTGCCCCAGAGCAGCACGGAGAGGCCGATGACGATGAGGGTCGGCGGAACCCAGATCAGCACTTCGAGGATCCAGGAGAACCCCCAATTCGGGCGGAAGGCGCTTTTGGTATTTGCCAGCCGATAATGCCAGGCGATGAGCGGCGTCAGCAGAAAGACCGGCGCCATCACGAAAAGCAGGACGATGCCGACGATGAGAAATTCGTGGCGCTCGGCGCGCGCGATGGGGCCGCCGGGTGCCAGGAAGCCGCGTGAGAGGCTCGAACATCCGGAAAGCCCGAGGCTGGCTAGAAGAAGGATGATGGCGCGGGCCCGCGCGGCGCGGCGCGCCTGCGGGATCCCGCTCAGCCTATGCTCCGTCATCTTATGTCAGGCAGAGGCCTGGGGAATGGCGCGAGGGCGGTTCGACAGTCTGGCCAGGGGCGCATCTATTGCCGGGATGGCGCGAAAAATTACACATTTCGTCTTCCCTCCTCTTGGACTGTCCTGCGATGGACGGCAGATTGGAGGCTCCGGCCGAATGTGAATGAACATCACAGGGTCTTGATCTCTTGGTTGCGCCGTCACCATAATTTTGCCGTAAGGAGTTTGGGCATGGCGAAAGGATCGGGAACGGCGCTGGCCCCGGACGTGGCCCAGGAGGCGGAGCCGCTCTTTCGTGACGCAATCCGATTGCTGCAAGCGGGCGATGCGGGGGCTGCCTCCCTTCTGCCCCGTCTGGAAGCCTTTGCCGCCTATGCGCCCGGCTGGCTTGCTTTGGGCGAGGTTTTGCGCGACCGCGGCCAGCGGGTGGCGGCCGTCCTTGCCTTCCGCCGGGCCGCCGCTGCCGGTGAGGTGCCGGCCTTGCTGCATCGGGCGGGGCAAGGGCTCGCTGCCCTCGGTCAGGGAAAAGCGGCTGAAGCGGCTTTCCGCGCAGCACTGGACTTGGACGCCGATTTCGCGCCAGCCTGGTACAGCCTCGGCCTGTCTCTCCAGGATTCCCGGGATTTCACGGCAGCCGCCGAGGCCTTTGGGCGGGCGCTGGCGGGCAAACCCGATTTCCACGAAGCCGCCTTCAACCAGGGCGTGGTGCTGCAGGAGGCCGGACAGATGGAAGCCGCGCTGGCCGCCTATGCCGAAGCCTACAAGCTTCGCCCCGAGAGTTTCGGGCGCATCGCGCAGGCGCTGGTGGCCAGCCCCCAGGGTGCGCTATGGCTGAAGCCTTCAGCCCTCCGCGCCGTCCTCTCCGGGGGCGGCTGCTGAACGCACGGCACGGAAATCGCGGCGGTAGACACCGGTTTCCGTGAGCAACCGTTCGGCCGTCGCGTCGTAACGCGCGGCGTTTTCGGGCGTGAAAGCTTCGTAGGCGAGGTCAAGCGGTGCGCGCTGCACGGGCAGGCATTGGGCAATGGGCGTGCCGCGCGGCAGGATTCCGGAGAAATCCGGATCGAGCCAGACGGCCGGGAACAAAATGCCCACGTCATGAAAGCGGTCGGCGTCGATGAGACCCGAGAGCAGGCGGAAGGGAAGGTCTGCCCGGTTCGCCGGGTGCATGGCGAAGAGCGACCAACCCTCGGGCAGTTCAACCGTCCAGAAACTGTTGAATTTGACGATGACCTGATCGGGTCCCCAGAGCGGGGTGCCGCTCACCTGTGCGGGGCTGTGGAAGCTTACCGGCGCCCGCGGATGGTGGCGGGCGCTCAGCGGCGGCAGGTCCCAGTTCCAGGTGATGCGACCTTCCGCGACCGCGAGATCGCACGGCAGCGGGATGACGAAGCCCTGCGCCATGGCATCGACGAAGGGCGGGCAATGCTTCACCGTGCGCAGGGCCTCGCCGTGCATCTCGGAGAACGCATCGCGCGGCATGCGACGGAGCCAGTCGGGCAGGGCCTGGCGTGCCGGCATGGGGCGCGGCAGATGGCCCGTCAGAGCCGGATCGCAGCGGAAGGTGATCCGCATCGCGTCCCCGCTCACTCCGCTTCAGGCGTGGTGGCGAGCTTCACGGCATGCTGCCAGCCGGCATATTTCGCGGCTCGCGTCATTTCGTCCATCTGCGGGGCGAAAAGCCGGTCACGGGACCACAGCCGCGCGAATTCCTCGGGCTCTGGATAGAGGCCGGCATCGAGCCCCGCCAGGTAGCCCGCGCCCATGGCCGTCGTCTCGCGGAAGGCTGGGCGCTCGACCGGCTCGCCCAGCATGTCTGCCAAAAATTGCATGGTCCAGTTGCTCGCCGACATGCCGCCATCAACCCGGAAGACGAGATCGTCGATCGGCTCGCCATAATCGGCGAGCATGGCCTGCAGCAGGTCACGGGTCTGGTAGCCAACGCTTTCCAGCACCGCGCGGGCCAGCTCCTTCTTCGTCGTGCCGCGCGTGATGCCGCAGAGAAGGGCGCGGGCATGAGAGGTCCAATAGGGGGCACCGAGCCCGGTAAAGGCCGGCACGAGATAGACCGGCTGCGCGGGGTCGGAGGCCTCGGCGAGCCTGCCGGTTTCGGCCGAATTCTCGACCAGACCGAGCCCATCGCGTAGCCATTGCACGCTCGCCCCGGCCGAGAAGATGGAGCCCTCCAACGCATAGCGCCGCTGCCCGCCGCGCTGCCAGGCGATGGTGGTGAGCAACCGGTGGCGCGAGGGCTTTGGCGTCTCGCCGATATTGAGCAGCACAAAGCCGCCGGTGCCGTAGGTCGCCTTTACCGTCCCTGGGGCAAAGCAGGCCTGGCCGATCAGTGCCGCTTGCTGATCCCCCGCGATGCCGCGGATGGCGATGGGACCGCCGAAGAAATCCGGCTGCGTCGCGCCGAAATCACCCGCCGAATCGCGGATCTCGGGCAACAGCGCGCGCGGGATGTTGAAGATTGCGAGGAGTTCGTCATCCCAAGTGCCGGTCCGGATGTCGCAAAGCAGGGTGCGGGCGGCATTGGTCGCATCCGTCGCATGGACCCGGCCCTCGGTGAGGCGCCAGAGGAGGAAGCTGTCCACCGTGCCGAAGGCGAGGCGCCCGGCCTCGGCCTCGGCGCGTGCGCCGGGCACTTGGTCGAGCATCCAGGCGATCTTGGTCGCGGAGAAATAGGAATCGAGGCGGAGCCCCGTGCGCTCGGCGATCATCGGGCCGTGGCCCTCAGTCTCAAGCCGCTCGCAGAGGGCCGCCGTGCGGCGGTCCTGCCAAACGATGGCGTTGGCAATGGGCCGCCCGGTCGCGCGTTCCCAAATGAGTGCCGTTTCACGCTGATTGGCGATGCCGAGGCCGGCAATGTCGCCCGCGCGCAGGCCGGCTTCGGCCAGCGCCTGACGCGCGGTGCCGAGCGTCGTCGCCCACAGCGTTTCGGGATTGTGCTCGACCCAGCCAGGATGGGGGAAGATCTGCGGAAATTCCTCCTGCGCGCTCGCCACCGGCCGCATCGCGGCATCGAAGACGATGGCGCGGGTGGAGGTGGTGCCTTGGTCGATCACCAGGATATGCGCGGGCATTCTTTCTCTTTCGCGTCGTAAGGAGGCCGGGAGGAGCATCTCCTCCCGGCCGGTCGTCACGTCAGGTCTTGTTGCTGGTGGGTGCTGACCAGCTCTTGATCAGCTCGTCATAATCCACCGTCTGGCCGGGCGGCTTCTCATTGGCCAGCTTGCGCTGAGGTGCCAGGTTCTTGTCCTTCTCAGCCTGCTGATACCAGTATTCGGCGGTCTGCGGCTTGTTCATGAGCGGTCCGCGATCGCCCTGTACGCCCGAACGCTGGATGCGGGTCATAATCGCATCTTGGTCTCGCGCCAGACCGTCCATCGCCTGCTGCGGTGTCACCGAACCCGCAATGGCGTTGGAGACGTTCTGCCACCAAACCTGTGCCATCTTGCCATAGTCAGGCACGTTGACACCGGTCGGAGTCCATTCCTTCACCGCCGGGCCGCGGTAGAATTCCACCAGCCCGCCAAGCTTAGGTGCAAGATCAGTCATCGCCTGGCTGTCGATGTCGCTCTTGCGGATCAGATGCTGGGTCAAGACCGCCTTCTTCAGGCTGACGCTTTTGGAGACGCTGAACTGGGCATAGAGCCAGCCTGCCTTGATCTTCTCCATCTGGGCGTATTTCAGCATCGTCCAGCAGCCGCAATCCTGATAGCCGAGCTTCATGCCCTCCTTCCAGTAGGGGCCA
>NZ_DATJJK010000118.1:0-7239 GCF_035492295.1 Acidisoma sp. | reverse complement strand
GGTGACCGGTCGCTGGCACCAGGGCGTGGAGGCGATGATGGCAGCAGCCGACACCAACGGCGGGGCCGTCGGCATCGGCGGCAATATCTGCCATATCCACTATCGCGACCTGACGGCCGATCCGCTCGGCGCTATCAACGGCCTTTATCGGCATTTCGACATGGATCTCAGCCCCGAGGCGGGAGCCGCCATGACGGTGGAGATGAACCGCGCCAAGCGCGGCGGCTATGGGCGCAACGTCTATCGTTTCAACGACCATGGCCTGGACGCCCGCCGGGAACGCAGCTTCTTCGCAACCTATATGAAGCGCTTCGGCATCGCCGAAGAGATCCCGATCTGACATTTCGTTATCATGTCGTAACTTTTTACTGGACAGACGCCCCAGAATTTCCTATGTAAATACCTATGATGGCTCGTTGCGTCGTTGACGACAACTCAAATTGAGCCAGCAAGACCTGGCCCCTCGGCCGAACAGAATCCAAAAATATCCCGATAGATAATCCGATCGAAAGGCCCCGACCCGCGCATGGATCTGGGGCTTTTGGACTGGGCCTGCCTCGCTCTCGCCGAGGCCGATCTGGTGCCGGCCGTTCATCACCGCCGGCTGATCGCCGACCTCGAGGCGGTCAGCCGGGGCGACATCGACCGGCTGATGGTGCTGATGCCGCCGGGCTCCGCAAAATCGACCTATGTCTCGATCCTCTTTCCCGCCTGGTTCCTGACCAGGCACCGGCGCGCGGCGCTCATCATGGCCTGCCATACGGAGGGCCTGGCCAGCCATTTCGGCCGGCGCACCCGCGCCCTGGTGCAGGACCATGCCGAGACCCTGGGGTACGGGCTGGCCCGCGACGAACGCGCCGCCCACCGCTGGCGGACGAGCGGCGGGGCTGAGTATTTCGGCACGGGTATCCACGGACCCATCGCGGGCCGGCGCGCCGATCTCGCCATCATCGACGACCCCATCAAATCCTGGGCCGAAGCGGAGAGCCCTCTGGCGCGCGAGCATGTCTGGGACTGGTACCGGATGGACCTGATCCCCCGCCTGAAACCGCGCGCCCGCCTCGTGCTCGTCATGACCCGCTGGCACCAGGACGACCTCGGCGGACGTATTCTGGAGATGGAAGGCGGCTGGACCGTGCTGCGCCTGCCCGCGCTCGCGGTGCCCCCCGATCCGCTGGGCCGGGCCACCGGAGAGCCGCTTTGGCCTGCCTGGGAAGATGCAGCTGCCCTAGAGCGCAAGCGTGCGGCCATGGGCCAGCGCGCCTTCGCAGCCCTCTACCAGCAGGATCCGCGGCCGCCCGCAGGCGGGCTCTTCCTGACCGACCGCATCCCGCTGTGCGATCGGCAGCCGGAACCGCGCCAGGCCATCCGGGGTTGGGATCTGGCGTCGACCTTGCCCGCTCCGGGTCGCGATCCAGACTGGACGGTCGGGCTGCGCCTGGAGCAGGGCGAGGACGACGCCTTCACCGTGACCGACCTCGTCCGGCTGCGCGGCACGCCCGGCGAGGTAGAGGCGGCGATCCTCGCCTCCGCCGAGCGGGACGGCACTGGCGTGACCATCGCTCTGCCACAAGACCCGGGCCAGGCAGGGGCGGCCCAGACAGCCTATCTGACCCGCAAGCTCGCCGGCTACATGGTCCGCGCCTCGCCCGAGACGGGTGCCAAGATCACCCGCGCCGGTCCGGTCGCGGCCCAGGTGGAGGCGGGCAATCTGCGCCTGCTGCGCGCCGCCTGGAATCGCGCTTTTCTTGAGGAGCTGCGCGACTTCCCCAACGGCCACAAGGACGATCAGGTTGACGCGCTCTCGCGCGCTTTCATGACGCTGGTGACGAAGGCCGCACCCGCACGCCGGCTGCACGTGCCCCTGCTGGGACGCTGACCCTCTTCCCTTCTCCAGAGACCGGAGCGCCCATGTTCGACGCAATCCGCGCGCTGACCCCGCGCGACCCCGACTATGCGCCCCGCACCGGCACGCTCGATCTTCTTCGGCGTGTCCTCAACGGCACGCATTATGATTGCCTCCCCTACCAGTTTCACGAGGAGCGAAGCCCAGGCGGCGAGTATATTCCCATTCGTCAGCGCCGCCCCTCCATCCGCTACGCCCTTTGCCGCACGGTGGTGGAGGACAGCGTGGCGCTGCTGTTCAGTGAGGGGCATTTCCCGACCATCCTCTGCTCGGACCATGAGGCACGCGGCGTGATCGCCAATCTCCTGGGCGAGGCGGGATTGAACGGCGTGATGGTGGAGGCCGCCCTCCGCGGCTCGGTCGGCTCCGTCGCCCTGCTGCTGCGAATATTGAAAGGCTGTATCTATGTCTCCGTTCTCGACAGCCTCTTTCTGACACCGACCTGGCAGCCGGAGGCACCCGACACGCTTGCCTCCGTCACCGAGCGCTACAAGGTGCGCGGCGCCGTCCTGCAGGCCCAGGGCTATGCCACCCCAGATGCCGGGGCCGATTACTGGTTCATGCGGTGCTGGGATACCGAGGCCGAGACCTGGTACCTGCCCTGGCCCGTGGGCTACGAGCCGCCCGGCGGCCCCGAGATTGATGCCGGCCGCACGATCCGGCACGGGCTCGGCTTCGTGCCCCTCGTCTGGATCCGCAACCTGCCCGGTGGCGACGGCATCGATGGCGCCTGCACCTTCCGCGCGGCCATCGAGACCAGCATCGAGATTGACTACCAACTCTCCCAGGCAGGGCGAGGCCTCACCTACAGTTCGGACCCGACACTGCTGATCAAGGAACCGGCGACGACCGACCGCGAGATCATCAAGGGCGCTGGCAATGCGCTGGTGGTGAGCAAGGACGGCGATGCGCGCCTGCTGGAGATCGGCGGCACGGCCGCCAATGCCGTGATCGACTATGTCCGCACCTTGCGCGAACTGGCGCTGGAGAGCGTGCACGGCAACCGCTCCTCGGCCGACCGCATCGCGGCCGCCCAGTCCGGCCGCGCGCTTGAGTTGATGAATCAAGGACTTATCTGGCTTGCCGACAATCTCCGCATCTCCTATGGCGAGCAGGGCTTGCTGCCGTTGGTGCGGATGATCCTGCGCGCAGCGGAGCGATATCCCATCACCGTTCTCGGCCAGCCCGTGCCGAAATTGCCACCCGGCCTGCGGCTCACCCTGGATTGGCCGCGCTGGTATCCGCCGAGTGCTGCCGACCTGCTGGCCGAGGCCCAGACCCTCTCGACGCTCGCGGCCGCCGGACAGATCAGCCGCGAGACCGCGATCCGCAACATCGCCGATGCCTACGGCATCGAGGATGTCGCGGCCGAGCTCGATCGGATTGCAAAGGAAACCCTGCATGACGACCGCTGAAACGCCCCCCGCAGAGGGCGAGACGGAAACCATCGAGCAGCTGCGCATACGGGCAGCCGACCTCGAACTCCAGGTGCAGAACCTGGCACAACAGGCCCGCAGCAACCTCGTGATGGCCGAACTCAAGACCGAAGCCGTGCGCGCCGGCATGATCGACCTTGATGGGTTGAGATTGCTCGACGCCAGCGGCCTGACAGTGACCGATCAAGGCGCGGTCCTGGGCTCGGCCGCCCTCATGGACCGTTTCCGCCGCGACAAGCCCTGGTTGTTCGCCGCTGCCTCCAGCACCACCAGCGCCATGCCGCCGCCCTCCCAACCGCCGCGGGCCAAGCTGGCGACTGACATGACGGCCGAGGAATACCGCGCCGCCCGCGCAGCGATCACCCGCCGCTTCTGACCCTTCCCCATCCCTTCAAACGTCAAGAGGATCGCCATGGGAATCCAGAATTTCCCCACGGCTTTGCAGCCGATCATCCAGCAGGGCTTCCTCGAGCGCGAGTTCCAGCAGGCGCTCCGTTCACGCCTCGGCTATCGCGCCGTCGCAGACCGGGAGGAGATCGCCGTCGGCATCGGCGAGACGCTGACCAAAACCCGCGCCGGGCTGAAGCCGAGTGTCACCACGCCGCTCTCGCCTTCTCTCAACACCAATCTCGACAATGGCCTCTCGCCCGGCAACTGGGGCATTGAGCAATATACGCTGACGCTCAATTTCTATGCCGCGACCGCCGACCTGAACATGGTGACGAGCCGCGTCGGCATAGCGAGCCAGTTCCTGCAGAATGCCTATTCGAACGGCGAACAGGCGGCGCGCAGCTTGGACGAGTTGGCGCGCAACGCGCTGTTCGATGCCTATTTCGGCGGTAACACGCGGGTGGCGACGGCTCTCACCACCGCCGCCCCGGCGCTACATGTGGACGACATCCGAGGCTTCCAGACGGTCTTCGTCAACGGCGTGCAGGTGCCGGTGACGGCGAGCAACCCGCTGACGGTGACGGTGGGCGGCGATGCCTACACACTGACCGGCGCGGCCGCGGACGCGACCAATGTGTCGACGACTCCGAATGGGGTTTCAGGCACACTCACGTTCGGCAGCAATGTGACGCTCGCCGACGGCGCCTTGGCGAGCAGCGTGCAGGCAGCGACGGCAAGTGCCATCCTGCGCCCGGGCGGGCGGACCAATACCGCCCTGCTGCAGGCGACCGACAGCCTGAACATGGGCAATCTTCTGGATGCGGTCGCGACACTGCGCAAGAACGCGGTGCCCGAGATCGACGGTGTCTACAACTGCTATCTTGACCCCGTCTCCGCCCGGCAGCTTTTCGCCGATCCGGATTTCAAGACGCTCTTCACCGGGGCGACCTCGAGCAACGCGGTTTTCGCCGACGGCATGGTGAACGACTTCCTCGGTCTCCGCTTCATCCCGACGACGGAAGCCTTCGTCCAGGCGCATCCGACAATCCAGGGCCTGCAGGTGCGCCGGCCGATCATCTGCGGCCAGGGCGCGCTGATCGAAGGCGACTTTGCCGGGATTGGCGCCGATGACGTGGCGCCGAAGGATTCCATCGTCTCCATCGTCGATGGCGTGGCGATGGTGACCCGCGAGCCGATCGACCGGCTGCAGCAGATCATCGCTCAGAGCTGGTATTGGATTGGCGGCTTCTGCGCGCCTTCCGACACCACCACGACGCCGCTGACCATCCCGACCGCGACCAATGCTGCGTTCAAGCGCGCGGTGATGGTCGAGCATGCGGGGTAAGGGCCATGGCCAGCGGCAGCATCGCCGCCTTCACCCCCGAGGCGACCGTGACCCTGACCGCGGGTACGACGAGTAGTGCCACGACCCTCGGCGGCGCGGGCCCTTCTCTCCTCGTCTACAACGCAACCAGCGGCACCGCTTTCCTGCGCCTGGGCGCGACCACGACGCTGACCGCGACCACGGCCGATCTGCCGATCCCGCCCGCAAGCCGCGTGATGCTGGGCGTGGGCGCGACCGTCTCGGCTGCGGCCGTGGTGCTGAGCGCGGGCAGCGGGACCGTCTATCTCTCCCGCGGGTCCGGCGCGGCATATTGAGGAATCACGCCGATGGCCTTCACCGATGCCGAGAAGACGGATCTTCGTCGCTTCTGCGGCTATCCGGCCTATGGCGCGGGCGCGAGCGGCTTCCAGGGTTGGCGCTTCTTTCAGGCGTACGGCCTGCTGGAATTCCGCCTCAACAACCTTTCCTCTGCCGAGGAGACGGTGTGCCGCACCTATCTCGGCACGCTGCGCGGGCTCGAGGTCGGCGTGCCGAGGACGGCCGAAGGGTTGGACACCGACCAGGCGGCCGTTTGGACCCGCAACAAGGACGAATTGCACGACCGTCTGCTTCTGCTCGACGAGTGGCGGCGCCGGCTGTGCAATTTCCTCGGCGTGCCGCCCGGGTCAAGCTTTCCGGAGCCGGGCATCAGGCTGGTGGTGTGATGAACCTCGAACGTGTGCAAGACAGGCTGGCCCGCGGCATGGGGCGTGCAGCCTTCGCTATCGGCGAGCGCTATGCCCTGTTCCGCCCGAAGGGGACGGGCGCCCCATTGCGACCGGAGACGCTCGCGCTGCATCTCAAGGTCGCGCTGCACAGCGCCATGCGAAGCTGGCAGCAGAGTCCAGGTTATGGCGATGCCTTGTGGAGCGCGGTTCTGGACACCGCCTATAGCCGGCCAGGCGACTATCTGCAGGGGCCGCTGGGCACCTTCTTCATCGCATCCCAGCCGCCCCTGCTGCCGACCTTATGCGTGATTACCAACCGCGTCCTCAACGTGACCCGGCCTGACGGCGCGCTCGCCGTCGGGGTCAACGGCTATGGTGGCGTGCAACAGGCCGAGCAGATGCTGCTGCTTGGCGCGTGGCCGGCCAGCGTACTGACGGCCCGCGCCGGCGCCCATCATGGCGGGGAATTGCCGGGCGAGCCGGGGCCGCCGACCTGGACGGTGCTGCTACCGCCTACGGCAGAGCCGGACGTCGGCGCGCTGCGGCCCGGCGATCTGCTTTCGGACGACAGCGGTTTCACGGCCGTGATCACGACCGCGGAGGCAAGCGATCTCGGATGGCGGCTCAACGCCGCCCAGGCGGTGGCGTGATGGCCGATCAATCCGACGTCGAAAGCGCCCTGACGACTGCCATTGCCGCCGCGCTCTATCCGAATGGGACGACCGCCATGTCCGCGCTCGGCGATGTGACGTTCCGAATCTATCGCGGCTGGCCGGTGAGCCAGGCGCTGGGAGCCGATTTGGCCGCAGGGATCGTCAATATCAGTGTCTTCCCGACCGGTGAGCCGCGCGAGACGACGCGCTATATGGCGCGCTGGCATGTAACGACCGCGACCGCGCCCACGCTGACCCCCATCATCCGCAGCAACATCGTGACCTTCAGCGGCACGCCCCAGCCTGGCCAGATGGCGGGAATGGCGGTGAATGGCGAAACCTTTGTCTATCTGGTGCAGAAGGGTGACACTGCGGCGCTCGTCGCCGCCTCGCTCGCCGCTCAGATCACCGCTGCCGGCCACCTCGCGCAATATTCCAATGCGACCATCGCCCTGCCGGGTGCTGCCAGCCTGCTAGCACGTGTAGAACAGGCGCAGAACGCTTTCCGCGAAACGCGCCGTCAGAGCCAGAGTTTTCGCGTGAGCTGTTGGTGCCCGACGCCCGCGCTGCGGGACCAGACCTGTGCTGCCATCGACACCGCGCTCGCCAATACGAGCTTCCTCACCCTGGCAGACGAAACCGCCGCACGCCTGACCCTCGCTGGCGGTTCCACCATCGACCAGATGGAGAACGCAACGCTCTACCGCCGCGACCTGCTCTATGCCGCGGAATACGCCACCGTCCTCACCGCCGCGCAGCCGGCGATGGTCTTCGGCACGGGAACGCTTTCGACCCCGGCCGG
>NZ_DATJJK010000117.1:0-6727 GCF_035492295.1 Acidisoma sp. | reverse complement strand
GGCGAATGGTCGCTGATCGGCAGCAGCAACTGGGACATGCGAAGCTTCCGCCTCAACTTCGAACTCTGCATCGAGGCCTACGACAAGGGCTTGGCCAAGGTTCTCTCAGACCTCATCTCCGAGAATCAAGGCAATGCCCTGACCCTCGAAGAACTGGACGGACGGAGCCTGCTGATCCGCATGCGCGATGCGGGTGCCCGGCTGTTTCTCCCCTATCTCTGATCTCCAATGAAAAACCCGCGGCAAGCCGCGGGTTTTTCGGGATAGTTCAAGGGTGAGGTGGTCAGGCAGCGCGGCGGCTGAAGGCTGCCGGTACTTCCGCGATCGCATGATCGACCAATTTCGCATCTTCGGAGGCGGAGAAGCCTGCTCGGAGCGCCTCGGTCGTCGCGGCGATCGCAACCTCGATCGCGGTGCTGCGCACCTCGGCAATGGCCGATGCCTGGGCCGCGTCAATGCGTTCCTGCACCATGCGCTCCCGGGCGGCGGCACGCATTTCGGCTTCGGCGGCGAGTTCACGCGCCGTGCGGGCAGCCTCTTCCTTGGCGCGTTCCAGGATGTCCTTCGCCTCGGCAATCGCCTCGGCGCGCTTCTTCCGGGCATCCCGCAGCATGGCCTCTGCCTCAGCCTTGAGACGCGAGGCCTCGTCGAGCGACTGCCGCACGTTCACGGCCCGCTTGTCGAGAGCGGAGACAACCGGCGTCAGGATCTTGCGGCCGAAGAGACCGACGAAGATCAGCAGGGCGATGAAGACCCAGAAGGTCCCGTGGGACCAAGGGATCGACATCAGGGATTCATATTGCATCCTGAGGGTTCCTGCTTAGGCGAGGCCGCGGGTGGCGAGCGCGCCCTCGACCCCGCGGGTGAGCTGCGCGTCATCCACCGCGCTACCGGTGAGCCGCGCCATGAGAACCCCCGCCGTTTCCTTGGCAATCGGACGGATGGCCGTCATGGCCTGAGCGCGGGCGGCGGCAATCTCCGCCTCCGCCTCTGCGAGCTGGGCATCGAGCCGGGTTGCAAGCTCGGCCGCCTGCCTCGCCGCCTGTGCCTTGGCCGCCTCCGTCGCGCGGTTGACTTCGGCATTGGCCTCGTCGCGCGCGGACCGGATGGCCTCGTGCAATTCGGCGACTGCAGCGTCTGCCTCGACCTTGGAGGCATGAGCCGCATCCAGGTCGCCCTGGATGCGCTGCGCACGGTCGGCCAGGATTCCGCCGACGCCCGGCAGCGCCCAGCGCGACAGGATCAGGTAAAGGACGACCAGCAGGATGACCAGCCACACCACCTGGCTGCCGTTCAGCGGATTGCTGAAATCCATCTGCGGCATGTTCGACTCGGCATGCGCGGTGCCGGCCCAGGCGAGCCCCACGAGCATGGCCCCGCAGCTCAGCGAAGCAGTGGCAAAAAGGCGGTGCATGGTCAGCTTCGTCGTCCGTCTCTGATCAGGTGAAGAGAATGACGAGCGCGATGACCAGCGCATAGAGCGCGACCGCTTCCGTCAGCGCGAAGCCGAGGAGAACGTCGCGGAACATGCGATCACGCGCAGCCGGGTTGCGGCCGACGGCGGAGACGAAGCTGCCGAAGAGATTGCCGATACCCACGCCGGCACCCGCGACGCCGATGGTAGCGAGACCCGCACCGATGTCCTTGGCGAGAAGCGGAGCAGTGATATCCATAACCCTATGTCCTTTCAGGATTTAACTCAGTGCATATGCACGGCGTCGTGCAGATACAGGCAGGTGAGGATCGCGAACACATAGGCTTGCAGGCAAGCCACCAGGAGTTCGAGACCAAACAGCGCGATGTTGAGCCCGAGCGGAATGATCGAGGCGACGACACCGAAGACGCCGAGGCCGGCGGTCAGCAGGATCATGAAGCCCGCGAAGACTTCGAGCATCACGTGACCGGCGGTCATGTTGGCGAAAAGTCGAACCGAGAGGGACACCGGGCGCGAGAGATAGGAAATGATCTCGATCGGCACCAGCATCGGCAACATCCAGCCGGGAACCCCGTCGGGCACGAAGAACTTCAGGAAGCGGAAGCCGTGGACGTAGAAGCCCACCGCCGTCGAAAAGAGGAAAACGAAGAGCGCCATGGTGAGTGTCACCACGATGCCGCTGGTATAGGCGAAGAAATACGGGAACAGCCCCAGCAGGTTGCCGAGCAGGATGAAGATGAAGATCGTGAAAACGAGGGGGAAGAATTTCCGGCCCTCCTCCCCGATCGTATCGAGACACATTCCATGCACGAATTCGTAGAGCGTCTCGACCAGTGACTGCATGCGGCCGGGGACGATGGCGCGCCGGCGCAGCGCGACCGCGAAGAGAACGGTGACGATGGCGATCGACACCAGCATCATCTCGTTGGAATTGGTGAAATTGACTGCCTGGCCGATCGGGCCAAGGCCCGAGGTCAGCCGAAATTGGCCTAGCGCGTCAATCGAAGGACCAGCCATGAACGTTTCCCAGTAGCCAGACTAGCGGTTGCTTCCCGGGCCGACGGCCCGAAAAACGTTACGTAACCCCGCCGCCGCACCCAGAGGCACGAAGGCGATCATAAAGATCGGTCGCGTGTGGAAGAGCCGGTCGAGACCCCAACCGATCACCACGGCGATGACGAGCGCCGCCACGACCTCCACGCCGAGACGCATCGCGAGACGAATGGCATTCGCATCCGCGACCTTCGCGCCCTTTTCCTTGCGGATGGGGCGGTCGAGCCCGGCACTGCCACGCGCCTCGGCCAAGCGTTCCTCGAAAGATTTCTCCTCGCGGCCGTCGCTCATCCTGTGCCCCTAACCATCGACAGGCCCGCGCAAACTCCTGCCGGCCCGGGGCAGACGTCTGCTACCGACCACCCCCCTTGGTGTCAAGAAAGCAACGTCATCTTAAGGCAGGTTCTTTCGCGCGTCCGCACAATAGCGTCGCCCCAAAATCGCCCCCTAGCCGCCACGATAGGTGCTGTAGCCGAAGGGGGAGAGGATCAGCGGGATGTGATAATGACCGCCCTCTGCCGAGACGCGGAAGCGGATCGAGATATCTTCGTAAAATCTTTCTGCCCCGAAACGGTTCTGATAGGCGCCGGCGGCAAAGCAAAGCTCATAGAGGCCGGGGACGAGCGGCACGGCCGCACCCAGCGACCACCGTCCCTCGGCATTCGTCTCCCCGGCCGCCAGCGGCGCGGACCGAGCGCCGTCCTGCACGCGGTGAAAGGTGAAAGCGAGGCCAGTGCCGGGCCCACCCCGCGCCGTATCCAGCACGTGGAGGCTGAGGCTGAGCGGCTTCGCGCCGCCCTCATCGTTCTCGATCAACGCCTCCACCCGGAATCCCGCGATTTTCACGACCTCCTCAAGCGCCGTGGCGCGCTCGGCCTCCGCATCGGAGGCGATTCGGCCGCGGAGCGCGGCCAGGATCGCCGCCCGGTCGCGCTGCCCTTTCACGGCGATGATGAAGGGAAACCCGAACCGTTCCAGGTAGTCCTCGTTCAGCGCCGCGAATTCCCGCTCCTCACCGCCCCCCATGCGGTCGAGACCATGGCCGGCCTGTTCGGCCGCCGATTCGGCGGTCACCTGTCCCGCGCGGGCGGCAGCGCCACCCAGCACGGGGTGGGCCCGCAGAAGGGCCAGTTTGTCCGCATCGTCGGCCTGCGCCAGAACCCGTTCCATCGCAGCCAGCAGCGCGGCCCGCGAGGTGAAGGGACGCTGCGCCTCGATACGATCCATGACCCAGGGCGTGCTCTCAAAAACGCCCGAGAAATGATCCCGGAAAGCGGCGGAAGACAGTGCATTGGCCGCCGCGAGCGACAGTTTTCCACGGCGTTCGGAGCCAGGCATCATTTGTCTTCTTTCGTATCTTTTGTCGATATATCATCGTTTTAGGAATTTTTCGGTAGAAAGCGCAGGAAGGCGCTTTCCCCATAGGTCAGACCATTGACACTGCAAAAGGCCCTGTTCCAGATAGGGGCGCGCGCGCCGGTCCGGCGCGAGTGTGCCGCGGACCAAGCCTCGACACCACAATAACGATCATCGGGCCGCCCGGCACCCTGGGTGAGACCCGTTTTGGGGAGCCTTCCATGACTGAAGAAAAAGACCGCGAAGCGGTTACGGCCGTCGATATGGCTAATCCCTCCACCGCGGCCCTGCGTCGCCGCGGCCTGCTGACCGGTGCGACTGCCGGCGCCGCCGCCACCATGCTCGCCGGCCTCGCGACCCAAGCGCGCGCCGCGAGCACGGCCTTCCCGGAACATCCGCGGTGGAAGTTCGTCTTCGTCAATCATGTGACGACGAACCCCTTCTTCGTGCCGACCCAGTATGGCATCGCCGATGCCTGCAAAATTCTCGGCTGCAGCTATCAGTGGACCGGCTCGGAAACCAGCGACGCCGGGCAGATGGTCAATGCCTTCAACGCCGCGATTGCCGGCAAGGCCGATGCCATCGCCTCCTGCCTCGTCGACCCCAAAGCGTTCAACGGCCCGACCGACAAGGCGCTCGCCGCCGGCATCCCGGTCTTCGCCTATAACGCGGACGTACCGCCCGGCAGCGACAACAAGCGTCTCGCTTATATCGGCCAGGATCTGTACAAGGCTGGCTATGCGATGGGCGAGCACATTGCGAACCTCGTCGATTCCGGCAAGGTCGTTATCTTCATCGCGACCCCGGGCCAGCTGAACATTCAGCCCCGCCTCGACGGCGCCAAGGCGGCAATCGCCAAGTCCGGCAAGTCCATCACGGTCGATTCGATCGCGACGGGCGCCACCCTGAACGAAGAAATCGGCAAGGTTCAGGCCTATTATCTCGGCCACCAGGACGTGAAGGGCATGTTCGCGGTCGACGGCGGCTCCACCCAGGGCGTGGCCCAGGCGATGAAGCAGTACGGCCTGACCAAGAAGGGTGTGCATGGCGGCGGCTTCGACCTGCTGCCGAAGACCCTCGAGATCATCAATGAGGGTTTCTGCGACTTCACGATCGACCAGCAGCCCTATCTCCAGGGCTTCTACACGGTCATGGAGATGTTCATGTTCAAGGTCTCCGGTGGCCTCGTCGGGCCGGCCGACATCAATACCGGCCTTAAGTTCGTGACGAAGGAAAGCGTCGGTCCCTATCTCAAGACGAAGACCCGCTACGAGGGCAATTCGGGCGCCCCGCAAGTTGTCCCGCATAGCGGCCCGATCGGTTAACGAGGCTCAGGCTCTTCCCGGCGGGCGGCGTTTCGGCGCGCCCGCCGGCTCCTCCTGCGCCCCTTGTCAGTGACTGGAACAACCCCGTGAGCGCACATACCCAGAAACCAGCGCAGACCGATGCAGGCACGGCTAGCCGCCCGCATATCGGCACCCGCAGCCTCCACGGTTTCCTCAAGATTCGTGAAGCGAGCATTCTCGTCGTCGCGATTCTTCTCATCATCTATTTCGAGAGTTCGAACAGCAACTTCGTCACTCGACCGAACCTGCAGACCCTGTCTCAGTTCGTCGCGGCTCCCGTGATCATCGCCTGCGGCGAAATCATGCTGCTGATCTGCGGCGAGATCGATCTCTCGGCCGGCATGACCTTCGCGCTCGCGCCCTTCCTCATGTATTTCGCCCATGATGCCGGGATTCCGCTGATCATCGCCTTCCCGCTCGCCCTCGTCGGCATCGGGCTGATCGGCCTCTTCAACGGCTTCGTCTCCGTCAAACTGCGCGTGCCGTCCTTCGTGACGACACTCGGCACAATGTTTCTGATCAACGGCTTTACGCTGACGATCTCCCGCGGCTTCCCAGTGGACACGCCGACCGATGGTCTCTTCACCGTCCTCATGGGCAATGAAGGCTTCGCCGAGATCATCTGGGCAGTCATCGTCGTGCTGGTGATGCACGGCATGCTGCGCAACACGCGCTGGGGCCTGCACACCACGGCGGTCGGCGGCAACCTGATCGGCTCGGCTGAATCCGGCATCAACGTCACCAGGATCAAGATGGGCAACTTCGTCCTGACCGCCGTCCTGGCAGGCCTTGCAGGTATCCTGGAAGCCTCGCGCATCGGCTCGACGGACCCGCTGGCGGGCGGCGCCAATATGATGTTCCTCGCCGTTGCGGCCGCGGTCATCGGTGGCACTTCGCTCATGGGCGGCTCGGGCACCATCATCGGCGGCCTGTTCGGCGGCCTCGTGCTGGGCGTGCTTCAGGACGGTTTCACGATCAACGGCATCAATGCCTTCACCTTCAACATCATCATCGGCGCCGCGATCCTGATCGCGATGGTGTTCAACATCCACTTCGCACGGCTGCGCATGACGGGGAGGCGGAAATGAGCCAGGTTCAAGTCGCGGACACCACGGCGCCGGTGGGCATGCCCGGCGGCGAAGCCCTGCGGGCGGAGAACATCGTCAAGCGCTTCGGCGCGGTGACGGCGCTCAACGGCGTGTCGCTCCATCTCAAGCGCGGCGAGATGCTCGGCATTCTCGGCGACAACGGGGCCGGCAAGTCCACGCTCATCAAGATCCTGACCGGATACCAGGCGCCAACCAGCGGGAAGCTGACGATCAATGGGCAGGAAGTCGCCCTGAAATCCGTCGACCATGCCCGCGCACTCGGCATCGAATGCGTCTATCAGGATCTTGCCCTCGTTCCCGGCCTCTCGATCTACCACAACATGTTCCTGAACCGGGAACCGCTGCGCGCGGGGCCCTTCCGCCTGCTCGACAACCGGTCGATGCGCCGCCGGGCGGCCGAGGCGCTCGAGGATATCGGGGTCAACATC
>NZ_DATJJK010000116.1:0-3081 GCF_035492295.1 Acidisoma sp. | reverse complement strand
GTCAGGATCCAGATGCGATGGATGGCGGAGAGGCGTAACGCATGGAGCAGAAGCTCCCGCTCGCTCATCTGCGGCGCATCCGGCCAGGCGGCGCGCAGCGCCAGATGGTCCCCATGCACGCGGCGGAACATCGCGGTGACTTCCGACCAGATGTCGAGCTGCTCCAGCCCGGTTGCCACCGCCATCAGCGCCTCCCGCCTGCCGGGGATGGTGCTGTGGCCGGCGCGATCCAACCAGGTGCCGGGATCGAGGGTTTCCACCACCGCGCGCAGCACGTCGAGATGCGAATGCCGCATCGCATGCGAGGCAAAATCCATCGAGCGGCGGAAGCGTGGGCTGGTGCGGCGGAGTTCGGTCACCGCATCGGGGTTGCGGCTGGCGGCCAGGCCCAGCCCCTGCAGCGTATTCGCGCACCAGCCAAGCTGTTGCAGGATCGCATTGTTCGGGATGGCCCGCAGTTCGCGCGGATGGCCGATAATGGCGGGACCGCCGGAGGTGTCGCTCTGCCGTGCGGCGGGGCGGGAGCCGGTGCGGTCGATCAGTGCCGGGCCGAAAGTGCCGAGCATGGCGGCATAGCCCGGGTCCTCCACCAGCTCTTCCATGCTGCCGCGGATGGTGGCGAAGAAATCCGCCGCGAAATCCGGATCCTGGTAGATCGGGTCGTCACCCTCCTCGATCGGGCCGAGGGCGAATTCGGCGATGCGCAGGATGGTCGCGGCGGCGAGCCCAGGCGTGCCGAACAGCAAATAGCCATCCCCGCCCTGAAAGGCGCTTTCCTCGCGATACGCGATGCCGGCGGCTTCGAAGGCGCGACGGCCAACGGCCGGGGAGAGATAGGCAAGACGATCGGTGAGCGATCCCGGATGCGCGCCGCGGCCGATGCTCTCGCCGTGCGTGTCGAACAGCACGAGTTCGACATCGGTGAGGTTATGTTTGGCCATCGCTTCGCAGATCTTGAGCCGCAGCCGCTCGATCAGATAGGTCGCGGCGATCTGGCCGACATAGCGTCCGGAATCCGAATAGCCGAACTGGACGGCAAGCTTGCCGGTGCGGCGCAGATAGGCGCGGAAATGCGGGCTGCGCAGCGCCTCCTCGATGATGCGGTTGCCCTGGCTCAGTGCCTCCGCCGTCTCGAAAAGCGGGCTGATCTCGATGCGGTCCTCGATCCCGAGGAGCTTCGCGAAATAGAGGGCGGTAAGCAGCGTATAGCCGGTTTCCGTCTCGGCGATGAGGAAGCGCACCGGGCTCGCCGCGTCGATATGCTTCACCATCTGAGCGACGGTCATCATCAGCCGCGCCGCCGAGGCCTGTTCGGCCATCAGCGTTCCAAAATTGATGGCCTCGGGCTTGGCCTCGTCCAGCGCATTGTTGATGGCGCCGAGCAGGATGCGGCGGCGCGAGGGGTCCGCCGGCGGGTCGGCCAGGCCGAGGCGCTGGCGCACCGCATTATGGAGCTGCGCCGAGTTCAGCCGGACATGGGTATGGGCGAGGCCGAGATTATGGGAAACGAGGCCAGCACGGGCCACGAGCAGGGCGCGCTTCTCGGCATCATCCGCCTGGTCGAGGGCGGCCGGGAAAAGGGCCAGCAGCGGCTCGGGCGTGGTCAACGCCTCCTCCCGCAACCCGACAAGCGCCTTGCCGAAGGCGCCGACGGCCGCGACATCCGTGCCGTTCGGCGCGGCGGCGATCTGTTGCTCGACCGCGGCAATCGCGGTCTGCACCCGGTCCAGGATCGCGGCGGCTGCGGGCAACGGGGTAAGCTGCGCCGCCACCCGCTGCAGTTGGTAGAGCTTCATGCGGAGCCTGAGGCGCAGCGTATCCCACCAGCCGATATCGGTGCGGCCATCGGTGTCGTAGCCGACCCAACTGGTCAGCGTAACGGGACGCGGCGCGAGGTCGAGCCAGCGATGCGCCCAGGTCTCCCGCGCCGCGTCGAGAATAGCGCCGGTTAGCAGGTCTATCGCGTCGCGCCCGCGGGCAATGGCGGCGCGCGCCTGGTCGAACTCGTCCTCCAGCGTCACCGGCACCGGGCGATGGGAGGTGAAGCAGGCGGCGGAAGCCTCGCCGGAGGCGGCGCGGGCCAGCGCGTCGCCCACCGGATAGGGCAGGGAAAAGGTCGGGTGCGCCGTAAAGACGGCGGAAAAGCGCGTCCGCTCCACCGCCTGGCGGAAGCGTGCGAAGGGCAGGGCGCTATCGTTCGGGTCGGGCCGCACGAGGCGGGTGGCGAGAGCGGCCATGGCGGCGGCCGGGGTTTCCTCGGCCGAGAGGCCGACGTAATCCGCCAAACGCACCGCGCGCTGCTGAAAGGCCTCGTCCCGAAGCCAGCAGACGAGACCGATAAGGTCGGCGTCGGTCAGCCGCTCCTGGTCAATCCGCCGGGAAATGGCGAGGGCGGTCGTCATGACCGGGTTGCTGAAGGGATCTTCCGCGGCGCGCCCGAGCGCATCATGCATGACGCCGAGCAGCTCCGCGGCGAGGCCCGCGATATGCTCGGGCACTTCCGTTTTGGGAACATCGGTCGTTGTGGGCACCTGAGCGCCGCCGTGCTGCTGATCTGGCATGCGCCTATTGTGCATCGCAGCGGCCGCGGAGCAATCATTTGCTGCGGATCCAAGGCAGTTTTGCCGGATTTTTCGAGGCAAGGCGGATGCGGAGCCGCCATGCGGGCTTTCCTAACCTTCACCTTCAGATCGGCTCTTGCCCTCCTGAAGGGAGCCCATTATAGACCCGGCCCACGCAGCGACGCTGCTTCAAGGCCTGTCCCGTTCGTCTAGAGGCCTAGGACACCGCCCTCTCACGGCGGTAACAGGGGTTCGAATCCCCTACGGGACGCCAATTTTTTCAATGACATAATCGTGACGCGGCCGCCCAGATGGACGCCCTGCGTCTCTTAAGATCCGGCGCTCGACGGGGGACCCTCGGTCGGATGCGCTAGGCCCGCGCGTGCTGGCGTTCGCCTGCGCAAAAAGAAACAGCGGCTCCGCCGCGGCCATTTTCGCGGATCAGCGCCGCGAGGGCACGAGGACACCTGATATTGTGTCTGTGTTGGGGGACCGACGAGGCCCTGCTTCCAAAGGCAGC
>NZ_DATJJK010000115.1:0-19303 GCF_035492295.1 Acidisoma sp. | reverse complement strand
GAATGCTGAGAACTGGTTCTATGAGGATTGGCCGGTGGGCCAGAAGATCCGTTCGCTCCGCCGCACCATCGGCGAGGGCGACAGCCACTTGTTCAATCTTCTGGTGACCGACATCCACCCTTACGTGCAGGACCAGCTTTTCGCCGAGCGCGAAGGCATCTTCGGCAAACGCCTGGTGGCCGGCGCCTTCGTCTTCTCCGCCGGCCTCGGGCTCGTCGCCACCAACTGCGTCAACGCCTTCTCCTACGGCTATGACCGGCTGCGCTTCATCAAGCCCGTGTTTATCGGCGACACCATCTATACGATCCGCACGAATATGGAGAAGACGCCGAAATATGAGGCGATGGGCTTGATCCGGGCCAGCTACGAAGTCTTCAAGAACGAAGGCGAACTTGTTCTCTACTGCGAGCATCTGCAAACCGTGTCCTACCGAAACCCTTCTGAATTCTCCGACCGGACGAGCACCTGAATGATGGCTGACGATGACGCGCTCCCCCTCGATGGCCTGCTGGTCGTCGATATGAGCCAGTTTCTCTCCGGCCCTTATGCGTCGCTGCGGCTGATGGATCTCGGTGCCCGCGTCATCAAGATCGAACGCCCGGACGGCGGCGATCTCTCCCGCCGCCTCTACCTCAGCGACACCGAGATTGGCGGCGATTCGACGATTTTCCATGCCATCAACCGCAACAAGGAAAGTCTCGCGATCGACCTGAAGAATGTGGACGATCTCGCGACGCTTAGAGAGCTCTTGCTGCGCGCCGATGTCGTCATCCAAAATTTTCGGCCCGGCGTCATCGAGCGGCTAGGCTTGGACTATGCGGCCGTCTCCGTGCTCAATCCACGGATCGTCTACGGCAGTATCACCGGTTATGGTGACGAAGGCCCTTGGGTGAAGCGCCCGGGGCAGGATTTGCTGGCGCAAGCACGCTCCGGCGTCATGTGGCTCAACGGCGATGAGACCCAGGGGCCGGTGCCCTTCGGCCTCGCCATTGCCGATATGCTGGCGGGCGCGGCACTGGCGCAGGGGCTGCTGGCGGGGCTTGTGCGCCGCGGCACCACCGGCAAGGGCAGCCATGTCGAGACGAGCCTGCTCGAAGCCCTGGTGGATTTCCAGTTCGAGGTGCTGAGCACACATCTGAATGATGGCCGTCGTCTGCCCCGTCGTTCCGCCTTCCGCAGCGCTCATGCCTATCTCGCGGCACCTTATGGCGTCTATCCGACGCAGGACGGCTATCTGGCTGTGGCCATGACGCCCATTCCGAAACTTGCCGACCTGCTCGGGCTGGCGGCACTCGCACCGTACCGGGACGATCCGCCGAGCTGGTTTACGGCACGCGACGAGATCAAGGCGATCATCGCCGAAACGCTCGCCACGAATACGACGGCGCATTGGCTCGCGATTCTGGAGCCGGCAGACGTCTGGTGTGCCAGCGTGCTGCAATGGCCCGAGCTTCTTGCCAGCGAAGGGTTCACGGCCCTGGATATGCTGCAACTCGTGACCCGCTCGGATGGCGTGGAAATCCTTACCACCCGTTCGCCGTTGCGCATCAATGGGGCCCGCCCGCCCCATTCGCGCGCGGCACCGCGCATCGGCGAACATAGTGCGCAAATTCGCGCAGAGCTTGGCCGATGAGCACGCAGGCGGCCGTCACGCTGCGCGGCATGACCTGGAGCCATCCGCGCGGCTATGATCCGCTCGTCGCCTGCTCGGAGATCTGGCAGAAGCGGACCGGAGTTTCTATCGCATGGGACAAGCGGTCGCTGCAGGATTTCGAATCCTATCCGGTGGAAGAGCTTGCCGCGCATTACGATCTGATCGTGATCGATCATCCGCATGTCGGGCAAATCACGGCGGAATCCTGCCTGCTGCCACTGGATGTCGCAGGTCGCGAGGCAGAACGCCAGGCCCTAAGCGCGGGCAGTGTCGGCGCCTCCTACCCGAGCTACACTTATGAGGGGAGGCAATGGGCTTTCCCGATCGATGCGGCAACGCAGGTGCAGGCCTGGCGGCCTGACCTAATGACAGCACCGCTCGCGCACTGGGATGACGTCGTGACCCTCGCCCGCCAGGGCAGCGTGCTGTGCCCGCTACGGTCTCCCCATACGCTGATGAGCCTCTATACCCTCACCGCCAATCTCGGCGCGGCGCCGGTGGTGGATGGCACGGCGTTGCTTTTTGACCCGAGGATCGCGGCCATTGCTTATGATCAACTGGCAACGCTTGCGGGGCTGATTGACCCCGCCTGCTTTGATTGGGACCCGATCGCCGTCTTCGAGGCGATGGCGGCGGCCGAGAGCCGCGTCGCCTGTGCGCCGCTGATCTACGGCTATGTCAGCTACGCTGCCGCAGGCTTCCGGCCGCACCGCCTCGCCTTCGCCGATATGCCGGTGCTCGGGTCGTCCGGCCCGGCGGGCTCCGCCCTTGGCGGCACCGGCATCGCCGTCTCGGCGCGGACGCAGTATCCCGAGGCCGCGATCGATTTCGCCTATTGGGTTGCGGGCGCGGAGGCGCAGGCTGGGCTTTACGCCCAAGCAGGTGGCCAGCCCGGCCACGCCGAGGCCTGGGAAAGTGCGGCCGTGAACGCGCCGGTCGGCGATTTCTATCGCGCCACCCGCGCTACCCTGGAACGCGCCTGGCTGCGGCCGCGCCATGACGGCTATATGCCCTTTCAGCATGCGGCCTCCGAACGGTTGCGCGCCGGACTGATGCGTGGCGAACCCGCGGAACCTGTCATCGCCGAGCTCAACGCCCGGTTCTTCCTGACAAAAATAAAAACTAAGGAGGACGGTCCATGAAATCCATTCTGCTCGCGGGTTGTGCGGCGGCCATCGGGCTCGCTCTCTGCCCCGCGGCCCGCGCGGATAACCAGATGGCGGCGACCATCAAAAGCCTGCCACCCGCCCTGAGCGTGCTTTATGAAGCCGCACCGCAGGCGATCCAGCCTTCTGCCTACGACAACTTCACCCCGCCGCCCAAACCCTGGAAATGGTGCCATTCGGAATCCTACCAGGGCAATCCCTGGCGGGTCGCGGTCACGAATGAACTTCGCCGTCTGGTTCAGAAGCTCATCGACAAGGGCATCGTTTCCAGCTTCGAAGTCTCCGACTCAAACGGTGACGTGAGCCAGCAGATCAATCAGATCCGCACCTTCATCGACAAGAACTGCACCATCATAACGTCTGTTGCCGGCTCCACGACCGCGTTGAATGACGCGATTGCGGCGGCCTACAAGGCTGGCATTCCCTATGTCACCGCGGCCGGGTCCGTCACCAGCCCCGATGCGATCAACGTCGATTCCAACTACGCGCGTTGGGGTTACGACATGATCAAGGATATCGCGACCGACCTGCACGGCAAGGGCCGGGTGCTGATGGTGGAAGGCATCGCTGGCAACCCGATCGTGGCCCAGGAGCGCGCCGGCGCGGATGCCGCCTTGAAGGAGGAGCCGGGTCTCAAAGTGGTGCGCAGCGTCAATGGCAATTGGACGGCGAATGTCACCAAAACCGTGGTCTTCCAGACACTCGCCACCAATCCCAGCCCGATTGATGCTGTCTGGACCACGGGCAGCGAAAGCCGCGTCATCGCCGAGGCCTTTGCGCAGGCCGGGCGTCCCGCGCCGCTCATCACCGGCTCCATCACCGGCGATGCGCTCGGCTATTGGAAGGCGCATCCGAACCGCTACCGGTTTGACGGCAATGCCGTGCTGCCGGGCTGGACGGCGCAGACGCTGTTCCGCGTCGGTGTCCGCATTCTCATGGGCGAGCAGCCGAAGCTCAACACGCTCATGATTCCGATTCCAGTGGTGCACGGCTCCGATCTTGCGGCCTGGTATCAGCCCTGCATGACACCGGATTCCGTTTCGGTCTTTCCGGTCCCGCCGAAAGACCCATTTCCGGATTCGCTGATGGACGCCTATTTCGCCAAGCCCGCGCCGGTGCCGACCTACAGCTACGCGGACGTCCCTCCGGCCTGCGCCGGCCATTGAGCGCGGGCCAGCCGACAGGATGACAGATCGATGCTGACGATCAACGCAATCTCCAAGCGCTATGGCGAGACGATTGCGCTCGATGGTGTCAGCATCGATTTCGCGGCCGGGACCATTCACACGATCCTGGGCGAGAACGGTTCCGGCAAAAGCACGCTCGTCAAGCTGCTTTCCGGTGTTGTGCAGCCTGACCATGGCCGCATCACCGTGATGGGCGAAGCTTTCTCTGCGCGCGACCCCGCCAGCGCCCAAGCCGCGGGCATTGCAACCGTTTTCCAGGAAGTGCTGGTAGCACCCGACCGCAGCGTCGCCGACAATGTTCTGCTCGGCCTCGATGGCCTGTGGCGGCGGCGCGTGCCGCGCGGCGAACGCCATCGTTTGGTTGATCAGACATTTAGCCGCTTTACGGCATCACCCATGCCGCTCGATGCGTTGGCCGGCGACCTTCCGCTTGCGGCCCAGCAGCTGGTGGTGCTTGCGCGGGCCGTTTTGCGGCAGCCGCGCATTCTTGTTCTGGATGAGATTACGGCAGCGCTCGATTTCACGGATCGCGAATCCGTCTTCGCCTTCATGGAGCAGCTCGCCGCTGAAGGAATGCTGCTGCTCTTCATTACCCATCGCATGGATGAGGTGATGCGCCTTTCCAGCCGCATCTCGGTTCTGCGTAGCGGCCGCCATATACAGACGCTTTCGCCACAGGAGACCACGCCGGATGCCCTGCTTGCGCTGATGGCGCCCGAAATCTCCGAGGTCGGCCATCATGGTTGAAGGCTTCACGCGTTTCGCCGGGGAAGACCTCGTATTGGCCAGGGGTCGCGCCGGATTTTCGGAGGCAATTGTGCCCGGGGAAATCCTTGGCCTTGCCGGGCTTGATGGCCACGGCCAGGAAAGCTTCCTCAAGGTCCTCGCCGGGCTGCAGGCGCCGCATGCAGGGATCGTCACGCTTGAGCGGAAGTCCCAGTGGCAGCGGATCACCCGGTTCCGCCAGGCGGTGGACGCGGGCATCGTCTACCTGCCGCGCGACCGGCGCAGTACCGGCATTTTCCCAACGCTCTCGGTGATCGACAACTTCGCCATCGCGACACCCGGGCGGGATCTACGCGGCGGCCTGATCAGCGCTGAGCGGCGGCGGGCCCGCTACGAGGCCTATCGCGCACGGCTGTCCATCGTGGCGCCCGACGCGGATGCACCCATCACCACACTCTCCGGCGGCAACCAACAAAAGGTTCTGCTGGCGCGGGCGCTGGCTCTCAATCCCCGCGTACTCCTGCTCAATGACCCGACGCGCGGCGTCGACATTGCAACCCGCCGCACGCTTTATGGCGTCTTCCGCGATCTCGCGCGCGATGGCATGGCACTTGTCATCCTCTCCAGCGAAATCGAGGAAGTCCTGCTCTTGTCGGATCGCCTTCTCGTCTTCAGGGATCACAGCCTGGCCGCGCGTCTCACCGGTGCTACGATGCGCAGCGATGCCGTGATTGCCGCCATGTTCGGTCTTGCCGCATGAGCGCCGCAACCTTGGCAGCAACACGGGCGACTCCCTGGCTGCGGCAGACGGTGGCGCGGTCGGGCTTCGCCGTCCTGCTTCTCATCGTTCTACTCACCGTCAACGTATGGCTCTATCCAGGACGCTTCGCGCCCTCGGGCTGGGGCACCGTCATCGGCCTCGCCGCGCCGCTGATCGGCGCCGCTTTCGCCTCCACGCCCGCGCTGCTCGGCGGCCGCGGCGGCATCGACGTCTCGGTCGGCCCCGCCATGGGCTTCGTCAATGCCATCATCATCAAGGGCCTGGTGATGGGGCTCGGCCTCTCCTCGCCCTGGCTCATCGTGCCGGTGGCGCTCGCCCTTGGCGGCATGATCGGCGCCTTCAACGGGCTGCTGGCCACCGTCATTCGCATCCAGCCGATCATCGCGACGCTCGGCTCTTATCTCATCCTCACCGGACTAACACTCACCATCCTGCCCTCCCCGATGGGCGTGGCGCCGGCATGGCTGAAGGCGCTTGCCGGACCCTGGGCCATCCTGCCGGTCGGGCTCGTCTTCGTGACCTGGCTCGGGCTTCGTCGCCTGCCCTTCTACGACTGCCTGATGGCGACCGGCGGCGACGACCGCGCCGCCTATACGGCAGGCGTGCCCGTCACGCGCGTGCGCTTCCTCTCCTACCTCCTGACTGGGTTTTACGCCGGCGCCGCCGGGCTGATGCTGACGGCGCTGATCGGCTCGGCAGACCCTGCGACCGGCCCGTCCTACACCCTGATCGCCATCTCGGCGGTGGCACTCGGCGGGGTGAGCTTTCGCGGCGGCCGTGGCGGTCTCATCAATGCCGGTATCGGCGCCATCGACATTTTCCTGCTGCAAAGCGTGCTGACCTATCTCAACGTCTCCAGCTTCGTGCTGCAGATCGGCTATGGCGCCATCCTGGTGCTGGCCGTTGTGCTCACGGCCTTGCAGGAACGGCTGCTGTCGCGGAGGTCCGCCCATGGCGCATAGGCGCTCTCGCCGGCTTGACCCCGGCCAGGTCCGCATCCTCGGGGCCTTCGCCGGGGCGGTGCTAATCCATTGCGTCGGTATCCTGACGATCGACGGCTACGGCTCGACCTTTGCCTTGCGCTCCATGCTGGTTTTGGCGTCGCTGCTGGCGGTCGCCTCCGTCGGGCAGACGCTCGTCGTCATCATCGGCGGAATCGACCTCTCGATCCCCTTCCTGATCGGCGTCGCCAATGTCGTCGCGGCGCAGCTCCATGGCGATGGTGTGAATTTCGCGCTCGTCTGTGCCTTCGTCCTCGTCCTCTGCTTTCTGATCGGCCTCGCCAACGGCGCTTTGGCACAAGGGCTCGGCATCCATCCGCTGATCGTCACCCTCGGCACCGGCACGATCGCGGAGGGCGCCGTACTGCTCTGGACCCATGGCGCGCCCTCGGGCTCGGCGCCGGATGCGGTCGCCAATTTCGTCTCCATCGGCGGCAGCGTGGGGCCGATCCCGGTGCCCTGGCTTGTGCCCTGCTTCATCCTGCTCGCCCTGCTCATCGTGCTTACGCTGGCGCGCACGCCCTATGGGCGGCGTCTTTATGCCCTCGGCAGCAACCCGACCGCCGCGCCCCTGGCGCTCATCCGCCCGGTTTTCATGTGGGCGCTGACCTTTGGCCTGAGCGCCGTCTTTGCTGGCGTCGCTGGCATCCTGCTGCTGGGCTTCACCGGCTCCGCCTATGGCGATGTGGGCCAGCCTTATCTGTTCCAGACCATCGCCGCCGTTGTGGTCGGCGGCACGGCTCTCGTCGGCGGCCGCGGTTCCTATCTCGGCACCATCGCCGGCGCGCTCGTGCTGACGGAACTCAATACGCTGCTCATCGGCCTCGGCCTGCAGGCCGCCGCCGTGCAGACCGCGCTCGGCATCGTCATCGTCGCCCTCGTCTCCGTCTATGGCCGCGAGCCGCATGTGCGGACGACGATCTAGGGCGTCCCGATTTCTGAAAAGGACAGCGCATGGCGCAGGATCGCTACTTCGAGGACTACGGGATCGGCGAGACGCGCGAGACAAGCGGGCGCACGATCACGGAAACCGACATCGTCGTCCATGCCGGCCATACCGGCGATTTCTTTCCGCATCACATGGATGCGGAATTCATGAAATCCACGCCCTTCGGCCAGCGCATCGCCCATGGCACGATGACCTTCGCCATCGGCATCGGCTTGACTGCCGCCGAAATCAACCCCAAGGCTTTCACCTATGGCTATGACAGATTGCGCTTTCCCAAGCCCGTCTTCATCGGTGACACGCTGCGCACGCAACTTACCATCGCCGCCGTGGAGCCGGATCCGAAGCGCCCCGGCCACGGGCGGGTGGTGGAATCCTGCCGCGTTATCAATCAACGTGGCGAGACCGTTCTGGCCTGCGACCACATCCTGCTCGTCGAGCGCCGGCCGGCTGGCTGAGATTCATGACTGACGCCCCGGCCCTCTCGCCGCCTGAACCAGGCCAGGCGGTTGAAGTCACAGACGGCATCCTGTGGCTGCGCCTGCCGCTGCCCTTGCGGCTCGATCATGTGAATGTCTACCTCATCGAGGATGAGGGCGGTTTCGCCGTCGTCGATACCGGCTGGCCTGACGAGACGACGCAGGCGATCTGGCGCCGTGTCCTCAATCAGGTCGTGGGCCACGGACGGATCACACGGGTGATCGCCACGCACCATCATCCGGATCATATCGGCAATGCCGGGTGGCTTGCGCGCCTTGCTGATGCACCGCTTCTGATGAGCGAAACGGAATATCTGCTCGCAGCCGCGCGGGCCGCAGGGTTTTTCGACCATGCACGCGCAACCTATCTCGACTTCTACACGCAACGCGGTCTCTCGGCCGAACTCGCCAGCCTCCTGCTCGATACCGTCGCGCACTATGCCCGTATCGTCACCCCGCTGCCGCCCTATTTCGCGGCACTCCAGGCAGGCGAGGCGCTTCGTATCGGCGGCCGTGATTTCACGGTGCTGCTCGGTGGCGGCCATTCCAACGAGCAAGCCATGCTTTACTGCGCCGCGCAGAAGGTCTTTCTCAGCGTCGATCAGATCCTCCCCGACATTACGCCGCATATTGGAGTTTGGCCCGTCGAGCCCGAAGCCTCGCCGCTGGATGCCTTTCTCGCCTCACTGGCAGCCATTGCCTCGGCGGTCGATGAGGCCGCTCTGGTGCTGCCGGGCCACAAGCTGCCCTTTCGGGGGCTGCAGCGGCGCATCGCGGAGATCACCGCGCATCATCTGGAGGTCTGCGACCGGATTGCGGCAATCACTGCTGCCGGGCCTTGCACCATCGCCACGGTCACCGAGGCGCTGTTCAATCGGCCGCTCGATGGCCGCAATCAAGGTCTCGCCTTTGCCGAGACGCTCGCTCATGTCAATTTCATGCGGCGCCACGGGCGACTTCACCCCTTGACGGCCCCCGCGCTCAATCCCTCGACAAGATAGCGCTGAAGCAGCAGGAAGAAGAGGCAGGCCGGGACAAGCCCCAGCATGGAGGCGGCCATCATCTGCCCCCAATCGACGTCGAATTTGCCGATGAAGGAGAGCAAGCCGACGGCAAAGGTCATGCGGCTGGGATCGTCGATCAGCATCAGAGCAAAGAGCAGTTCGCTCCAGGCGGCGGTAAACACGAACCCGATCGTCGCCATCATACCCGGAAGGGTGAGAGGTAGGATTACGCGCGTCAAAGCCTGCAGCCTCGTGCCGCCGTCGATGAGTACCGCGTCTTCAAGATCGCGCGGCACGCCGTCGCAGAAGGTTTGCATGAGGAAGGTCGCGAAGGGGATATTGAAGGCAACGTAGATGATCACGAGCCCGCTGAGGCTGTTGGTCAGATGCAGGCTGCCCATGATCCTGTAGATTGGCGGGATGACCATCACCAAGGGAAAGGTTTGCGTCAGAAGAAGGAGAAAGGCCACCGCCTGCTTGCCGCGAAACCGGAAGCGCGACAGGGCGTAGCCTGCGGCGGAAGCGAGCACGGTCACGACCAGCGCGGTCGCTCCCGAGACCAGGACGCTGTTGAGAAAGAAGCGTGGAAAGTCGGTGGTCAGAAGTACCGCGACATAATTCTGGACTGTGGTTCGACCAGGCCATAGCGTCGCGCCCTGTGTATAGAGAAGCGCCGTCGGCGTGACCGAAATCTTGAATGTCCAGAATATCGGGAAAAGCGCGAAGACGACATAGGCCGCGACGGCGACATAGAGGCCCGCGCTACCCAGGAGACGCCGGTGGCGCAATGGAATGGCTTGGATCATTGTGGGAGCAACCGCCGTCGCATGCCGATCAGGACAAGAGCATAGGCCACCAGGAGAAAGAGCAGAAGAACAGCCACGGCCGCCGCGTAGCCTTTGTCCATGGCGCGAAACGCACTGACATAGATGTATGTCGCGACCGTATTGGTGGAGCCGGCCGGGCCGCCGCCCGTCATGACGAAGATGAGATCCGCGAAAGTCGCGATCCATATTGTCCGCAGCATGACGGTGATCGCAATCGTCGGCGCCAGGAACGGGACGGTCAGACGCATGAAGCGCTGCCAGACGGTTGCCCCATCCAAAGCCGCTGCTTCGTACAGGTCCGCGGGAATCGACTTCAGGGCGGCGAGCAAAGTGATTGTAAAGAAGGGCACACCGAACCAGATATTGGCGATGATGGGTCCCCACATGGCCAGATGGGGATTGGCGAGAATGTTGCGTGGCTGCGCCTGAAGCCCGGCGGCGTAAAGCCAATGCGGGATTGGACCGATAACAGGATTGAACAGCCAGGCCCAGGTCAAGCCCGCTAAAAAGCTGGGCACCGCCCAGGGCAGAAAGACGATTGCCTGCACCACGGAACGCCCCGCGAAGCGCCGGTTCAGCACGAGAGCAAGGCCAAGGCCGAGCAGGAATTGAAACGCCAGGCTGCCGGCTGTCCACCACACCGTATTGATCAGAGCCTGGCCGAGTGCCGGGTCGTGCAGCATGGTGCGATACTGGCCAAGCCCGACGTAGCTCGACCGGAATGCCGTAAAACGGCGAAAAGAGTAGCTGATGCCGATGACGAGCGGCACAAACAGGACCAGGACAAGAATGACGAGAGCCGGACTCAGATAGAGCCAAGGCTCTGCCGTCCGTCTCAGGGATCGGGCAGCGAAGCCCGATCCCAATGGGTTACGCGCGAAGGCCGGCCGCATTGCCGCTTCAGTTCGCGCTTTGATGCGCTTTATAGGCTTTGAGCTGGTCCGTCAGATAAGAGGCCCATTGATCGGCAACGTCCTTCGCCGTCCGTTGCCCCAGCAGGACCTGTTGGAACGTCTTGATCGAGATATTGTCGTAGAGATCACCGAAACCCTCCAGATAGGTGGGCGGGGTTACCAGCACGTATTTCGACCCGTCGTTCAGCTCGGTGAACCAACCCTTGAACTTGTCCGATTGAAAGTGAGCGTTCTGCTCTGCGTCCTTGTAGATCGGCAGCGTCCCGACGACTTTCGACCAGGCGAGATTGTTATCCGGCGAGACCATGAAGGAGAGCAGCTGCCAGGCCGCGTCCTTGTGCGAGGAATTGGCGAAGATGGACCAGCCACCATATCCGAGAGTGGGATAGGCGTGGCCGCCGGGCCCGACCGGGATGGGAGCCACGGCAAAATCATCCGCGTTCATCTTGCCGGCGATGCCGATCAGCGCGTCGGGGTCTTGGTCAAGCATGGCGCAGGTGCCGGAATCGAATCCGGCCACAATCTCGTTAAAGCCCCAGTTCACGCTATCGGGCGGTGCCGAGCCGTCCTTATACATGGTCGCGAGAAGCTGGAGACCTTGAATGGCACCGGGATCGCTCAGGGTCGAGGTCCCATCTGAGTGAAAGTACCCCGGCTGTCCGTCCATCGTATTCATGAACATCGTGATTCCGGAAAATCCGCCCGGGCCGCCGCGCATGCAATAGCCGTATTTACCCGGCATGGCCGAGATCTTCTTGGCGTCGGAAACAAAGTCCGCAAGCGTCGCCGGTGGTGCGGAAAGACCAGCCTGAGCAAAGAGCTTCTTGTTCCAGAACAGGCCGCGCACGTAAAAACCATAGGGAATTTCGTAAAGCTTGCCACGCACGGCGGAGCCGAACTGGAGGGCGCGATCGCTGAGGTTCGCGAGGGAAGACGTTCTCTTGAAATCAGCGGTCAGGTCGAGCAGCTCATCGTTATTGGCATAGAGACCAAGCCAGCGATCCGGCATCTCTACAATATCCGGCGTGTCGCCGGCCTGTACCATGTTAAGAAACTTTTCGAAGGCTTCGGCCCAAGGCAGGGATGTCAGCTGAACCTTGATCCCGGGATGGGATTTCTCGAAGGATGCGAACTCCTGCTGCAGCAGCGCGGTGCGGGCCGGGCTCGGGATGACCTCGACAACCTTGAGCGTGGTGTCGGCCCAGACGGGCCGGGAAAGAACACCAAGAACCATCGCTGCGGTCGCGGTCTTCAAGAGTCCTTTCAGTCGGCAACCAGGCTTGTTCTTCATGAGTTCCTCCTTTTTATAGGGTTTCTTGTGTCAATGCCCGTTCGAGATCCGACCAAAGACTTTCCACGTCCTCCAGACCAACGTGAAGCCTGATCAGTCGTGGACTCACCGAAAACCGGGCAAGCGCATTGTAATCGGGCGTCTGGTGCAGGCTTGCCATGGCCGGAACGACCAGGCTTTCGTGGCCGCCCCAACTGACGCCGATGCGAAACAGCTGCAAAGCGTCGATGAACCGTGGCACGTCGACGCGCTCGTCGACTTCGAAGGAGAACAGGCCGGTTGAACCGAGCAGGGTTTCCCGGCCAGGATGATTGGAGAAGGCAGGATGATGGATGCGGCTGACCATGGGGTGCTGTCGCAGCCGATCCGCGATCACCAGGGCACTGGCTTCATGGCGCGGCAGGCGCAAGGTCAGGGTCCGCAACCCGCGCAGCAGCAACCAGGCCTCGAACGGGGAGAGCTTGGCGCCAAACATCGAATAGGTCGTCTGATTGATTTGCTGGATCAGTGCGGCGCTGCCGGAGACGACACCGGCAACCGTATCGGAATGACCGCCAATATATTTCGAGGCGGAGTGAAGTACAAGGTCAACACCATGCAGCAAAGGCTGCTGGAACACCGGCGTCGCCCATGAATTGTCAAGAACAGTGACCACGCCATGAGCCCGGGCGGCGGCGGCCAATTTGGGTAGGTCCTGCAGTTCGAAAACCATCGAAGTCGGGCTTTCGAGAAAGAGCATGCGGGCGGTGGAGAGGCCGCGGATGACGGCCTCGGCATCGGTCCCGTCCACATAGTCCACCGCAATGCCAAACTTTGGCAGCAAGCGCTGAAACAGGCGGAATGTGTCACTGTAGACGTGGCGAACGGCGAGGACGCGGTCTCCGGCACGGAGAAGCGCCAGAACGGTGGCACTGATAGCGCCCATGCCGGAAGAGAAGGCGCGCGATGCTTCCGCGCCCTCCAACTGCGCGATGCGCTTTTCAAACTCCATGACCGTTGGGTTGTCACCACGGCTGTAGACCGGACGCCGCGCCCGGCCGCTGAAAGTTTCCTCCATGTCCCGATAGCTGCGGAAGGTGAACAGGGACGTTTGGTATATCGGCGGAACGACGGGGTCGAACGGCAGGTTCTCGTCATGCGCCAACAAGGTCGCGACCTCGGCGAGCCGTCTGGCGCGATCGGGATGCGCCGACATGGCGAAGCTTGGAGTTAGTTCAGCCATTTGCCTCAAACTCTCTGGCCGCCGCGCCGCGCTGCAGGTCTGCGCGCACCGTTTCGAGAAGATTCATGGTTTGCTCACGCGCCATCCGCGCGTCCCGCTGCGCGATGGCATCGAAAACAGCGCGGTGAAAGGGGAAACTGGCATGGCCAAAATCAACAATCCCCAGGGGCTGTTCCCAGAAGCGATGCATAAGGCTTCGCAAACCGTCGACGATCTGCGTGATCAGCGGATTGTTGGCCGTGTCGATGATCGAGCGATGAAAGGCCCAGTCGGCTTCGGCTGAGATGTCAACCGGCCCAAAAAAAACCGGTTCCATCGCTTCGAGATGCGATTGGATAGTCCTGATCTCGGCCGCCGTGGCGCGCTCGGCGCAAATAGCCGCGGCCTCCGCCTCGAGGGCTCGCCGCACATCCAGCATGTGCAGAAGCGTGGCAACGTCCCGCCCCTCCACGGTCAGCGGCATGTGCAGGCTCTGCGGGGAGACCGGGCGCAGGAGGTAACTTCCGGAGCCTTTTCGCATCTCGACGACGCCAAGGCTTTCCCAGCATTTGAGTGCTTCGCGGATTGTTCCGCGGCTCACGGCGAGTTTTTCCGCAAGCATGCGCTCCGTCGGCAGACGGTCGCCAGGCTGCAGCCCGCTCTCCATCGAAAAGGCGGCAAGAGCCTTGAGGACCGCGAAATATCGCGTCTCGGTTTGAATCGGGCTCAGCGTCAAGGCGGTTCCCGCAAATTGGTCCGACAACCCTACCAAAACACAGCCGCTGGAGGGGGTCAATACAGTCTCCCCTCCCTCTTTCTCAGATGCCGGCGATCAGCGGAACGCATAGGGCAAGCGTATCGGCCCGGGAGGGGCCGTTCTCGCTCCTCGGCAAGCCATTCCGACAGAAGTACAAGTCTTTCGAATGTGCCCTGATCAATGAGGGCGATGACGTGTCTAAGTCACGGGCAGCCGCTGGTGCAGTTCGTCCACGAGAACCCGCTTGTTTTCCGAGTAATCGATGGGTGCGACGACCAGATGCACGCCGCCGCCCGCGAATGCCGCCTCCAGGGCCGGCTGCAGCGCCTCCACCGAACCGACCCGCGTTCCCTTCGCGCCGTAGGATTGGGCATAGGCCACGAAATCAGGGTTTTGGAAGGTCATGCCGAAATCCGCGAAACTGTCGACCGCCTGCTTCCAGCGGATCATGCCGAAGGCATGGTCTTCGATGACGAGGACAACCAGATTGAGCTTGAGCCTGACGGCCGTCTCGAGCTCCTGGCTGTTCATCATGAAGCCGCCGTCGCCGCACACGGCCATGATCCGGCGACCGGGATAGAGCAGGGCCGCCATGATCGCCGAGGGCAGGCCCGCCCCCATCGTCGCCAGAGCGTTATCGAGCAGCAGGGTATTGGCAAGCTGCGTCCGATAGTTCCGCGCGAACCAGATCTTGTACATGCCGTTGTCGAGCGCAAGAATTCCGTCCGGCGGCATAACCTGGCGCACGTCATGCACCAGGCGCTGTGGGGTGAGCCGCTCTTCCGTGGCGCGCGCGGCGATCCGGTTCAGAATTCCCTCCCGCAACGGCAGCAGTGCCTGGGCGTTCGGAAGCCGGCCCGCGACGCGGTCCGCAAGCAGCCTGAGCGACGATCCCAGATCGCCAATAACCTCCGTCTGCGGGAAATAGACCTGCTCGACGCTGGCCGGCTCATAGCCGACATGAATGACCTGAGGCCCGCCGCTCCCCATGATGAAGGGCGGCTTCTCGACCGTATCGTGACCGATGGTGATGATGAGGTCGGCTTGCTCGATCGCTTCATGCACATAGTCGCGCTCGGAGAGCGCCGCCGTGCCCATATAGAGTTCCGTGCCCCCCGGAACGGTGCCTTTGCCCATCTGGGTCGTGAAGTATGGGATGCGCGATCGCACGACGAATTGCGCGAGATCCGAACTCGACCGCGGCCGCGATGCCGCAGCCCCGAGCATCACCAAGGGGCGCTCGGCCCTCATGATGAGCTGAGCCGCACGATCCAGCGCCGCTTCGCTCGCCCGGGGGATCTCTACCGGATGCGGCGGGATCAGCGCGATTTCCTCGGTCTGGGCGCCGGCAATGTCTTCGGGCAGTTCCAGAAGTACGGGCCCGGGGCGCTCCTCCTCGGCGACGCGAAATGCCTCGCGCACCAGCGTGGGGATCATCGCCGGCGAAACAATCTGTCGGGCCAGTTTGGTGATCGGCGTCATCACCGCGACGATGTCCACGATCTGGAACTGGGCCTGCCGCGACGACAGGATGCCCTTCTGGCCGGTGATCATGATCATCGGCATGGCGCCGAGTTGCGCATAGGCGGCGCCGGTGGTGAGGTTCAAGGCGCCGGGGCCGAGCGTCGTCAGGCAAACGCCTGGCTTGCCCGTCAACCTGCCATGGGTCGCTGCCATGAAGGCTGCCGCCTGTTCGTGCCGCGTGAGCACGAGCTGGATCGAGGACCCGCGGAGGGCCTCGAGGACGTCGAGATTTTCCTCGCCAGGAATTCCAAAAATGCGGTCGACGCCCTCGTTCTCGAGAGCGGCAATCAGCAGGTCAGCACCTTTCGGCATGAGGGATCTCCTGGTCCGTCTGGAATGCGATCAACTCGGCATCGCGCGAAGGCTGGCGCAGCAAGAGCTTGTCTATTTACGCGGTTCGCGCAAACCCTGCGAGGGCGATCAGCATTGCGGCAGACCAGGACGACGGCGAAAGCAAGCCTCGCTCATCGTTTGAGCGCCTGCGGACCATTGACGCCGGCGCTCGATCATTTGGACTTCGTTTGGAACAAGGGGTGGGCGCGACCCTGCATTCACGTCGCGCCAGCGCCTAGTCACGCGAAATAGTCGGGGTATTCGCGCCGTAGACGTTCGAGATCCGGCAACACCACGCCGAGATGTTTCATCATCGCGGCCTGTGCCGCTTCGGCATTCCCGGCCGCAATCGCATCGCGGATGGCGCGATGTTCGGCAATCACCTGCGGCATCCGCCCGGGCACCGGAAGCGTGAGCCGCCGGGTACGGTCGATCTGGACCTTTACCTGCTTCACCAGCCGCCAGATGCCGCGATGGGTCGAGATTTCGCCGATCGTCTCATGGAAGCGTTCATCCGCCTCATGGAAGCCCCCCGTGTCGCCTTCGGCCGCGAGGGAGGCCTGCAGGTCCAGAACCCTGTCGAGCCGATCGAGATCGGCTTCGGTGTGGCACGCGGCCGCGCGCCCGACGGTGACGTTCTCCAATGCTTCGCGAATGGCCAGCGCCTCCGGAATGGCGCCCACCTTGATGCGGGAGACGAAGGTGCCGGACTGCGGGAATATATCGACCAGCTCATCCTCGGCGAGGCGGATCAGCGCTTCGCGCACCGGTGTGCGGCTGACGGCGAACTGCGCGCTCAAGATCTTGTCCTGCAGCGCCGTACCGGGCGGAAGGGCCATGCTCACGATCAGGGCATGCAGCCGTTTGTAGATCGCGACGGCGCTCGTCACCCGTTCAGGGCGCGGCGTTAAGGCCAGGGCATTGTCCATGTCGCGCGATAATCCTCGGCCACTCCCACTCCCAGAACGGGAGATGTGACTTGACATACTAGTATATCACTTGCAAGCTGCCGTTCAACACCGAAAAACACACGGGGAAACAGACAACCGTGGCTCTTCATCCCGACTGGCCGCTGCCGAGGCTCGATCGGAAGAATAGGAAGCGCACGAAGCGACAAGGAAATCCACAAGCTTTCATGCGGTAGCCGGCCAACAAGACACGTCGAAGACGTGATGCCGCGAACGGCGGCAGGAGGGAGAGAGACAAGATGATCACACGGAGAACCGTTATCGGCGGCATGGGTGCGGCGGCCGCGGGTGCTGCCTTGCCGGGCGCCGCGCTCGCTGCCTTGCCGCTGCCGAAGCACGCCGTCGAACTGACCATCGTCGATGTCGCCGGCAATCTGGCCCTGACCCAGAAGGCGATCGAATCCTACCGCCAGGCGAAGCCCGGCGTCGTTTCGCGCTTTGCTTTCACCAAAGCGCCGGCACCCGAACTGCCGGCCAAGATCGGTGCCATGCAGCAGGCTGGCCAGATGGGAATCGATCTCGTGCTGACGGGCACGGACGCCCTCTCGGCCGGGTTGAGCCAGCATCTGTGGCTCGATCTCACGCCCTATCTCCCCGATCTGCCGAACCTGCAGCAGATCTATATTCCGCAGGCCTGGAAGATGCAGGCGATCGCCCAGAACCACGGCATCATCGTCACCTACTATCCCTCCGGGCCGCTGATCGAATACATGCCGGATGCCGTCAAGACGGTGCCGGGCACGGCGCAGGAGCTTCTGGACTGGGCCCGTCAAAACAAGAACAAGTTCATGTATGCGCGTCCGGCGAATTCCGGGCCCGGTCGCACCTGGCTGATGGGCCTGCCGTATATTCTAAGTGATAGCGACCCACACGACCCGGTTCATGGCTGGGACAAGACCTGGGGCTATCTCAAGGAAATCGGCCAATACATCCAGTACTATCCGGGCGGCACGACGCAGACGATGCGGGAACTCGGGGAAGGTACGCGCGACATCATCGTGACGACGACCGGTTGGGACATCAACCCCCGTGCGCTCGGCATCGTTCCAGCGCAGGCGAAGGTCGGCAAGCTGCAGAACTTCCACTGGGTCACCGATGCGCATTACATGGTGATCCCGAAGGGGGTATCGAAAGACAAGATCGCCGTCCTGATCGACCTCATGAACTTCATGCTGCAGAAGAAGCAGCAGGCTTTCGCCTATGATCAGGGCTATTTCTATCCCGGTCCGGCGGTCGCCGGCGTCACGCTCGACATGGCGCCCCCGGATTCGCAGGAAGCCATCAAGACCTATGGCCGGCCGGAATACGACACCTGGATCGCCCAGTATCCCAAGGAAATCCCGCTCGACGCGCAAAAAATGGTCACAGCCTTCGAAATGTGGGACCAGCGCGTCGGGGCCCAGAAAGGCTGATGAGAAGGACTGAGCCATGACGGAAACGCCGGTCCTCCAGCGGTCCGCCTCGGGCGGGCCTTCTGCGCCGCGCGGCAGCACGGCGGGGGGATCGGCTGCGCCCGACGCGGGCGGCGTGCTGGAGCTTGCCGGGCTGCGGCGCGATTTCGGCAGCTTCAAGGCCCTCCGGGGGATCGACCTCACCATCGCACCGGGCGAATTCGTGGCGCTGCTCGGCCCCTCCGGCTGCGGCAAGACGACCGCGCTCAATTGCATCGCGGGGCTGATGCCGCTGACCGGCGGCCGCATCAGCCTCGGCGACCGGCGTATCGACGAATTGCCGCCGGAGCAGCGCGGCTTCGGCATGGTGTTCCAGAGCTATGCCCTCTTCCCGCATATGACGGTGCGGAAGAATGTCGGCTTCGGCCTCGCGATGCAGAAAGTGCCGAGGAAGGAGGCCGAGACGCGGATCGACGAGGCCTTGTCGCTCGTCCGCCTGCATGCCCAGGGCGACAAGCTGCCCGGCCAGATGTCGGGCGGCCAGCAGCAGCGCGTGGCCATTGCCCGCGCCATCGTCATCCGGCCGCCGGTCGTGCTGATGGACGAGCCGCTGTCCAACCTGGATGCCAAGCTGCGGCTGGAGATGCGGGCCGAAATCCGCCGCATCCATGAAGCCATCGGCTCGACCACGATCTATGTCACGCATGACCAGGACGAAGCGCTGTCGATGGCGGACCGGATTGTGGTGATGCAGGAGGGCATGATCCGGCAAACGGGCGCGCCGGAGGCACTCTACGAGCGTCCTCTGCATGCGGACGTCGCCGAGTTCATGGGTTTCCGCACACGCATGCGCGGGCGCGTCCAGTCCGTGCAGGGCGACCGCGCGACGGTCGAGACCGGGGGCGCCGTTCTGGAAGGTGTGGCACGCAACCCGGTCTCGGTTGGGCAGACCGTGACATTGATGATCCGGCCAGAGGATCTCCTCGCCATGGTGGAGACGGCGGGTCTTGGCGGGACGGTGCGCAGCATCGAGTATCGCGGCCGCGCCTTCTTCGGCACGGCCAGCCTCGCCGACGGCACCGATGTCTTCTTTCGCAGCGAGATGCGTCTCTCCATCGGGCAGAGGATCGGCTTCACGGCGCCCCCGTCCCAG
>NZ_DATJJK010000114.1:0-3953 GCF_035492295.1 Acidisoma sp. | reverse complement strand
GGGCGCTTCCCCGCCCTTATCCTGTATTCGGAAATCTATCAGGTGACGGCGCCGATCCGCCGCACCGCCGCCTATCTCGCGAGCCACGGGTTCCTGGTCGGAGTCCCCGAGGTTTATCATGAGTATGAGCCGGCGGGGACCGTGCTTGCCTATGACAAGCCGGGCACCGACCGCGGCAACGAGCTGAAATTCGCCAAGCCCGTGCCGAGTTATGACGCCGATTGCCGGGCGGCGCTCGATTTCCTCAAAAGCCACCCGAATTGCACTGGCAGCCTCGGCGCCTTCGGCGTCTGCCTGGGCGGCCATCTCGCCTTCCGGGCTGCCTTGCAGCCGGATGTGAAGGCAACCGCCTGTTTCTACGCGACCGACCTGCACACCCATACGCTGGGCGCAGGGGCGAATGACGGCAGCCTGGACCGTGCGGCCGAGATCCAGGGTGCGCTGCTGATGGTCTTCGGCCGGCAGGATCCGCATGTGCCGCTGGAGGGCCGCAACATGATCCGCGCGCGCCTGGAGGAGGCGGGCGTGCAGTACGAATGGCATGAGGTCAACGCCGCCCATGCCTTCATGCGCGACGAAGGACCGCGCTATGACGCGGAACTCGCCCGCTTCGGCTATGACAGCGCGCTCAGGCTGTTCCGCGAAAAGCTGAGGTAGGTCGCGGGCTATTTGGCTTGAGACCGCATGAACGCTACCAGACGCAGCACGTCGTCTGATCTACGCGAAGGGCGCGAAACGCGTCGATCCAGGGGGCGCTTCTGCTGTCCAAGACGGCGCGGAACGCGCAACCGCTGGAACTGGCACTTGATATGGCAATCCCCCATATCGAATTTCACGCTGTCTGAGACGCCGGTGTGGGCGGCGGGTTGCCCCGCCGCCCTGTTCGCATTAGCGCGCGCCGCCGCCGGTGTAGAGGCTCTCGCCCGTCACCCAATGGGAATCGTCGGAAGCGAGGAAGACCGCGACCGGCGCGATGTCATCCGGCCGGCCGATACGGCCGAGCGGCGTCTGTGCCACCACGGTCTCGCCGAATTCGCCCTCGGCGAAGGCGGCGGAGCCTTCGGTGAGGACCAGGCCTGGGCTCACGGAATTGACGCGGATGCCGCGCGGCCCGAGTTCCTTCGACAGCACCACGGTCAAGGCATCGACCGCGCCCTTGGTTCCGGCATAGACCGAGGTGCCCGGCGGATGCACCCGCGTGACGAGAGAGCTGACGTTGATGACGCTGCCGCCCGTCTCCGGGAAGTGCTTCACCGCCGCCTGCGTGGTCAGCAGCAGGCCGAGCACGTTGGTATTGTACTGGCGATGGAATTCCTCCGCGGTCACCGCGTCCAGCGGTGCGAAGGAATAGACGCCGGCATTGTTCACCAGCACGTCGATTTTGCCGAAGGCCGAGACGGTCTCGGCAACGATCCGCTCGGCGGCATCGGCGACCGAGCCCTGAACGGCCACCGCGCGGCCGCCGGCCGCTTCGATAGCAGCGACGGTCTTATCCGCGCCCGCCTTGTCGGACGCATAGTTCACCGCGACGGCCGCACCCTCGGCCGCCAGTGCTACGGCAATCGCCGTGCCGATACCCTTAGACGCGCCGGTGACGAGCGCGACCTTTCCTGCAAGCTTGCTCATGACTAACTCCTGTAGCGTTTCAGTTTAGACAATTAGATAACTGTCTAACGATAAGCGCCAGTCAGGTCAGCGCAGGGCAGAACTTCAGATTTCGGATAGGCGCTTCAGGTAAGCGGCAAGAACGTCGCGCTGCAAGGTCAGATTGGCAAACTTGCCCTCGCGCACGATTTCGATCAGCCCGGCATTCTCCAACTCCTTCATATGATGGGAGATGGTGGCGGCGCTGACCTCCTGGCACTGGTTCAGCGTGGTGCAGGCGACCGTGCCGTGATGCTCGCCTAGCATTTTCAGCATCTGATAGCGGCGGGGTTCGGCGAGCGCGCGGGCGATCTGGGCGAATTGCCGGTCGGTCAGCTCGGGCAGGGTGGTCGACGAACTCATCCTTGCCCTTTTACAGCTATGTGACGGCTCTGTCGCGGCCGGATCCGGCCAAAACCCTGCGCCAGGCTCGCACCAGGATTACGGTGACGTGTCCGCGGCCCGGCTTCGACGACCCCGCCGCCGCCCAGGCTTGGCCGGGCTGGAGATGTCACTTGGCTTCATAAAATTAGTATTGACTAATTGATTAGCGAATACTAATCATGCGCCATGATCCAGTCTCTCCAGGTTGATGCCGTTCTCCATGCCCTTTCGGACCCGACCCGGCGGGCGGTCTTCGAGCGTGTTGCGCGATCGGAGCTTAACGTCTCTGAACTGACGCGCGAAAGCGGCGTCACCCAGGGCGCCGTTTCCCAGCATCTGAAGCTGCTCAAACAAGCCGGCCTGGTGGCCGAGCGCCCGCAGGGTCGCCGCGTCTTCTATCGCGCGCGGCCCGAGGGTCTCGCACCACTTTTCGACTGGTTGAGCCATTATGACGCCTTCTGGAGAGAACGGTTCGTCGACTTGCGGGTTCTTCTCAAGGAGATCGATCCATGACCGAAGACATGGTGCAGACCGGCACGCGGGCGATCGTGGTTGACGACGTCTTCCCTCATAGGCCGGAGAAAATCTGGGCGACACTCACCCACCCGGATCTGATGGCGCGTTGGCTAAAAATGACTCCGATCGGCTTCGAACCGATCGTGGGAAATTGCTTCACCTATCAAACCACCGCCGCCGGCGCATGGGACGGCACAATCCGATGCGAGGTCATCGAGGTCGTTCCATTCGAACGCCTGGCCTATCGCTGGAAGGGCGGGCACGAGGGTAACGCCGGCTACGGCTCGCTGCTGGATACGGTGGTCACCCTGACACTGGAGCCGACGGAGAGTGGCACGCGCCTGCGTGTGGTCCACTCGGGCTTCGAACTGCCGCGCAACGAGACCGCCTTCCGCAACATGAGCGGCGGATGGACTGGCGTGGTCGCGCGCATTCGCAGGATCACCGACGAAGAGATCTGAAGCGCTGAACAATCAACGAGGGAGTGATGCTATGGAGCCGGAACTTCCGGGAAATCATCCGCCAGTCGTATCACCGGCAGCATGGCGCGCGGCGCGCGATGCCCTGCTGGCGGAGGAAAAGAAGCATGTCCGTGCGCGGGATGCGCTGGCCGCGGAACGGCGACGCATGCCATGGATGGCGGTCGAGAAGGATTATGTCTTCGAGGGGCCGAAGGGGCGGCTGAGCCTGGTCGATCTCTTCGCGGGTCGGCGCCAACTGATCCTCTACCGCGCCTTTTTCGAGCCGGGGGTGTTCGGCTGGCCTGAACACGCCTGTCGGGGCTGCTCGCTCGGTGCGGATCAGGTCTCGAACCTGATCCACCTCAACCAACGCGATACGACCCTCGCCTATGCCTCGCGCGCGCCGCAGGCCGACATCGCACGCCTCAAGACCCGCATGGGGTGGGAACAGATCCCCTGGTACACGCTGACCGACAGCTTCGACGCGGATTTCGGTGTTGATGAGTGGCACGGCCATAACGTGTTTATCCGTGAAGGCGACAAGGTCTATCGCACCTATTTCATCGACAATCGCGGCGACGAAGCGCTGGGCACGCTGTGGAGCTATCTTGATCTCACACCGCTCGGGCGGCAGGAGGCGTGGGAGAATTCACCCGAGGGCTACCCGCAGAGCCCGCCGTATAAATGGTGGAATTGGCACGACAATTATGAAGCCGAGACGAAGCCAGACGCCAGATGGGTGGAGATTTCGGATGCGGGGGAAGCGGCCTTTCGTGATCCCGATGCACCGGTGAAGGCGTGAACCTGTCGCGCGGGCTGGCGCTGGCCGCCAGTCCGACCTTCGCTCTGATGGCATTGGGAAGCGTGGTCCAAGGCTTGCCGCCGATGGGAAGCGGCGGCCCGGACATGGGGATGCCGTCTTTTGGCGGCGGGATGACGGTGATGTAT
>NZ_DATJJK010000113.1:0-17818 GCF_035492295.1 Acidisoma sp. | reverse complement strand
CAGCAGGATGCGCGCCTTCTGACCGGTGAGATCGCCCGCGAAAATGGCGCCCGCATGTGCCAGATCAACGCCGCCGCCATTGCCGTAGACTGGTTTCACGCGCCCCTCGCCGCAGCGCGAGGTGACGAGTACGGGCACGCCCGAAGCCACCGCCGCGCGCGTGGCCTCCACAAAGTCGGGCGGGCAGTTGCCGCGGCCGAACCCCTCCAGCACGAAGCCGCGCGCACCATCGGCCAGCGCCCAGCGCATGAAGCGGTCGTCCATGCCCATGGCCATCTTGATCAGTTCGACACGCGGCTCCACCCCCGGCACGGCACAATGCGGCAGATCGGCGGGGCGGCGATAAAGCCGCACGGCGCCCTCGTCCACGGTGCCAAGCTTGCCGTGATCGGCCGAATTGAAGGTGCCCGGACGCGAGGTATGGGTTTTGCGCGCATCCCGCGCGGCGTGGAATTCCCCATCGAACAGAATGACCGTGCCGATGCCCCGCGCCGCAGGACTCGCCGCCAGACGGATCGCGTCGCTCAGATTGCGCGGCCCATCAGCATCCGCCTCCTCGGCATTGCGCTGGGCACCTGTGAAGACCACCGGCTTGTCGCTCGCAACCGTCAGCCCCGCGAGGAAAGCCGACTCCTCCATCGTATCGGTGCCGTGCGTCACCACCGCGCCCAGCACCGCCGGTTCGGCAAGCAGAGTGCCGATCCGCTCGCCGAGGGAATAGGCCGTGGGCAAATCCATGCGAAAACTGTTGATGTTGCAGAAGGCCTCCGCCCTCAGCGCCACGCCCGGAGGCAGGTCGCGCGCCTGCGCACCCATCTCCTCCGCGCCGATGCTGCTCACGAAGGCCGTCCCCGCCGCATCCTGGCGGGAGGCGATGGTGCCGCCCGTGGTCAGTAGCACGACCGTGCCCTGCGGCTCGGAAACTCCAGTCACGTCCTGTTTCTCCTGTGAAAAATCCAGCGAGCGGCTCAGCCGACCCGCATGAGGCTGACGCCCTCATCCCGCAGCCAGTCGGAGGCCGCACGCCAGCCGGGGCAGAGCACCGCCACCAACGCCCAGAAGCCTGGGCCATGATTGAGGTGGCGAAGGTGGGCGACCTCATGCGCCGCGACATAGTCCTGCACGGCAGGCGGTGCCATGACGAGGCGCCAGCTGAAGGCGAGCGTACCATCTGCCGCGCAGCTGCCCCAGCGGCTCCGCGTATCCTTGATGATGATCCGTCTTGGCTTGAGGCCGGCACCGGCGGCATGCGCCCAGGCGAGGGTCGAGAGGCGCCGCCGCGCCTCCTGGCGGAGAAAATCGGTCACCCGCCGCGGCAGGAAGCTGGCATCGCCGGTCACGACCAGGCTGCCCTCCTCCAGCCAGGCGCCACCCCGCGCAAGCGGACGGTGCTCGATCGGATGCGGCACGCCGGCGATGGGCACCGCCGCGCCGTCCTCGAAGACGATGCCGCTCGGCAGTGCGGCGAGGCGCGTGGCAACCCAGTTGCCGTTCTCCGTCAGCAGCGCCATCCCAGCCCGCTTGGAAGAGCGCGGTGGCAGGGTGACGACGACGACACCGCGTCCGGCGTCGATGCGCAGGCTGATGCGGCGCGCCCGCGCGCTGCGTCGCCAGACGACGTCGGCGATGACGCCCGAAAGCGCCAGGCTTTCGCGGCTCAGCTCAGCCATGGGGCAAGGGGGGGCTTCATGACGGGGGCAGTCTGCCCCAGCCGCCGCCGGAGGCTCAAGCGCATTCGGCGGCGGGGAGGATGGAGGCCGGGCTCAGCGCCCGGTCTTGATGCGGTCGATCAGCTGCCGCACCGTCGGGATGAAGCCGTTGGAATAAAAGGGATCCAGGCCGAAGCGGAAGCCGTTATGGCCGCTGAACATGAGGTTGTGCTCGGCCGTGTAGTCATCCGCCCCGCCATGCACGATGGTCTGCAGTGTCTTCTGGATGCAGAAGCTGCGCGGATCGGCCTTCTTGCCGTTTGAATATTCCGGCGCTTCCTGGCTCCAGTTCGAGAAGCGGCACTGGCTGAGGCAGCCCATGCAATCCACCTGGTCCTGGTAGATCTGAGCGGCGCGGTCCGGCGTCACGAAGACGAGGGTCGTGTCCGGCGTGCGCAGCGCCTCGGTGAAACCCTGCGATACCCACTGCTTCACCCGGGCGAGATCCGGCTTGGTCAGGTAAACGATGCGCTTGCGCGGGCCGACGCCGAATTCGGCGGTGTGCTCGCCCACAACCTCGCTCGTGTAGGCGACCTGCCGATCGCTCCGGCCGCGCAGCTCCTGAATAAAGTCGTTGTTCACGGCGCTGGAATAGAAGCCCGTGGGGCTGAAGCGGTTGAGGAAGACATCCCCCTTCTTCAGGGTCAGCAGCTTCTGCTTCCAGCTGTCCCCGATCGGGCTTTCCTGGGTCAGCAGCGGGCGCGTGCCGAACTGGAAGGCGATCGGACCCAGCTCCTTGTTGTCGATCCAGTCCTCCCATTCCTCAAGCCACCAGACGCCGCCGGCCATGATGATGGGGGTGTCGTCGAGGCCAAATTCGCGCATCTGCTTGCGCAGCGCCAGGACGCGTGGAAACGGATCCTCCGGCTTGGTCGGATCCTCGCTGTTGGAAAGGCCGTTATGGCCGCCAGCCAGCCACGGGTCCTCGTAGACCACACCGCCGAGGAGGTTGGACGCTTTGTGATAGGCGCGCTTCCACAGCGCGCTGAAGGCGCGGGAGGAGGAGACGATGGGGTAGTAGTGGACCCCGAATTTGGTCGCGATGTCGGACAGGCGATAGGGCATGCCGGCGCCACAGGTGAGCCCGTTAATGAGCCCGCGCGCCCCCTCCAGCACGCCGGTGATGACGCGCTCGGCCCCGCCCATCTCCCACAGGATATTGGCGTTGATGCGCCCGCGCCCGCCATTGATCTCATGCGCGCGCTGGGCCTGGGCAATGCCTCCCTTGATGGCAAAGTCCACCAGTTCCTCGTGCCGGTCCCGCCGGGTTCGGCCGTGATAGACCTGAGGGATGGGTTCGCCGTCGGCATCGTAGCTGTCGGCATTGACCGCGCTGAAGGTGCCGACGCCGCCGGAGGCCGCCCAGTTACCGCAGCTTACGCCGTCGCTTACTGCCACGCCCTTTCCGCCTTCGATGAGGGGCAGGATGTCGGCCCCTCCCATCCGGATCGCATTCAGCGCCTTCATCATTCCAATTCCACTGCGCGCAGGCCAAGCCGCGCTGGTCCCCAAAATTCTTTTTCCAAGTGATGGCCATCGTAGAGATGCAGGGCTCTGGCTTTCACCCTATACCCTGATCCCGCCCACTCGCGTCACGGTGCTGTAACCCATGAATGCTTCTTCGCCCAGCCCGCCCCCATCGAGCCTGGCCCGGAGCCATCCCCTGTCTCACCGGCCGCAGGCAGCCTTCTCTCCACCCATTACTGTCTCGGCAGAAGTGGCGGAAGCGTTACGATTGCATAGGCCCGTCGTGGCCCTGGAATCGACGATCATCACCCATGGCATGCCCTATCCCCAGAATCTAGCCATGGCCCATCAGGTAGAGGCGGATTGCCGGGAAAATAAGGCCCTTCCGGCCACCATCGGCCTGCTCGACGGTGAAATCCTGGTGGGCATGACAGAGACGCAGCTACAGGCGCTGGCAGCCAGTCCGTCGCCCATGAAACTCTCCCGTGCCGATCTCGGCTTCGCGCTCGCCATGGGCCGCTCGGGCGGCACCACCGTCTCCGCCACCATGATCTGCGCGGCGCTTGCCGGCATCTCGGTCTTCGCCACTGGCGGCATCGGCGGCGTACACCGCGGCGGCGAGGATAGCATGGATATCTCAGCCGATCTGAACGAACTCGCCCGCACGCCGGTGACCGTCGTCTGCGCCGGCGCCAAGGCGATTCTCGACCTGCCGCGCACCCTGGAATATCTCGAAACCCGTGGCGTTCCAGTCCTCGGCTATCAAACCGACCATCTTCCCGCCTTCTGGAGTGCCGCAAGCCCCTGGCGCGTTCCGCTCCGCGTCGAGAGCCCGCAGGAAATCGCCGCCATCATGGAGGCGCGCGCCCGCCTTGGGCTCGACGGCGGCATGCTGGTCACGAACCCGATCCCGGCGGTCGACGAAATCCCCTTCGACGCCATGAAGATCCTTGTCGATCAGGTGCTGGAGGAAGCCCGGCTGCAGAAAGTGGACGGCAAGGCAGTGACACCGTTCCTGCTCTCCCGCCTGCTCACGCTCAGCGAAGGCCGCAGCCTCACCGCCAATATCGCGCTCGTCCGGAACAATGTTCGCCTCGCCGCCGCCATCGCCTGCGCGAGGACCGGACAGGCTCCGATTGAATGATGACAGCGGCGGTTTTGGACGCTTCAATGGCTGCCATGGATTACATAGACGTCGCGCCGCCCTTTTGCGTGATCGAGCCAGAAGTGCAGACTGCGCCGCTCGTCTTCTCGTCCGCCCATTCCGGCGCGGATTACCCGCCCGACTTCCTGGCCGAAAGCCGGCTGGAGCCGCGCACGCTGCGGCGCAGCGAGGATTTCGGGGTCGACCGGCTTTTCGCCGCCGCGCCTGAATACGGCGCGCCGCTGGTAAAAGCCTTCTTCCCCCGCGCCTATTGCGACGCGAACCGCGAGCCCTGGGAACTCGACCCCGGTATGTTCGAGGACCCGCTGCCGCCATGGGTGAATACGGCCAGCGCCCGCATCGGGGCGGGGCTCGGCACCATCCCGCGGGTCGTGGCCTCTGGTGAGGCGATCTACGAACGCAAGCTTCGATTCGCCGAAGCCGAGGAGCGCATCCGCCGCTGCTGGGAGCCCTATCACCGGGCACTGCGCGATCTCATCGGCCGAACGGTCAGCCGTTTTGGCATCTGCTTCCTGATCGACTGTCACTCCATGCCCTCCAGCATGGGCAGTGCTACGCCTGATTTCGTGCTGGGGGATGCCTATGGCACCGCCTGCAACCCCGATCTCGTGATGCGGACGGAAGCCTGCCTGCGCCGCCTCGGCTACAGCGTGCGGCGGAACGATCCCTATGCCGGCGGCTATGTGACGCGCCAATACGGCCGCCCGCGCGAAGGCGTGCATGCGCTGCAGATCGAGATCGCGCGTGGCCTCTACATGGACGAGCGGCGGATCGAGGCGCATAGCGGCTTTGCCCGGCTGCAGCGAGATGTGACCGATCTCGTCGCCTTCATGGCGACGGACGGCTTCGTCCTGCGCGACTATCGCTGAGCCGGCGCGGGCCGCCCGATGCAACTCGGCATCTACAGCTTCGGCGAGACCACGGTCGACCCCGCGACTGGCCGAGCACCCGATGCCGGCCAGCGGCTACGCGATCTGGTGGAGGAGATCGAACTCGCGGATGCGGTCGGACTCGATGTCTTCGGCGTGGGCGAGCATCACCGGCCGGATTATGCGGTTTCCTCCCCGGCGGTGGTGCTGGCGGCCGCCGCCGGACGGACCAGGCGCATCATCCTGACCACGGCGGTCACCGTGCTGAGTTCGGACGATCCGGTGCGGGTGTTTCAGGATTTCGCGACCCTCGATCAGCTCTCCGAGGGGCGCGCCGAGATCATCGCCGGCCGCGGCTCCTTCGTCGAATCCTTCCCGCTCTTCGGCTTCAATCTCGATGATTACGACGACCTCTTCACCGAAAAGCTCGATCTTCTGATCAGGCTCCGGGACGAGGAGCGGGTGAGTTGGGCGGGGCGCCACCGCCCAGCGCTCGACGATCAGGGGATCTACCCTCGTCCCTACCGGGACAAGCTGCCGATCTGGGTCGCGATCGGGGGTACGCCTTCCTCGGCCGCCCGGGCCGCGCGGCTCGGCCTGCCCATGGCGCTCGCGATCATCGGCGGCGAGCCGCTGCGATTCGCCCCGCTGCTCGACTACTACCGCGACCAGGCGATTCGCGCCGGGCGGAACCCGGCGACCATGCCCATCAGCATCAACAGCCATGGCTTCGTCGCGGAGACGACGGAGGAGGCGGCCGAGACCTTCTTCCATCCGTTGAAATCCGTGATGGACCGGCTGGGGGCCGAGCGCAGCTGGCCGCCCCTGACGCGCGCGGAGTACGACCGGCAACGCGGGTCCGAGGGCCCACTTCTGGTCGGCACGCCGGAGGCGGTCGCGGAAAAGATCCTTTTTCAGCACAGGATCTTCCGCCACCAGCGCTTTCTGCTTCAGGTGGCGGTAGGACCCACGCCGCATGCGACCGTCATGAAGGCGATCGAGCTATTCGGTACTAAGGTCGCCCCCATCGTGCGGGCCGAAGTGGCCCGGCGCGGCTTCTGACCGCCGGCTTGACGGAGCAATGGCTCGGGCGCCTAATCATGGTAGCGATAACAGAACCCAGAAGACCGCCAGAGAGGGAGGCACATCCATGACGCAGCCAAGCGGCACCGGAGACATGCGACCCGAAATCCTTATGATGAACGCCTTGCCGCAATGGGACATGGAGCCGCTGGAGGCCGCCTATCGCATCCATCGCTATTGGGAGGCGGCGGACAAGCAGGCTCTCCTCGCCCGTTGCCAAAACGTGCGCGCCATCCTCACCACAGGCCACATCGGCGCCGATGCCGCGCTCATCGCGGGCCTCCCCGCGCTCGAGATCGTCGCCTGCTTCGGCGTCGGTGTCGACGGGGTGGATTTCGAGGCGACCCGCGCGCGCGGCCTGCCCGTCACCAATACGCCGGATGTGCTGACGGACGACGTCGCCGATCTCGCGATGGCGCTGGCTCTAGCCGTGACACGGCGACTGCCCCAGGCGGATTCCTTCGTACGAGCCGGAAAATGGAAGAGCGGCGGCATGCCGCTCGCGCGGCGTTTCTTCGGCTGTAAGCTCGGCATCCTCGGCCTTGGCCGCATCGGGCTTGCGACCGCCGAGCGCGCCCGGGGCTTCGGCTGCGAGATCGGCTATTTCAACCGCACAGCCAAGCCAGGCCTGCCCTATCAGGCTTTCGAGAGCGTGCAGGCGCTCGCTGGCTGGGCGGATATGGTGATCGTGACCCTCGCGGGCGGCGCCGGCACCCGCGCCATCATGGACCGCGCAGCCATCCAGGCGCTCGGCCCCGAGGGCTATCTTGTGAACGTCTCGCGCGGGTCGACGGTGGACGAGGATGCGCTGATCGAAGCGCTGCAGACCGGAGCGATCGCGGGAGCCGGGCTGGACGTTTTCCTCAACGAGCCCGATATCGACCCACGCTTCGCGGGCCTCGCCAATACCGTGCTGATGCCCCATCTGGGCAGTGCGACGACCGCGACCCGCCGCGCCATGGGGCAGCTGGTGCGGGATAATCTTGCCGCCCATTTCGCAGGCCGGCCGCTGCTGACCCAAGTAGACTGAGGATATCGCCATGCGCACCGTCGTCATTCACGCTGCCAAGGATCTTCGCGTCGAAGAGCGGGACCTGGAGCCGCTTGGTCCCGGACAGGTCGCCGTGCGCATCCGCGCGGGCGGCATCTGCGGTTCGGACCTGCATTATTATCAGCATGGCGGTTTCGGCACCGTGCGCGTGCGCGAGCCGATGATCCTCGGACACGAAATCGCCGGCGAGGTGGCCGAGATCGCGCCTGACGTCACGAGGGTGAAAGTTGGTGACCGGGTCGCGGTCAATCCGAGCCGCCCTTGCCATGCCTGCCGCTTCTGCCTGATGGGCCTGCCCAACCAGTGCCTGAACATGCGCTTCTACGGCAGCGCCATGCCCATGCCCCATATCCAGGGCGGTTTTCGCGAGATTCTTGTCTGTGACGCCACGCAGTGTTTCACGGCGAGCCGCGCCTCGGCTGCGGAATTGGCCATGGCCGAGCCTTTCTCCGTCGTGCTGCACGGCCTCTCCCGCGCGGGCTCCCTGCTTGGCGCGCGCGTGCTGGTAACGGGCTGTGGCCCCATCGGTGCGCTGGTGGTTGCCGCCGCTCGCTTCCATGGCGCAGCTGAAATCATCGTCACCGATATCGTCGATGAGCCGCTGGTGATCGCGAAAACGCTCGGCGCGACCCATGCCTTCAACACGGCGAAGAATCCGGAAGCGCTGGCCCCCTATGCGGCGGAGAAAGGCCAGGTCGATGTCATGATCGAATGCTCCGGCAACGAGCGGGCGCTGCGCGCGGGGATGGAGGTCGTGCGGCCGCGCGGCACCATCGTGCAGCTCGGCCTCGGCGGCGATATGTCGGTGCCGCAGAACATGGTGGTCGCGAAGGAATTCCTCATCACCGGCTCCTTCCGCTTCCACGAGGAATTTCCGCTCGCCGTCTCCCTCATCGACAGTGGGCGCGTTGATCTCTCGCCGCTGCTCACCGGCAGCTACCCGATCGAGGAGGCGGTCGCGGCCTTCGAGCATGCCGGGGACCGGAAGACGGCGATGAAGGTTCAGCTCGCCTTCTGACCCGCGGCAGCCGGCTGGCGCCCAGGCGCCGTCTGCTGCGGCCAAAAATTTTTCTTGAACGAAAAATTTTCTCGCCTACGCTCGCTACCTCACCAGGGGAGACGCGGCGTGGCAGGATTCATCGAGAAGCACGGCCTGTGGTCAGCGGATCAGGCGGCCCAGGCGAAGGAACTGGCCGCGCGCATCAAATCGGAAGGCATCCGCAATATCCGCATCGGCTGGGGGGACCAGCACGGCATCGTCCGCGGCAAGACGGTAACCGCCGGGGAATTTGTGACAGCCCTCAGCGCGGGTAAGGATTTCCAGCTCGTCACCGCGATTTTCGATACGACCAACCACCCGATCGTGCCGCCCTTCGGTGCCGAAAACCATCTCGGCATTCCGGAAATGATCGGCCTGCCGGACGGCGTGCTGGTGCCCGATCCCGCAACCTTCCACGTCCTGCCCTGGGTGCCGCACACGGGGTGGATTCTGGCCGACGCCTATTTCCGCAACGGCCGCCCCTGCCCGCTCTCCACCCGCCAGATCCTTCGCGAGCAACTTGCGAAACTTGCGGCCGACGGAATGGGCATGACGGTCGGTCTCGAATTCGAATTCTACGTCTACAAGCTGCTCGACCCCAAGATGAGCCCGGCCGACAGCGGCTATCCGCCTAGTCCTCCTGAAGTCGAGAACATTGCCCATGGCTACCAGTATCTGACCGAGACGCGGGGCGACGAGGTCGAACCCCTCTATGCCATGCTGCAGGAGAATCTGGAGGCGCTCGGCCTGCCGCTCGCCTCCCTCGAAGACGAATGGGGGCCGGGGCAATGCGAACTCACCTTCGCGCCCCTCCCCGCGCTGGAGGCCGCGGACCGCGCGCTGCTGTTTCGCACCGCGGTGAAGCAGCTCTGCCGACGGCACGGCTATCATGCGAGTTTCATGGCGGTCCCCAAGATCGCCAATAGTTTTCCGAGCGGCTGGCACATGCATCAGTCGCTGACACGCGATGGCGCCAATCTGTTCGCGGCGCGCGAAGGAGATGCGTCACCGCTCTCCATCACCGGCATGCACTATCTCGGCGGGTTGCTCGATCATGCCCCGGCGACCGCGCTGCTCACCACGCCCACCGTCAACGGCTACAAACGCCAGCGGCCGGACGGCTTCGCGCCGTACAAAGCCGCATGGGCGCAGGAAAATCGCGGGGCGATGCTGCGCGTCATCGGCGACGGCGGTGACAGCGCTTCCCGCATCGAAAACCGTATCGGCGACCCGGCCGCCAATCCCTATCTCTATCTCGCCTCCCAGATCATCGCGGGTCGCGCCGGCATCGCGGCTGAAGCCGATCCCGGCGCGCCGGTCGCCGCCGCCTATCTCTCCGAGCGCGCCGTGCTGCCCGGCAGCCTGGGTGAGGCGCTCACCGCCTTTGCCGAGAGTTCGGTTCTGAAGGCGGAACTTGGCGAGACCTTCCACCACTATTTCCACAGCCTGAAGCAGTTCGAATGGAACCGCTTTCTCAGCGCCGTCACGGACTGGGAACACCAGGAATATTTTGAGATGTTCTGACAATGAGCACACTTCATCTCGGTATCGCCCAACTTCGCCCCGCCTGGGGCGACAAGGCACGCACCGTCGAGATCATCACCGCCGCCGTCGCCGAGGCTGCGGCACGGGACATCGACATCCTCGCCTTCTCGGAAACCTTCCTCAGCGGCTATCCGTTCTGGGTCTGCCGCACCAACGGCGCTGCCTTCGACGATGCGCGCCAGGCCCGCGCCTATGCGCAATTCATGGAATCCTCCGTCGAGATCGGCGGCGCCGAATTGGCGCTGGTGAGCGAGGCCGCCCGAGACCACGGCGTCTCGGTCTATCTCGGCGTCAATGAACGGGGCAGCCGCAGCGGGCGCGGCACCGTGTGGTGCACGCTGGTCACCATCGATGCCGAGCGGGGCATCGTCGGCGCGCATCGCAAGCTGATGCCGACGCATGACGAGCGCCTTGTCTGGGGTATCGGCGATGCGCAGGACCTGCGCTGCCACGCCTTCGGCGGCTTTCGCGTCGGCGGTTTGAATTGCTGGGAGAACTGGATGAGCCATGCCCGCGCCGCCCTCTATGAGGATGGCGAGGACATTCATATCTCCGTCTGGCCCGGCAACGAGGCGGTGACGAAGGGGCTGCCGATCTTCGCGGCCCAGGAGGGGCGGATGTGGTGCGCCAGCGTCTGCGGCCTGCTCTCCCTCTCCGACGTGCCTGAGGATTTCGAGTTCTATGCGGATCTTCTGGTCGAAGGGCTGGACAGCATCTTCGCCGGCGGCTCGGCCATCTACGACCCGGGCCAGGCTTGCGTGGCGCGGCTCGAACCGGGGGTCGAGGGTATCGCTTCCGCTCTCATTGACAAGGCAAGCCTGTACCAGGCACGCCAGGGTTTCGACCAGAGCGGCCATTACGCGCGGCCCGATATCTTCGATCTCTCCATCCACCGCCGCAGGCTTGGCCGCGATGGATGAGGCGGCGCTGATCGCGGAATTCTGCCGCAAGCTGAAAAGCATCCGGCGCGCGAAGGACCTGACGCTGGACGAGCTGGCGCGGGCCAGCGGCGTCTCGATCTCGACCATTTCCAAGATCGAGAATGAGCAGCAGAAGCCGGGCTTCGAGACGGTGCTGAAAATCTCCCGCGCCCTGCACGTGAACTTCGTTCATATGCTCGATCCACCGGCTCCCGCCTCTCCGAAGACGGCACGCCGGGTGGTGACGCGCGGCGCGGAAGCCCCGGTCTATCAGAGCGCGCATTACCTCTACGCCGCCCATGCGACGGAGCTTGCGAACAAGACCATGGTCCCGCTGCTGATGCGCATCCGCAACCATGAAGCCCCGCCACTCGCGGATTGGAGCGTACATGACGGCGAGGAATACGCCCATGTGCTGGAGGGCGAGGTGGAACTGCATATGGAGCATTACGCGCCGGTGCAGCTGGCGCGCGGCGACAGTTGCTATTTCGACAGCACCATGCGCCACGCCTATGTCGCGGTCGGGGAGGAGGAGGCGGTGGTGCTCTCGATCTGCCTCTCCATCGTGCCGTTCAAGAGCGAGACGGCCGAGAAGGCCTGAAGGCCGGGCAGACTATCCGAGCGTGACTGCCCAGGGGTGAAAAGTGACCAGTTTCCGCCTCGGAAAGCGGATCCGGAGAAACCGCTTGACGATAAGAGCATATGCTCTTATTTGCCCATTTAGGAGCATATGCTTTTACATTTTGAAGGAGTGAAGCCGTGAGTGACGCTGAGATTCTTGTGAGCGGAGCGACCGGTCGGACCGGTGGCACCGCGATCGACGAGTTGCTCAAGATGGGCAAAAGCGTCCGGGCCTATGTGCGTTCAGATGACGAGCGGGCCACCGCCCTGAGGCAGCGTGGTGTCGATATAGCCGTCGGAGATTTCACCAGTATCGACGCGATCCGAGCCGCGATGGAAGGCATTCGAGCGGCCTATTTCCTTTATCCGATTGCACCGGGCATCATCAGCGCGGCGGCCTATTTCGCACAGGCCGCGAAGGAGGCAGGCGTCTCCGCGATCGTCAACATGTCGCAGATTTCGGCGCGCCGGGAATCAGCGAGCCATGCGGCACAGGACCACTGGGTGTCCGAACGGGTCTTCGATTGGTCAGGCGTCCCGACGACGCATCTCCGCCCCACCTTCTTTGCAGATTGGCTCATCTACCCGCATTTTGGGCGCGAGATCTGGGCGACGAAAAAGATTACATTCCCGTTCGCCAACGGGCGCCACGCGCCGATCGCCGCTGACGATCAAGGACGGGTCATCGCCCATCTCCTGGCCAATCCGCAGGGCCATGAAGGCAAGATCTACACGCTTCACGGACCTGTCGAGATGAACCATAGCGAAATCGCCGCCGCCATGAGCGAGGTTCTCGGAGCGCGGATCGACTATGCGCCGACCTCGATCGAAGCCTTCAAGGACAGGATGGAGAATCTCTATAAGTTTCCTCCGTTCCTGGTCCAGCATCTGGTCGAGGTCGCCCAGAACTATCATGACGGCATTTTCTCGGGCACCAATGATGCCGTGGAAAAGATCACTGGAACGCCGGCACTGTCGGTCCAGGAATTCATCGCTCAGAACCGGGCCGTATTCGCCTGAGCAGGAGTCCACCTATGCCGCCTGCCTTCCGGCATAGCGTGGCTTCCGCATCCTCATCGAAAGAGCAAAGAAATGTTGCCGGTCAATCAGCCTCTTCGAATCGATCAATGCAACTGCTTCGCGATTAGAAAAGCGAACCGCCAGATCTCTCGCTTCTACGATGCGCAGCTTGAGCCGGCGGGCCTGCGGATCACACAATTCCTCACCTTGGCGGCGCTGAAGGAGGTAGGAAGCGCCGCCGTCAATGCTCTTGCCGAACGGCTCGACATTGAGCGGACCGCGATGGGCAAAATGCTTGGCTTTTTGGAACGGGACGGCTTGGTCCGAATCCAGCCCTCACCCACTGATGGCCGAAGCCGCCTTGTTGAACTCACGGACGCAGGTCACCGTCTTTGCGCCGAAGCGATGCCTCTCTGGCAGAAGGCTCAACAACAATTTGAGCAATTGAACGGTGCCGGGAATGTCACCGCTCTACGAGGAGCGCTGAGAAGCGTGGTCGTCGGCGAAACGAAGGCGCGCTCAGCCGAGGACTGAACCTTCAGATCGATTGCCAGGACAAGTCGATGGGGCGACAAGCATCAAGTGAAGGAGAGATACTGAAATGAAACGCCGTCTCGTCGCCGGTCTGGCACTCATCTTCATGCTCGCGGGCTCGGACGCCGGTCACGCCCAGCCTGCGGCGACCTCGACGCCGACCACAAAGGTTCTCGCCATCGGAACCATCAATCCCGGTGCCGACCGGGCAAAGGTGCTTGCGATCCTGCCGAACGAGGTTCGGGATACCGTTAACCTCTATTTGGGTGGCAAGATCGACCAATGGTATTCGTTGCAGGATCGTCCGGGCGTGGCCTTCATCCTGAATGTCACCGACGCCACCGCCGCCCATGAGATGCTCGAAAAACTGCCGTTGGGGCGGGCCCATCTCATGAGCTTCGAACTGATTCCCCTGGGACCGCTCGGCCCGCTTCGCCAGTTCACGGGAACCGCGCCCAAGCCTTAGCAAGCGTCCCTCCGGCCTGTCGCCCTACCCCGCTCGCTCCAAGCGGTAGCAGGCCGAGACGAGGCCGTCCGTTTCCAGCGCCTGGCGGACAGCGACAGCCCCGCCCTCGCTCGCCGGCACCACGCCGAGGCGGGTGAAGAACGGCACCTCGCCCACCGCGCGGGCGCGGAACAGGCGGCCCATGGCTTCCGCCACTGGGCTGCGGGCGACACAGCAGGTGCAGCCCGGCACATGGCCGGTCTCCCGGCTGTCCCAGGCGGCGTTTTCGGCGTCTTCCACCAGCCACATGACATCTGCCGTCGCCGGCTCTGCCGTGCTCGAAAAGAAGACCGGTATGCGTGCGTCGATGCGGACCATACACTAGACATAAACATATCTTTATGTATGTTCAAGGCATGGAGGCTTTCATCACCTCACTTCGTGCCGCGGCCGAGCCGACGCGCATGCGCATCCTCGCGCTCTGCGCGCGCGGCGCCTTCTGCGTGAGCGAGCTGGTGACGATCCTGGGCCAGTCCCAGCCTAGCCTCTCCCGCCATCTCCGCCTTCTCGTCGAGGCTGGTCTGCTGCGCCGGCAGCAGGAAGGCGTCTTCTCCTGGTTCGCCTTGCCTGATGCCGCGAGCCCGCGGGGCGAGCTCGCCCGGGCCCTCATCGCGCGCCTGCCCGAGGATGATCCCGTTCTCGCGACCGACCGCCGCATGGCGGCTCAGACCTTGTCCGAGCGCGCCCGCGCCGCCTCCGAAAGTTTTCGCGACCGCGGGGCCGATTGGGACGAGATGACAGCCCTTGGCCTGCCCAAGGCTGAGGTCGAAGCGGCACTCGCGAATATCGCGGGCGCGCCGCCGCTCGGCCGCGTGCTGGACGTCGGCACCGGCACCGGCCGGGTGCTGGAACTGCTCGGGCCCCGGGCCGAGAGCGGGCTCGGCATCGACGCCAGCCCCCAGATGCTGAAGCTGGCGCGGGCTCGCCTCGCCCAGGCCGGGCTTGCCCATTGCAGCCTGCGCCAGGCCGACATGTATCGCCTGCCCTTGCCCGATGGCACGGCTCAGGACGGGTTTGACCGTACCGTGCTGCAGATGGTGCTGCACCATGCCGAGGACCCCGAGGCCGTGCTGCAGGAGGCCGCCCGCGTGACCCGCACGGGGGGCAAGATCATCGTCGTCGACCTCGCGAAGCATACCGCGCATGAATTGGCGGAGCGGCTCGCCCACCGCCATCGCGGCTTCGCGCCCGCCCGCATGCGCGCCATGATGCAAGCGGCCGGGCTGTCCATTCATGGAACAGTCACCATTCCGGGGCCAATCCCCACCGAAATTTGGAGCGGCTCCGTGCAGACCCGCGCCACCGCCGCCACCGATACGCAACCGCTCGTTTCCGACTTCCGAGAGGCCCATCCATGAGCAGCCGCCCCCATCTTCTCGACGCGCTCCGCGACCAGGTTCTGCTCTGCGACGGCGGCATGGGCAGCCGCGTCCAGGCGCTGACGCTCGACATCGAAAAAGACTTCTGGAACCGCGAGAACTGCACTGAGGTTCTCAACCTTTCCCGCCCTGACATGGTGCGCGAAATTCACAGAGGGTATTTCGAGGCTGGCGCCGACATGGTGGAGACCAACACCTTTGGCGGCAGCCCGATCACGCTCGCGGAATTCGAACTCGAAGACCGCGCCTTCGAAATCAACAAGATCGCGGGCGAACTGGCGCGCGAGGCGGCCGACAGTTTCTCGGACGGGCGGCACCGCTATGTCGTGGGTTCGATCGGGCCGGGCACGAAGCTGCCGACGCTGGGCAATATCGCCTATGATCCACTGGAAGCGGCCCTTGCCGAACAGGCGCGCGGGCTGATCGCCGGCGGCGTGGACGCCATCCTGATCGAGACCTGCCAGGACACGCTGCAGATCAAGGCCGCCGTCAACGGTGCCAAGCTCGCCCGTGCGGAACTGGGACGCGACACGCCGGTCTTCGTGCAGGTGACGGTGGAAACCACCGGCACGCTGCTGGTCGGCCCGGACATCGCCGCCGCCGCGACGGTGATCCACGCCCTGGATGTGCCGCTGATCGGCCTGAACTGCGCCACAGGGCCGCAGGAGATGGCGGAGCATGTGCGCTGGCTGGCGGCCAACTGGCCCGGCCTGCTGTCCGTGCAGCCAAATGCCGGCCTGCCGGAACTGGTCGACGGCCAGACCCGCTACCCGCTGAGCGCCGCGGACATGGCAACCTGGGTGGAGCGGTTCGTTGCCGAGGACGGCATGAACCTGATCGGCGGCTGCTGCGGCACCGACGTGCCGCACATCGCGGCGCTCGATGCGATGTTGCGCAAGCGCGGCAGCTACCGGCCGGCGCCGGTGCTGCGCAAGCCGGTATGGATCCCGTCCGTCGCCAGCCTGTACGGCCAGACGCCGCTGCGTCAGGAGAACAGCTATTTCTCCATCGGCGAGCGCTGCAACGCCAACGGATCCAAGAAGTGGCGGCTGGCGCAGGAATCCCATGACTGGGACAGCTGCGTCGCCATCGGGCGCGAGCAGGCGGCCGAAGGCTCCAACAGCCTGGATGTCTGCACCGCCTTCGTCGGGCGCGACGAGGGCGCGGAGATGGACGAGGTGATCCGCCGCTTCACCTCCTCGGTCAATGCGCCGCTGGTGATCGACAGCACCGAGACGCCGGTGATCGAGCGTGCGCTGAAGCTGCATGGTGGCAAGCCGATCATCAACTCGATCAACTTCGAGGATGGTGAAAAGGCCGCCGAGGACCGCCTGAAGCTGGCGCGCCGTTTCGGCGCCGGCGTGATCGCGCTGACGATCGACGAAGAGGGCATGGCGAAGACACCGGAACGGAAGCTGGCGGTCGCGACACGGCTGGTGCAGTTCGCCTGCGAGAAGCACGGCCTCCCGCAGTCTGACCTGCTGATAGATCCGCTGACCTTCACGATCGCCACCGGCAACGAGGACGACCGCAAGCTTGGCCAGTGGACGCTGGAAGGCATTCGCGCCATCCGCGAGCGCTTCCCGGACATTCAGATCATTCTGGGCCTGTCCAACATCAGCTTCGGCCTCAACCCGGCCGCGCGCGCGGTGCTGAACAGCGTGTTCCTGGACCATGCGGTGAAGGCCGGCATGAGCGGCGCCATCGTGCATGTCAGCAAGATCCGCCCGCTGCATCTGATCGCGCCCGAGGAGGTGAAGGTCGTCGAGGATCTGATCTTCGATCGCCGCGCCGAAGGCTACGATCCGTTGCAGCGCCTGCTTGAGATCTTCGCCGACCGCAAGGCCGCGGACGCGACCGTCAAGACGCGCTCGGAAACGGTGGAAGGCAGGCTGAAGGACCGTATCGTCGACGGTGACCGCAAGGGCCTGACGGAGGAGCTGGACGACGCGCTGAAAACGCATGCGCCGCTGGACATCATCAACGGCATTCTGCTGGACGGCATGAAGGTCGTCGGCGAGCTGTTCGGCGCCGGCAAGATGCAGCTTCCCTTCGTGCTGCAGAGCGCGGAAACGATGAAGGCCGCCGTCGCCTATCTGGAACCGCTGATGGAGCGGGTGGAAGGGCAGGAGAAGGGCACCATCGTTCTCGCCACGGTGAAAGGCGACGTGCACGACATCGGCAAGAACCTTGTCGATATCATCCTGACCAACAACGGCTACCGCGTCGTCAATCTCGGCATCAAGGTGTCGCTGGCCGACATGGTGAGTGCCGCCAAGGAACATCGCGCGCACGCCATCGGCATGTCCGGCCTGCTGGTGAAATCCACTGTCGTGATGCGCGAGAATCTGGAGGAGATGACCCGCCAGGGGATCGAGCTGCCGGTGCTGCTCGGCGGCGCCGCGCTGACGCGCAACTATGTCGAGGATGACTGTGTCCGCGCCTATGGCAGCGGCCGCGTGGCCTATGCGCGCGATGCGTTCGACGGGCTGCATCTGATGGACAAGGTCACCGGCAACGGGTTCGACGACTATCTGGCGGTCCTGCAGTCCAAGCGTGCCGGGAAGGCGCGCAACACCACGCGCACATTGGGCCAGGCCGACGCGAAGGCGTTCCAGCCGGTGGACGTGAACGCGGTGCGGGCGCGCCGCCAGCGCATCGCCGACGGGGTGCCCATGGTCACGCCGCCGTTCTGGGGCGCGCGCATGATCGAGGCGACGCCGAAAGCCATCGTGCCGTTCCTGAACGAGCGCAGCCTGTACCAATTCCAGTGGGGCTTCCGGAAGCAAGGCCGCTCGCTGGACGATTTCCTCGGCTGGGCGAAGCAGGAGCTGCGGCCCGTGATGCGGCGGATGCTCGCACTGTGCGAGTCGGAGGATATCCTGAAGCCACAGGCTGCCTACGGGTATTG
>NZ_DATJJK010000112.1:0-14840 GCF_035492295.1 Acidisoma sp. | reverse complement strand
GAAAATCGGGATCGCGCCGGCCTTCAGCGCGCCGAGACGCTTGGGATCGACCTCGACCACCACCACGTCCATGCCGAATTGGGCGAAGCAGGCACCGGAAACGAGCCCGACGTAACCGCCGCCGATCATGGTGACGCGCATATCAACCCTCTCGCCCTGACGGGCTTCCTCATCGATGGTGGCAGAACGCCTCCTGTCAGCGCTTCATGACGCCGATTTGTGACCGATCTATGGGCTGAAACGAGCTCAGGGCCTGAATCAGCCCCTGAGTCAGACAGAGAGAGGTTATCCGCGAACAAGAGGAAAGCGAAGGCGCTTTTATCTCGCTCTGAGAACCTCTAGGCGACGAGGCGGATTCGCCGGCGCCGCGCCTCTGGCGTGTCTTCCGGCCAATCGAGCGGCAGGGTCGGCGCAGCATCGGTCACACCGTGGCCGTGGGCCGCAGGCATCTCCTCCGGCTCCGGCAGGGAGCGGCCGAGTTCGGCATGGGCGAGGTGGCGGAAGACATAATCGATGATCGAAGTCGCGGAGCGGACGTCGGGATCGCCCTCCACGGTGCCGGCCGCCCCGAAACGGGTGCCGACGAATGCCTCGATGAAGGGTTCCAGCGGCACGCCATGCTGCAGGCCGATGCTCACGGCCATTGCGAAGGCATCCATGAGGGCGCGATAGGCCGGCGTTTCCCGCTGCAGGGTGATGCCGATCTCGCCGAGCTTGCCGTCCTCGTATTCGGCCGTCTGCAAATAGAGGCGATGGCCGCCGACCGCGACCTTCTGCATCGTGCCGCTGCGGCGCCGGGGAAGATCGACCGGGGTCGCGGGCAGGGGCGAAACCGAAGCGGGCGCAGCTTCGGCGCGGCGCCGGGCGCCGGCTGCCGGCAACGGCGGCAATGGCAGGATGGCGGCAAGTGTCGCATGCATCGCGGCATGGGCGTCTATTCCGGCGACAGGCAGCGGCGTTTCACCCGCGAGCATGGCGGCGAGCGCCGCTTCCGCCGAAAGGCCACGCGCCGCAAGCAGGCCGCGTGCGGCCGCCGTCAGCGCGCCCTTGGAGGTTACGCGGGCGAAGGCCGGGGCGCAGCCGGTTGTCCCTACACCGAGCAGGATCTCCGCCTCGTCGGCCGGCGTCAGAGCGGCGACGAGGTCATGGGCGCAGTTGGGCAACCCGGCAGCCGCATGGAAGGCGTCGGTCGCCGCCTCGGCGAGGGCAGGAAGGCTTTCCCCGAGTGGCGGCGGGGACCAGACATCGGGCAGGATCTGCGGTCCCGCCGCGTCGGAGAGCCGGGCGGACGCACATTCCGCGCGGCCGCGCAGCAATGCCGCAATGGCTGCCGCCACCTCCCGCGCTTCGTTGCTCGCGTAATCGAGGCCGAGAAGCGCCAGCAGTCCGTCGAGATCAGCGAAGCCGACGGCGACTCGCCGGGCCTGTGGCCGCAACAGTGCGAGCGTCAGGGCCGCGGTCTCGGCAGCCGCACCGAAGGCCGCATGGTCGAAACCCATCTCAGCATCGTGGAAAGCCGGCAGATTGAGCACGAAACGCGGCAGGTCAGCGCCGCCGACCTCCGGATTGCGCCAGATCGTCGCCCCCGGCGCACCGCGCCGCCTGATCAACAGCATATGCAGGGCCGCGGCAAATTCCGCTTCCGACGCAAGGCCGGCGGCCTGCGCCCGCCCGGCCGCACGGCCGATCCAGCCATTAGCGCGTTCGGGTAGACTCACCCGGCGCGCGCCATGGGCTGCGAGGGCGGCTATTGCCTCAGCCGCCTCGTCATCCCAGCTCGCCGGAAGCAGTACGGGGATGGGAGACGACTCCGGATCCGGCGCTGCCTCAACCCACCGCAAACGGATGCCATGCCAAGCTTTGCTCGTTCTCATGCCCTTCAGGCTATCGCATCCCGCTAGCCTGCGAAAGCATCATCTAGCGGTAAGGCAAGGCATTCGCACACAACTCCTAGAGTTATGCACAGGTTTCCGCCGACGCAGACCGGTGATGGCAGACAGACGGAGCAAGCCCGATGGACCAGCGCGCTGCCATCGCTTATAGGAGGGCCATGAAACTCGCGAAGATCGGCTATATCGGCACTTCCCTCTTCACGCGCCTGCGCGGACGCGGGGTGGGCAAGGATGGCTTCGGCAACCGCTACTTCGAGGAGAAGTCCGTGGTGGCTGGCCGGCGGACACGCCGTTGGGTCATTTATGCCGGGCCCATCGAGGCCTCCACCATCCCGCCTGAATGGCATGCCTGGCTGCACTACACGACCGACGCGCCGATTTCGGAAAAGACCCGCCTGCCCTGGATGAAGCCGCATCTGCCGAACCGCACCGGCACGCCCTACAGCTACCGGCCACCCGGACATGACTACAGAGGCGGCCGCAGACATCGGGCAACCGGTGATTACGACGCTTGGTCGCCGGGAGAATAAGCGTGGTACGGCGCAACGGCGCCGAGATTCTGGCGGGTCTCGTCGTTCTGATCGTGGCTGCGGCCTTCCTGGCCTATGCTCTCGCAACCTCGGGTACCGCGGACGTTCCCGGCTACCAATTCAGCGCTGAATTCGACCGGATCGACGGTCTTTCGGTGGGATCGGATGTGCGCATGGCCGGGGTCAAGATCGGCACCGTCACCGAAACCTCGATCGACCCCAAGACCTATCTGGCGACCGTCGATTTCACGGTCGCGAAGGATATCGCACTGCCGACCGACAGCAGCGCCGCAATCGCGAGCCAGAGCCTGCTCGGCGGCAAGTATCTCGCCGTCGTCCCCGGTGGCTCGGACAAGATGATCCCGCCCGGCGGCCGCATCACCGTCACCCAGGGCTCGGTCAGCCTCGAAGACCTGCTCGGCAAATTCATCTTCAGCGTGACCGATCTCGTCTCCTCCCTGAAAAAGGGGGACGACGGCAAGTCCGGCTCCGGCTCCAGCCAGAGCCAGGGTGGTTTGCAATGACCCCGGACAGCGGCCCGGATCGGGCCGATCCCGATGCCGATCTCTGGCCGGGCGCCGACGGCAACCGCATCGATTGCCGCGAGAAGCTGCGCACACTGCGCGAAAACCATGCGGAAGTGACCCAAGCGCTGCGCGACTGTTTCGAGGACGCCGTGCTCATGGGGGTGGACGAGGCGGCGATGCGCCAACTGCTCCATGCCATGGTCGACGCCCTGCGCGATCCCCGGGCCGGTCGCAGACAGGACGCGTGACGACGATGCGCAAGCCGAGCCTGATCGGCGCGACCGGCGCCGGCCTTCTTCTCTGCGCCGCCGTGGTGCTGCCGCTGTGTCCGGCCGCCTATGCGCAGTCACAGGACACCGGCGGGTCGACGATCCAGGGAACGCCGCTTGCGCCTCCGCCCAACACCAGCGAGAGCAAGGTCCTGGGTGATGGCGCAGCGATGACGGGTCAGAAGGAAGGCCAGGATTCCAGCCAGACCCCGCCGGCGCCCGAACCGCCGCCCGGCACCAGCAATCCCGGCACCCCCGCTTCCTCAGACTGGGTTCAGAAGAACCATGCCGATCTGATCCTGCTCGACAAGATCTATGGCAGTGCGCGGAAGATGACGGCGACCGTCGGCACGCCCTTCCAGATCCGTTTCCTGACCATTACGGTTCTCGCCTGCTGGATTCGGCCGCCGAACCTGCCACCCGATGCGGCCATCTTTGTGCAGGTGACGGATTCCCACGCCCCCTCCGGTTCGCCGCCGGAGTTCCGCGGGTGGATTTTCCAGGCCGAGCCTGCGCTCTCCGGAGTCTCCGATGCCACGACCGATATCTCGGTCACCGGCTGCAATTGAGCTCTCCCGGCTCTTTCTTCACGCGTTAGTGTTTCAGACGAATTGCAGTGCGTTCACGCGGGCGCTTCCGCCGTCGCGCGCAGAGTGTTTAAAAAGCAGCGAATTCATTAGGATTCGCCCGGTTTTTCGCTTAAGACGCCGCATTGTGTCTTTTTTATCACTGTGTGTCGGAAACGCAGCGAAAAGGCTGGGAAAGCTTGGAGAAGATGCTAGATTTGATGCACCGAACAGCAGGCAACGCCTCCGCGCGACCGCCCGGGCTGAATGGTATGCGTCGGTCAAAGAGGAGAATTAGAATGAAGCTCCGCAGCGCGCTTATGGCGGCGACTGTGTTGGCGGTCCCGGCTTTCGCCCTTTCCACGGTAGCGAAGGCTCAGCCGATCACTGGTCTCTATGTCGGCGCTGGCGCCGGCTATGACTATCAGGCGACCCAGAAGATGACGGAGGCCCCGGGCGGCCTCGGCGGCAGCCGCGCTTTCTACAAGGGCGGTTTCTCGGGTGAGGCCAGCGTTGGTTACGGCCTCGGCAACGGCCTGCGCTTCGAAGTCGAAGGTGTCTACCTTCGCGCGACGGACAAGCAGCTGAAGCCCGGCTATATCGCGCCGAAATACGACTTCCACGGCTACACTCAGAAGTACGGTGGCTTCGTCAACGCCCTGTACGACATCGATGTTGGCCTGCCCTACTTCTACCCGTATGTCGGCGCTGGCGTCGGCTACCTGTGGACGGGCATGCCGAGCTCGTCGATCACCGAAGCGGGCGTGACCAGCATCAGCGATACCGCTGGCAGCTTCGCCTACCAGGGCATCGCCGGTTTCTCGGTTCCGATCCCGCCGGCTCCCGGTCTCTCGATCACTGCTCAGTATGAGTATATCGGCCAGACCGCCAAGGAGAAGTTCAACGGCAGCTACATGGGCACGCCGGCGACCTTCGAGATGGGCCCGGCTGTCAACCAGACCGTTATGATCGGCCTGCGTTATGCCTTCAACACCCCGTCCCCGCCGCCGCCGCCGCCTGCTCCGGTCGTGGCTCCGGCCCCGGCTCCGGCCCGTACCTACCTCGTCTTCTTCGACTGGGATAAGTACAACCTGACGCCGCGCGCCAAGGAGATCATTGCCGAGGCGGCCTCGAACTCCACGCACGTGCAGTACACGCAGATCCAGGTCAACGGCTACACGGATACGTCCGGTTCGCCGTCCTACAACATGGGTCTGTCCATCCGCCGCGCGAAGAGCGTCCAGGCTCAGCTGATCGCCGATGGCGTTCCGGCTTCCGCGATCTCCATCGCGGGCTATGGCGAAACCCACCTGCTGGTTCCGACCGGCCCGGGCGTTCGCGAGCCTCAGAACCGCCGCGTCGAAATCATCATCAAGTAATCTTCCCTTACGGGAATTACCGAGTGGTGGAGGGCGCCCCGCAAGGGGCGCCCTTTTCGTTTGCGTAGCCATCTGATCCGCGCTCACGCGCTAAAAAAGGAGAAGATGCCGCTGGCATCTTCTCCTTTTGCATCGCGGCTGGATGGGCCGGCCTCAGCCCGCGATTTCCTCCAGTGAGCGGCCTCGCGTTTTCGGCCCCAGCAGGCCGGTCGAAGCAATCACCACCACCATGCTGCCCGCGATCAGCACGAAGACCCCGGGCACGCCGAAGTCGCGAAGGGTGAAGGCGATGACGAAAGCCATGAAGACGACGGAGAGCCGGCTCCAGGAATAGACGAAACCCACCGCGACCGCCCGAATGCGCGTCGGATACAGCTCGGCCTGATAGCTGTGGAAGGCAAAGGAGAGGACGTTGTTCGCCATCGTCACCAACACGCCGAGGACGATCACCGCGGCCGGGCTCCGCACCATCCCAAAGCCGAGACCGAAGATGGCGACCGCCGCCGCACTCACCATGACAAGCCATTTGCGCTCCACGGCATCCGCCAGGCGATAGAAGAGCAGTGGCGCGAAGGGCGCGGCGATCGCGATGACGAAGGTATATTCGAGGCTGTGCGTGACGGTGATGCCGTGCTTGATCAGCAGCGTCGGCACCCAATTCGCGAAACCGTAGTAGCCGACGGCCTGGAACACGTTGAACAGGATCAGCATGATCGTGCGGCCGCGATAGGCGGGCTGCCAGATTTCCCGCAAGCGGCCGCGCGCGGCGGGTAGTTCCTCAACCACTGCCGGCGACGTCTGGGCGTGGACCGCTCCGCCCTCGAGCCAGGAGACGATGCGGTCGGCCTCCGCCACGCGTCCGTGGGATGCGAGCCAGCGCGGGCTTTCCGGCAACCTCCTGCGGATGAACCAGACGGCGACGGCGCCCAGCGCTCCGATGATGACGAGCCAACGCCAACCATCGACACCGAACGGCGCCTGCGGCACCAGCCACCAGGCAAGCGCCGCCGCCACCGGCAGGATGCTGAATTGGATCGCCGCATTGACCACGAAGGCGCGCCCGCGCAGGGCCTTCGGCATCAGCTCGGAAATGTAGGTATCAATCGTCACCAGTTCGACGCCGATGCCGATCCCCGCAAGCAGCCGCCAGAGATTGATTGCCCCGGCCGAATGCTGAAAGGCCATGACCAGCGTGCAGAGGCTGTAGCATACGAGGGAGGCGGTGAAGATCATGCGCCGCCCGAACCGGTCAGCGACGAAGCCGAATAGAATCGTGCCGATGAAAAGCCCGATGAAAAAGGCCGCGACGAAGCTCGCGATGCCATCGTTGCCGAAGAATCCGGCAGTCGTCGCCGTAAAAAGATGGCTGCGGACGAGGCCCGGAGCGACATAGCCGGTCAGAAAGAGGTCGAAATACTCGAAACACCCGCCGAGGGAGAGCAGCACCACCAGGGTCCAGATGCGACGGCTCCCCGGCAAAACATCCAACCGAGCGGCGATGGCGGCAGCGTTCATGGTGTTCTCCCTCCCCCTGTTCCGATTCGGGGTTACGGGATCTAGACCATGGCTGCCAACTTAGACCAGGGCCTGCGCGGGCTCACGCATCCTTGGATGTCTCCGGGGCGGTCGTCATCTCAACTGGCGCGGCTGGGGACGGTCCCGGTTGCGGCGCGGGTGGCTTGGGTGCGGTCGCCGCGAGGCGTTCGGTTTTCGCAAGCCGGCGGCTCACGCTGAACTCGGCCGGCAGGGAAAGCACCGCCCGCACGCCTGGATGATTGTCCTCGAGTTGCAGCACGCCGCCATGCAGCTGCACGACCGCCTGCACGAGGGAGAGGCCGAGGCCCGATCCCGGCGTGCTGCGCGCACTCTCGCCGCGATAGAAACGCTCGGTCACCCGGGCGCGGTCCTCGGGTGGAATGCCTGGCCCGGAATCGGCCACCACGATCTCGATCCGGTCTCCAAGCCTGCGGGCGCCCAGCAGAATGGGCTTGCCAGGCGGTGAGAATTTAAGCGCATTCTCGAGCAGGTTGGCGACCGCCTGCTGCAGGAGGTCGCGGTCTCCGAAGATCGGCAAAGGCGGCTTGGCCAGCAGGTCGATCTGCTGCCCCTGCTCTTCCGCCGCCGCGCCGTAAAGCTCGTGCATGTCGGCCAGCAACTCGTAGAGATCGATCGCGGCAAAGGCCGAGCGCCGGGCGCCGGCCTCGATCTCGGCGATGCGCAGCAGGCCCTGGAATATGGAAACGATGCCGTCCAGATCCGAGGTCGCGCGCTCAACCGCTGCATGCAGGTCGCTCGCATCGCGTGCATGCAGCGCCGCATCCTCAAGCCGGGCGCGGGCGCGGGTGATCGGGGTACGCAGGTCATGGGCGATGGCGTTCGAAACCTGCCGCACGCCGTCCATCAGCCGGGCGATGCGGTCCAGCATGTCATTGATGGTCTCGGCCAGCCGGTCGAACTCGTCGCCACGGCCAGAGATGCGCACGCGATTTGAGAGATCCCCGCGCGAGATCGCATTCGCCGTTGCCGAAACATCGGCGAGGCTGCGGCGGAACAGGCTCTGGATTGCGATCGCTCCGGCGATGCCGAGCACGACCATGACCAGCACCGCCCAGAGCAGCCCCGCGGTCAGCAGCGACCGCAGTTTCGCCCGCGAGCCGACGTCACGACCAATGAGCAGATGGAAGCCGCCCGGCAGGTCGTAGCGCCGCATGCGAGCGAGCGCCTGATGGTCGCCCCGCTGGACCGTCAGCTCGAACCAGGAATCGGAACCGGAAACCTGCTTCGGCCATGCCGCCAGATTGCCGGCGATCGGATGCAGATCGCCGTCCGACAGAAGATAGATCGCGTTCTCGTCCACATTCTGGGAAAGACGATCCTGGATTGTCAGGATCAGCGCCGGGATGCCGCCTTCCTGGTAGCGTTCACCCAATCCTTGCGCATCGGCATTGATCGCCGCTTCCACCTGCCGGTTGAGCAGTCCCGCCGTTGCCCACCACAGGAAGATTGCGAGTGCCACGGCGCTGAGGCCGAAGATGATCGCGTAGAGGGCGGCGAAGCGCAGCCCGGCCGAGCGCAGCAGCGGGCTGTCCCGCAGCTGCGCGAAGGACGGCAGGCGCGGCCGGCTCAGGCGCGGCCGGCTGAGGCGCGGCCGGCTCAGGCGCGGCCGACTGAGGCGCGGCCGGCTCGGGCGTGGTCCGGTCAGTTGCATCGGCTTGCCCGGCGGATGATGCGCGTCGCCTTCTAGGCGTCGTTGTCCGGCCGCATGATGTAGCCGGCATTGCGAACGGTATGGAGCAACGGCTTCGGGAAGGGCTTGTCCACCTTCTGCCGCAAGCGGGAAACATGCACGTCGATCACATTGGTCTGCGGGTCGAAGTGATAATCCCACACGCCCTCGAGCAGCATGGTGCGGGTCACGACCTGGCCCGCATGCCGCATCAGATATTCGAGCAGCCGGTATTCCCGCGGCTGCAGGTCGATCTTCTGCCCGGCCCGCTTCACGCTGCGAGAAAGGAGATCCATCTCGAGGTCGCCGACGACGAGGCGCGTCACCGGGCTGTCCGATTTGCCACGCCTGGTCAGCGCCTCGACCCGCGCCAGCAGCTCGGCGAAGGCGAAGGGCTTGGTCAGGTAGTCGTCGCCACCGGCCTTCAGCCCCTTCACCCGGTCGTCTACCTGGCCGAGGGCGGAGAGGAAAAGAACCGGCACGGTGTTCTCCTGCGCGCGCAGTGTCTCGAGCAGGCGCAGGCCGTCCACCCCGCCCGGCAGCATGCGGTCCAGGATGATGGCGTCGAACTGTTCGCTCGCGGCCATGAAGAGGCCGTCCCGGCCGTTGGCCGCATGTTCCACCACGTGGTTGGCCTCGCGCAGCCCCTTCACCACGAAGCCCGCGACGTCGCGGTCGTCCTCGACCAGCAGAATGCGCATCTTAGAACTCCCTCACCTCATCCGATCCGTCTCGCGGCGCCGCTGCGCCGCTTCGTCGCCATATGGTATTCACTGCGCTTCTGTGACCGGACGCAGCCCGACCACGATCTCTGCGGTGATCTTGCTGCCGTGACGCAGCACGGTGAGCTGAGCATGCCGGTTGGGGTGGATCTCCGCCACCGCCCGGATCAGGGCGAGCGCCGTATCGACCCTGCGCCCATTCACCGCCAGGATGCGGTCCCCCGCGCGGATGCCGGCATGGGCTGCCGGGCCACCCGGTTCCACCGTCGTCACGCGGACGCCGTCGGTCGTCGCTTCCTCGTCATCGGCGACGCCGACGCCGAGCCAGCCACGATCAAGATGGCCGTGCTTCTCGATCTGCTCCACGACGTTCTGCACGATTTCGCTCGGAATCGCGAAGCCGATGCCCACGGAGCCACCGGTCGGCGAGATGATGGCGGTGTTCACGCCAATCACATGGCCCGTCATGTCAAAGGCCGGGCCGCCGGAATTCCCCGGATTGATAGGGGCATCGAGCTGCAGGAAATCGTCGAAGGGGCCGCTCATGATATCCCGTCCGCGGGCAGAGATGATGCCGGCGGTCACCGAGCTGCCCAGGCCGAAGGGGTTGCCCGCGACCAGAATCCAGTCGCCGACCTCGACCGCCCTGGAATCGCCCCATTGCACGGCGGGGAGCGGCGCCTGGGGCGAAACCTTGATCACCGCGATATCGGTCAGCTGATCGAAGCCAAGCACACGCGCCGGCAACTGCGTCCCGTCCGACAGCGAGACCGTGATCTTGCTCGCACCGTCCACCACATGATCATTGGTCACGATGATGCCGGAGGGATCGACAATGAAGCCCGATCCGGCGCCGAAAACCTTCTGGTGGCCATCCCGGGGCAGAGGCTGGCCGTCATCGGTGGTACCGTCCCCGCCTTGGTCGGCGGCGGCCGCCGCCGCACTCTCGGTCACCGCAATGCTGACGACCGAGGGCACCACCTTCTTCGCGAGGTTGCGGAAGCTCGGGAAACCGTTCTGCGCCAAGGCGCCCGGCGCGGGCGCGCAACCGGCGAGGACCGCGAGGACAAGGAGGGCCAAACGGGGCCGCAAGACCGGCGCGGCCAGCCACGGCCCTGGGGCCTCAGGTTGCGATGCAGGGTTCGTGGCGCAATTCATATCGCTACTTCTCATATAAACCCGCCACTCGCCCAGAGGCGCCGCGGAAAACCCATTGCAGTTTCCGAGCTTTAACCTTGCGTCATGCCCGGCTCCATCTGGCGCCCGATTTCCCTGGCCTCTGGCATCCCGTCATCGATTCGCGGCATTCTCGCACCCCGAAGCGATTCGCCCTCAAGAGGATTTCGGACGCATGGACAGCCAGATCGTGAGCATCGAGGATTTCGAGCGACTCGACATCCGGGTCGGCACGGTCGTGGATGCTCAGCCATTTCCCGAAGCGCGCAAGCCCGCGATCAAGCTTTGGGTCGATTTCGGCGAGGAGATCGGCGTCAAGGCCTCCTCCGCTCAGATCACGGTTCATTATACGCCGGACAGGCTGATCGGGCGTCAGGTCTGCGCCGTGGTGAATTTTCCGCCCCGGCGCATCGGCCCATTCGTCAGCGAGGTCTTGACCTTGGGGCTGCCGGACAGCCAAGGCGGGATCGTTTTGATCCGGTCGGATTTCAAGGTGCCGGACGGCGGGAGACTTTTCTGATGGCGCAACAGTACTACACCGTCACCTGGGACCAACTGCACCGAGACGCCCGCGCGCTCGCCTGGCGGCTGATCGATTCCGGTCCCTGGAAGGGAATTGTGGCCGTCACACGCGGCGGGCTCATCCCGGCCGCGATCATCGCACGCGAGCTCGAATGTCGCCTGATCGAAAGCGTCTCGGTCGAAACCTATCAGGAGGAGCAGCTTGGCCGCCCCGTCGTCACCAAGCCGCCCAGCGCGGCGGGTGACGGTGACGGCTTCCTGATCGTCGACGATCTCGTCGATACCGGGACGACGGCGCGGGTGGTGCGCGCCCTGCTGCCGAAGGCGCATTTCGCCACCGTCTATGCCAAGCCGGCCGGCAAGGACGTCGTCGATACCTTCGTCACGGAAGTCAGCCAGAACACCTGGATCCTCTTCCCCTGGGATACCGATGCGGCGCCGCAATTCGTGGCGCCCATCGCCCGCACGCCCAAGCCCGGCACCGTCTAGCGTGCAATCAGGAAAGGCCCATCGCCCGGCGCATGAAGTAGCGCTTGAGCGGGGGCAGGCGGTGAACCGCGGCGATGCCGAGATCGCGCGCGAGGCGCACCGCCGGATTGTCGTTGCTGAACAGCCGGTCGAGCGCGTCAGTCGCCGCCAGCATGGCGAGATTGTCCGGCCGCCGCTGCCGCTGGTAGCGGGCCAGAAGCGCCGGATCTCCCGGATCGCCGCCTTGCACGACCGCTTCCAGCACGAGGTCGGAAAGCGCGATGGCATCGCGCAGGCCAAGATTGAAGCCTTGGCCGGCGATCGGATGAATGCCGTGCGCTGCATCCCCCACCAGCGCCATGCGGCGGTCGACATAGCGCGTGGCCAGCAGCGCCGAGAGCGGATAGACCCACCGCCTGCCGAGCAGGCGGATGGCGCCGAGATGGCCGCCCATGCGCCGCTCCACCTCACGGGTGAAGGCCTCTGAGCCGAGACGCGCGAGCGCGTCGGCCACCGCCGTCTTCTCGGTGAAGACAATCGCCGAAACATGGGGTGCGCCGCGCGTGGGGCCGAGCGGCAGCTGCGCGAAGGGGCCGCCGGGCAGGAAGTGCTCGAGCGCGCCATTGCCGTGGGGTTGTTCGTGGGCGATGGCGCAGACGATGCCGCTCTGACGGTAGGGATAGCGGATCACCGGAATGCCGGCACTGCGGCGGAGTGGACTCTGACGCCCCTCAGCCCCGATGATGAGCCGCGCGCGGTAGCGCGCGCCGGTCGAGAGGGCGATGCGCACCGTCTCCGCGCTTCGCTCCACCCGCGCTTCGGCGGGGGCGGCGAGAAGAATGCCCCGTCCGGCATGGAGACGGCGGTTGAGGGCGATTCGCAGCGCCCGCGCCTCCACCATCCAGCCGAAGGGGCCGCTCTCCTCGCCCAGTTCCCGGCGGTCGAAATGGAGCGACAAGGGGGAAGCCGGGCGGCCGGGCCGGCCGTCCGAGACATGGATCCCCTCGATCGGGCAGGGCTGAAAGGGCAGCGCTGTCCACAGCGCCGCATTTTCAAGCAGCGGCTGGGTTCCCGCCGCGATCGCATAGGCACGCCCGTCGAAATCCGGATTCTCCATCGGCGGCAGGGCGGCGCGATCGACCACGAGGACGCGCAGTCCCGCCTCGGCCAGCCGGCAGGCGAGTGACCCGCCCACGGGACCCGCACCCAGGATGCAAACCTCTACGCTCTCTTCGTCACTCATCGGCCCGTCCGGTCCCGTCCGAATCGTCTATAGGCCGCTTCGGCGAACGGGCGAAACCTGGCCCTTCCGCACGCGCATCGGGCCCATCCCTTGGCTGCCTGCAAATCGTGCAGAAGTGATTCCATTCATGGAGAAAGCTTAAGAAAAGTCGTAGTTTCATGGGTCATCACATTCTTGGCACAGGACTTGAATGGGGTGCTCAGGAGACTCGCAGCCCTTGTCACCAGGGCGGCCACGACGAAGCCACGAACAGAGGACGCCGACATGAAGTTGGTCATGGCCATTATCAAACCGTTCAAACTTGACGACGTGCGCGAAGCGCTGACGCCGCTCGGCGTGCAGGGGCTGACCGTTTCCGAAGTGAAGGGGTTCGGCCGCCAGAAAGGACAGACCGAGATCTACCGTGGGGCGGAATACCACGTGAATTTCCTGCCCAAGGTGAAGATCGAAGTGGCTGTGCCGTCGGATCTCGCCGAGCAGGTCGTCGAAGCCATCATGAAGGCCGCCCATACGGGCAAGATCGGCGACGGCAAGATCTTCATCATGGACGTCGAACGCGTCGTGCGCATCCGCACGGGCGAACTCGACGCCGAAGCTCTTTGAAGGAAACCCGGATGACTGGACCATCCATGCAGCACAATAAAAGTCCCCGGCGTCTCGTCCGGGCCCTTCCCTTCGTTTTGCCGATGCTCGCCTTGTCGGCACCGGCCTTCGCGGCCGACGCGCCGAAAATCGACACCGGCAACACCGCGTGGATGCTGACATCCACGGCGCTCGTGCTGATGATGACCATTCCGGGTCTCGCCCTCTTCTATGCCGGCATGGTCCGCAAGAAGAACGTGCTGGCGACGTTGATGCAATCCTTCGCCATCTGCTGCCTCGTCACCATCGTCTGGTGCGTGGTCGGCTACAGCCTCGCCTTCACCACCGGCAATGCCTATGTCGGCGATCTCTCGCAGTTCATGCTGAAGGGCTTTGCCAAGACCTGGAACAATGACTTCCTGCTCGGGGGCACCGTCGATCAGACGATCCCCGAGAGCGTCTACATGATGTTCCAGATGACCTTTGCCATCATTACCCCGGCCCTGATCTGCGGCGCCTTCGCGGACCGCATGAAGTTCAGCGCCATGTGCATCTTCATGGTGCTGTGGTCGATCATCGTCTACAGCCCGATCGCGCATTGGGTTTGGTCGACCACCGGCTGGGCGGGCTCGCTCGGCGTGCTCGACTTCGCGGGCGGCACCGTCGTTCACATCAACGCGGGCGTTGCCGGCCTGATGTGCGCTCTGGTCCTGGGCAAGCGCGTCGGCTACGGCCACGACAACATGCACCCCTACAATGTCGGCTACGCCATGATCGGCGCGAGCCTCCTGTGGGTGGGCTGGTTCGGCTTCAACGCCGGCTCCGCCGTCGCCGCCAACGGCCGTGCGGGCATGGCCATGACCGCGACCCAGATCGCGACCGCCGCCGCCGCCCTCGGCTGGATGTTCGCGGAGTGGATGACCAAAGGTAAGCCGAGCCTGCTCGGCATCGTCTCCGGAGCCGTCGCCGGCCTCGTCGCCATCACCCCGGCCTCGGGCTTCGTCCTCCCCGGCCCCTCCATCATCATCGGCGTCGTCGCCGGCGTGGGCTGCTACTTCTTCTCGACGACCGTGAAGAACTTCTTCGGTTACGACGACAGCCTCGACTGCTGGGGCGTCCACGGCATCGGCGGCATCATCGGCGCCCTGCTGACCGGCGTCTTCGCCTTCGGCCCGCTTTATGGCGGCGCCGGCGGCAGCGCCCACCAGTTGCTGATCCAGTGCGCCGGCGTCGGCGCCACCCTGGCCTGGTCGGGCGGCATGTCCTTCGTTCTCCTCAAGATCATCGACATGACGATCGGTCTCCGCATCACGCGGGACGAGGAAGTCGAGGGCATGGACATCACCCTGCATGGCGAGCAGATCGTCTGATCTGGCTCACCCCGCCGTCACCTGAGGAAACCCCCGCCTTGTGCGGGGGTTTTTCTTTGGAACAAAGCCTAACTTCCGCGCCTTACATAAACATATGATTATGTAAGGCTGGCCAAGCCGGGACCTATTCCGCCGCCGCCCGGGCAGCGGCACCCGCTGCCAGTGGGCAAAGCGGCAGGCAAAGGCAGAGATAGGCGCCGAGCAACAACAGGGCCGGGCGCGCGGCGATTCCGGTTGCGGCGGCGCCGGCCGCCGCCGTCCCGAAGATCAGGACCGGTGTGGCCAGCGGCAGGACCAGCAGCGGCAGCAGCACCCCGCCCCGGCGCGCGCCGATCACCAGCGCCGCCCCGGCGGTTCCGAGCAGCGAG
>NZ_DATJJK010000111.1:0-9218 GCF_035492295.1 Acidisoma sp. | reverse complement strand
ATGGCGGCCTCGCCGAGCTTGCCAACCCGACGCGTTACGAAAGTTACGCTTCCATACTATCTCGCGCTGGACGCGAGCAGGTGATCGTGGAGGCGAATGCACCGCCGCCGACCGAATTGCAGAATTGGTCTATGCACTCCTATGGCGCGATGTTCTGCGAGGTTCGCGTCAATCCCGTCACGGGCGAAACGCGGGTCAACCGTTTCCTTGGATCCTTTGATTGTGGACACATCCTGAATGCCAAGACAGCGGCGAGCCAGTTCCGTGGTGGCATCATCATGGGTCTCGGACTTGCTCTGATGGAGGAGACGCAGTTTGACGGGCGGAACGGGCGTGTTATGAACCCAAGCTTGTCCGAGTACCACATACCCTCGCATATGGACGTTCCCGATATTGACGTGATCTGGAACAATATTCCAGACCCGCACACGCCTATGGGTGCGCGCGGCATTGGAGAGATTGGCATCACAGGTACCGCCGCTGCCGTTGCCAACGCGGTTTTCAATGCCACCGGAAAGCGGATTCGTGACCTGCCACTGACGCTGGACAAGCTCATGTGACATTCTGATTCCCCGCCCCAGGGCAATGCAGGTCGCCCCCGACCAAGTATGAGTGTTTGTCGAGGCACCAGTGATCGCAGGCCCTGGGGCGGGGGTGTTTCTTTGTGGCAGCGAACACTCGGCCGAAGCAGCTGCTCCAGTTCCGGACGCTCTCGGACCTGACGATGACACGATGCGCCGCCAGGATCGGCTCGACATCCCGCAAACTGGGGCCGCCGCAGTGATACGGTCGGTGCATACAACAATCTCCGATGGCAAGCGGGTTCTCGCAAACCTCTTTAGCGTTGCCATCAAGGGGAGATTAGAAAATCTTATAGCATCCCAAATCCACACGACGGCTAAAACCGTTGCGACAATGGATGGACCACCAGTTCGGGAGTCAGTGTTCCCGCAGGCGAACCTTGCATCAATGGCAGCGGTCCAAGGATAAGAGGCGTCAAAAATGGATTTGCGGATCAAAGGCCGAACGGCACTTGTTCTGGGCGGCGGTGGGGGCCTTGGGGCAGCCATTTCTCTGGCCCTGGCAGCGGAGGGTGCAAAAGTTGCGATCGCCGACATCAAGGGCGATGCCGCAGCGAGTGCCGCCCATCGGATCGATGCCGCCGGCGGGACGGCGATGGGACTGGCGTGGGACTTGGCGGATTTGTCTGTCATCGATCCTTCCGTCCGATCGATCGAAGCTTCGCTGGGACCTGTCGATATTCTTATCAACATTACCGGTGGGCCGCCCCCCACGACAGCCAGAGGGATTGATCCGGCGGTGTGGGCGGAGCATTTCAACTCGATGGTCCTGTCGGTCATCGCCATAACGGACCGCGTGCTACCCTCCATGCGTGATCGTCGATGGGGCCGAATCGTGACGAGCACATCATCGGGTGTAGTTGCACCGATCCCGAATCTCGGACTCTCCAACGCCCTCCGGCTTTCGCTGGTCGGTTGGTCCAAGACCCTCTCCGCCGAGGTTGCTCACGAGGGCATAACCGTCAATCTGGTCATACCGGGAAGAATCGCGACGGACCGCATCCGTTTCCTCGACGAGGCGCGTGCTCAACGGGAGGGCCGCAGCCTGGACGCCATTCAAAGCAGCAGCACGGCGACAATACCGATGGGGCGATACGGGACACAGGAGGAATATGCGGATGCCGTTACCTTCCTGGCCAGTGATCGTGCCGGATACATCACAGGATCGAGCCTCCGCGTCGATGGTGGTTTGATACAAAGCATTTAGCTGGAGATTGCCGATACATGTCTAACGAACCCGGCGCACCGACCGCGCCAATGGCTCCGCTGGACCCAAGCATCCGCGCGGTGTTGAGCAATCTCTCCACCGCCTCCATCACGATGGCGCTGCTAAAGAGTGGGCTAAGGAATGTCTGGATACGCGGGGCACGGTCGATCGAGCCAGACTATCCGCGAGTGGTCGGGCGCGCGTTCACGCTCCGCTTTGTTCCCGCACGCGAAGATCTGGCGACACCGGAGTCGCTATCTTCTGCCCGATCGACCCGGGGAGCGATGGATGTGATACCTGAAGGCTGTATTGCCGTGGCTGACGCAATGGGCATTACGGATGCGGGCATCTTTGGCGATATTCTTTGTGCTCGGATGAAATATCGTGGAGCGGCCGCCCTGGTGACGGATGGTGCTGTCAGAGATTTAGACGGTGTTCGCAAAACCGGCCTGCCGACTTGGTGCAATGGAGTTGCGGCTCCCCCGTCCGTTACCGGTTTGACATTCGTCGGCTGGCAAGAGCCAATCGGATGCGGCGGCGTCGCGATCTTTCCCGATGACGTCATCGTCCTCGATGCTGATGGCGCCGTGGTGATTCCAAATTCCCTCGTCGACCAGGTAGTAAAGACCGCGCCCCATGCGGAGGTTTTCGAGGCCTGGGTTCTGCAGCGGGTCGAAGAAGGCCGCAAGCTGATGGGCTTGTATCCACCCTCCGATGAAACAATCGAAGAATTTCAAGCCTGGCAACGAGAACGATCCTAAAAAGGCGACGTTTGATCAAATAAAGAGCCGCACTCGATGGAGTGGGGTGGCGGCTCTCCTACCGGAGCGATGCAGGATCTCCAAGCTCGATCTGTTGCGCAATCCATGGGATGGAATCGCATATAGCAGGGAGGACCTTTGCCTGAAGCAGATCACGGCTGAAGCGGGCAATCTCCAAGGGTAGCCGTCCGAGTTCCTGATGTCGGGCGATCAAGACGAGTCGCCGCCGTAAACGAGGGCCGGGCAAAGGGTAAATCCGGAGGTGCTGCAGGGAGATCCCGGACTCGTAGGTGCAGAGTGGCGTTGTGATTGCCCAGCTCGCGCCGTGTGCGACGGCGGAAGTGACGCCGAATGGCGTATTGAACTCCTGAGACCGCGGAAGATCTAGTCCGATGCGGCGGAGATGGAGCTCCACTTCCCGACCAACCTTCGTTTGCGGGCTGAAGCGGATAAACGCTCTCGAAAGGCTCAATTTGACCAGGTCATCGAGATTGTTGATCGCAGGAAAGTCTGGCGGGGTGACCACCACATAGGGCTCTTCAATCAGCCGTCGCTTCTCCAGCCCTTCCAGCGTCTCAATATCATCAACACGGATGAAGAGTTCGAGTCTCCGATTGAGTATTGCGCCGGTGTGGGAGGCCGTCATTCCCCAGACAAATGAAACGTAATCGGACACTGTCGACAGATGCGTCGCCAATTCGGGCATCAGCGCCCGTGAAAGCGATTCGACGAAGCCGACACGGAGCAGAGGCAGATTGCCGCGCCGTGTTTCACGGAGAAGCGGGCTGATTTGTCGCGCATCGGCCAACAAGGCGCTAGCTCGCTGCCTCAGGACGGCGCCACTGGGGGTCAGTCCGAGCGGGCGCACGCTGCGATCGAAGAGCACGGTGCGCGTGCGTTCCTCCAGCTCGGCAATTGTCTGCGATACCGCCGGCTGTGTAACACCCAGCACCCGCGCCGCGGCCGCCATTGTTCCATGATCGCACACTGTGAGGAATGCCTCCAGGGAGCGCAAATCGAAGGGGATGGCGTCGTCGCGCATCGTGAAACGTCCCTATTAGAAAGACTTATAATGTCTCAAATCTACGCCAAGAGTATTCTTCGTCAACCTTGGCACCTAGCCGAAATAAAAATAGAAATCGGGGGTTGGAAATGGCGTTCAGAAGTCGGCTATTCGTTGGAGTATGTGTTGGTGCCGTCCTGACGCTTTTGTCGGGCATCGCCGCGAAAGCTGATGACGCCTATACTACTCAAGCCAAGGCTTATATCGCCAAAGTAACGCAGCCAGGCTCCTCCTGGACCGGGCCAACCACCGGCCCTGCCGCGCAGCCCGATAAAACCGTCATATTCGTCGATTACGACGAGCGCAACAGTGGGGGCCGCTCTGTCGGACAGTTCGCTGGGGAGGCGGCCAAGGTCATCGGGTGGAAGTACCGCGTGCTCGATGGCCAAGGGACCATACAGGGTCAGACGGCTGCTCTGACACAGGCGATCGCCTTAAAGCCCGATGGCATCATTCTTGGCTCCGTCGACGCAATCGGAATGAACTCCCTCATCCAGCAAGCGATCGATCACGGCATCAAAGTTGTCTCCTGGCATTCGGGCATGACCCCCGGCAAGATCAAAGGGTCGAACATCTTCGTCAATGTGACGACAGATCCGGTCGTGGTTGGGAAGGCTGCTGGCCTGTATGCTGTGGCGGATTCGAACGGGACGGCGGGCGCGATCCTATTTACAGACAGTGCCTATGCAATCACCATTGCCAAGACGAATGCGGAGCAGGCTGCTATCAAGGGCTGCAGTGGTTGCAAGGTTCTCGCGGTCGAGGACACGCCGCTCGGCGAGGTACACGACAGAATGCCGCAGCTCACAACCGCTCTGCTGACGAGATATGGAGCCCGCTGGACATATTCAGTTGCGATCAATGACCTTTACTATGACTTCATGGCGCCTACTTTGCAGGCGGCGGGTCTCGCGGGTGACGGTTCACCAAAGAATATTTCGGCCGGCGATGGCTCAGCATCGGCGTTCCAGCGCATCGATACCAAGCAGTATCAGGTTGCCACGGTTGCGGAACCGGTTCGGGAACAGGCCTTTCAGCTTGTTGACGAGTTGAACCGCGCGTTCGCAGATCAGCCCCCAAGCGGCTACATCAATCCGGTCCATCTCTTTGTCCCCTCCAATGTCAATGACGATCGTGGCGCAGGCGGCATCTACGATCCGCATAATGGATACGAGACAGCCTATCGGAAGATCTGGGGTAAATAGTGCATAGAGAGACCTGGATGACGCATCTTCGGTCCCATTTCTGAAAGACAGATGTACTGCCAGAACGAACAAATTGGTGATCGAAGACAGGCTTGCGTCGACAAGCATGCGGCTAATAGCGTTTGTCTGCGCCATTTGGTCGGGGACTGCTGCAAGGCGAGTTGGGCGGCAGTCGCCACGATCTTGCGATGACGTCCGACCAACCGCAGCAGCCAAAGGAGGATAAAGGATGACCGCCGCCGACCTACCTAAACCTGACTATATCCACAACATGCGTATGATCGGACATAGTGATCAAGGGGGACGACCCGACGCCGTTCAGGTGATGGTTAACAAGGGCCACGCCTATGTCGGGCACTTGTTTTCGCAGGGTTTTAGCGTGATCGACGTAACAGACCCAAGAGATCCTCGACAGGTCAACTATGTCCCCTGTCCGGACAATACGTGGAATCTGCATCTGCAGACGCACGGAGATCTTCTTCTCGTCGTGCATGCGAAGAACATGTGGGCTCAGCCAGAGCTTGCCGATGAACGAAATTATTACAAAGGCAAGGCAGATTTTCATGCCCATGCCGAAGCGGTCGGAGAGCGGAATTGGTCTGCCGGGCTTGCGGTCTACGACATTTCCGAGCCGGCTCAGCCGAGGCGGATTGGTTTCATGCCGGTCAACGGCGGGGGGCTTCATCGTGTCTGGTACGTCGGCGGTCGCTGGGCATACGCATCAGCTCTGATCGAAGGGTTCAGCGACTACATCTTTATTACAATCGATTTGGCTGATCCAAGCAATCCGAAAGAAGCGGGGCGATTCTGGCTGCCGGGCATGAACTTGGCGGCTGGTGAAACTCCTGCATGGCCGTCAACAACTGGACGCTATGGCTGTCATCATGGCGTCGTCAGCGGCGACATCGCTTATTGCGCCTGGCGCGACGCCGGCATGGTCATGGTGGATGTTTCCGATCGCACTGCACCTAAGTTGATCACCCACAAGAGTTGGGCGCCTCCTTTCGGCGGCGGCACTCATAATTGCCTACCGCTGCCCGACCGCGATCTGCTTCTTGTCTTGGACGAAGCCGTGCTCGACAACATGGAGGACGGGATAAAGCCGATCTGGGTCTTCGATTGTCGAGAACCACGGAATCCAATCAGCATTTCCACCTTTCCACTGCCGTCCGATAAGGATTATGTCGCGGTTGGTGGCCATTTTGGGCCGCATAATCTTTACGAAAACCGTCCCGGGAATTTTGTAAGCTCCGATATTATTTTCACGACCTACCAGAATGCCGGCGTTCGGGCTTTCGATATCAGGAATCCGTACCAGCCGAAGGAATGCGCCGCTTTCGTGCCGGCACCTCCAAAGCGGCTCATCGATCCACGCCCTGGTCGGCCGCTCGTGTTGCATTCCGCCGATGTCTTCGTCGATGCGAACGGGCTTGTCTATTGCACAGATTTCTCAGTCGGTCTCTACATCACGGAGTTTGTTGGGTGAATCAGGGTGAGCCGGTCGGAGACAAAGCTGCCGAGCCCGCTTTGCTTGTGTTGCGAGACATATCGAAGCAGTTCGGCGGCACAAAAGCCCTCAGTTCGGTGAGTTTTCGTCTTCAATCGGGTGAAATTTTGGCCCTTCTTGGAGAGAATGGCGCTGGCAAGTCAACACTGATCAAAATTCTCGCCGGCGTGCATTCACTCGATGCCGGCAGCATCACTTATCGGAATCAGGAGTCGTCGCATGCCGTGCGCGCTCTCCCGATTGCTTTCATCCACCAGGATCTCGGGTTGATTGAGTGGATGACAGTCGCTGAGAATGTTTCCCTGACGCTGGGTTATCCCAGGTGTTATGGGCTGATAGATTGGAGCGCCGTGAACAGCCGCACCTCCAAGGCGCTTGCCGCTGTGGGCGCGGATATTGACCCAGACAGTCGCGTCCAAAATCTTACCCGAGCCGAGAAATCCCTGGTCGCCATCGCTCGCGCCTTAGCCGCGGAGGCCGAGGTGCTGGTACTCGACGAGCCGACGGCAAGCCTTCCCGCGGACGAGGTGTCTCGCCTTTTTGCCGTTCTGAGGCGCCTGAGGGAACGGGGGATGGGAATCATTTACGTCTCGCATCGGCTCGACGAGATTTTCGAGATCACCGATCGAATGGTCGTGTTACGGGACGGCTCTGTTGCCGGTGAGCGCTTGGTCGCAAATACAACACCCGAGGAGGTCATTCTGCTCATCGTTGGGCGGGAACCGTCCCAGGTCTTCCGGCGCCCGATCGAACGTGCAGGCCCTGTAAGGCTGAGCGTTGAAGGCATGACGATCGGCGACGTCGGTCCGATTGATTGTGAGTTCCGATCAGGCGAGATTGTCGGGCTCGTGGGGCTTCGTGGAGCCGGACAGGAGAGCTTCGGCAGAGCCCTTTTTGGCCTCCTGCCGATCGATCAAGGGCACATCGAACTGGATGGGCAGCCCCTCAAGGTGCAGTCACCGCGCGAAGCAATGCAGCGTGGCCTCGCACTAGTCTGCGCCGATCGCGTCGGCGAATCCGTGTTGCCGGGCATGACGATACGAGAGAACTTCTTCGTCAATAACGTGATGGCTGGACTTCATCCTTGGTCTGTCGTCTATCCGAGCCGCGAGATCACTCAAGCTTTGACTCTTGGCAATGAGGTGGGATTGCGGCCTAACAATCCGGCGTTGTCTGTCGAGCTTCTGTCGGGCGGCAATCAGCAGAAGGTTGTTATCGGCCGTTGGCTGAATCTTGGCGGGAAAGTTTATATATTCGAAGATCCGACGGCTGGCGTCGATGTTGGCGCCAAGGCCGAAATATACCGCCTGTTCGACGTCGCATTGGCGGCCGGTTCCGTGATCATCATCATTTCGACGGATTTCGAGGAAGTCGCCAAAGTTTGTCACCGCACGCTGGTGTTCAACCGCGGTCGGGTCGCGGCTGAACTTGGCGCTGCGGAGCTATCCATCAAAAATCTTGTCGCTGTAGCCTCCGCGTCAGTTGGCTACTCTGGCGGGGCGAAACCGTTTTTGGATCATCTCGAGGATCGCAATGCAATCGCTTAAATCCAATGCGTTGGAACCAACCCGGTCCGAACTGGCTGCCTTGTCGCGCTGGGGCGCCGTGACCCGGCTATTGCCGATCTATGGCCTTCCGATTCTCGTTATTCTGCTTGTGATCCTGTTTTCTGCTATTCTCCCGGACACCTTCCCCACGGCCTTGAACGTAAGATTAATCCTCAGCGACAAATCGATCATCGCGCTATTGGCACTCGCTGCGATGATTCCCATGATGGCTGGTCGGATTGACCTGACGGTCGGTTTTGGCATCGTGCTTTGGCATATATTGGCGATCAGTCTTCAGGTCTGGTTTCATCTGCCTTGGCCTGTCGCGGTTCTTCTCGTTCTGATCGCAGGGAGTTTGGTTGGTCTCTTTAATGGTCTCCTCGTCGAAGTGGCACAGGTCGATTCTTTCATCGCGACGCTCGGCATGGGGACGATCCTCTACTCCCTCGCTCTGTGGCATACGGGCGGTCGTCAGGTCATCGGATTCTTGCCAAATGGCTTTCTTGACATCAACGCGCTCTCTATCTTCTCGATCCCGATGCCCGCGATCTATGTGCTGGTCTTGTCGATATTGATGTGGCTGGTCACGGAGCGGTTGCCTGTCGGCCGAGAGATCTATGCGATCGGCGCCAATGAAAAGGCGGCTGCCCTGAATGGCATTCCGGTCCGACGCCGTGTCATCGGTGTGTTCGTCGTGTCGGGATTCCTGACCGCCTTCACTGGCTGCGTTCTCGCGTCGCAGTTACGCATTGGGCAAGCTAATGTTGGCCTCGATTATTTGCTGCCGGCCTTGGTGGGGGCCTTTCTCGGCTCCACGACGATCAGGCCGGGTCGGGTGAATGTCTGGGGCACGATTTGCGGTGTCCTCATCCTCGCAGTCGGCATTTCAGGCATCCAGCAACTCGGAGGCGCCTTCTATGTCGAGCCGCTATTCAACGGCGTCACCCTCGTCGTCTCCATCGCCCTTGCCGGGTTCGCCCAGCGCCGGCGAACGAAGGTGCGCGCTATGCCGCAGCGCGCGGCGATCAGGCCAGTATCTTGAGGCTTTGTCAGTGTTCCTCGGCTCCTTGGCGGAAGGTCTTACACTTTGGCGCATCGCGATGCCGCCGGGAGCGGACATCCCCCATCAAATCTCAACTTAAATCAACACAATTATTTTCTTAGTTACTGAGAGTTCGCCGACAAACCGAATATTCAGAAAAGACAGAAATCTGCTAATATTGGTGGCGTAATCATCTATAGATTTTTGCTATTGCAGCACGAAGCGCCTTTATTGCTTATTTGTCCAATCGCCCTTCAAACTTGGTCGAACGAACGGCTGCTGCAAGCGTGAAGGGGAACTTCCAT
>NZ_DATJJK010000110.1:0-3578 GCF_035492295.1 Acidisoma sp. | reverse complement strand
GTCTCGTGCGTGCCGACGGGGGCATAGATACGGCAGGCGGGGGCGAGGCTTTGGGCGAAGGCTTCGCGGTACAGCGGCTCGCCCATGCCGTGCAGACACTGGAACTCCAGATCGTCGGCGGTGGCGAGCGGCCCCGCCATAGCGCGGATGGCTGCCAGCGTCTGCGCATTGTGCGTCGCGAATTGCGGGAAGATCGCATCCTGCGCGGCGAGGAGTTTTCGCGCACAGGCGAGGTAGCAGAGATCCGTATGCGCCTTGCGGGTGAAGACCGGATAATCGGCCAGGCCTTCCTGCTGGGCGCGCTTGATCTCGCTGTCCCAATAGGCGCCTTTCACCAGCCGCAGCATCAGTCGGTGGCCGGTTTCGCGGGCGAGAGCGATGATCCAGTCGAGCACGAAGGGGGCACGCTTTTGATAAGCCTGGACGACGAAACCGATGCCGTTCCATCCCAGGAAGTGCGGATCGCGGCAGAGGGCTTCCAGGAGATCCAGGGAGAGATCCAGCCGCTCGCTCTCTTCGGCGTCGATGCTGACGCCGATATTCTGTTCCCTTGCGAGGGTGACGAGGCGCGTCAGTCGGGGCAGAAGCTCGGCCATCACGCGGCCCCGCTGCGCCATGCTGTAGCGTGGATGAAGCGCCGAGAGCTTGAGGGAGATGCCGGGCCCGGCGAGGGGGCCGCGTCCCCGGGCAGCGCGGCCGATGGCGCGGATCGCCGTCTCGTAATCCCGATAATAGCGGTCGGCATCGGCCGCGGTCAGCGCCGCTTCGCCCAGCATGTCGAAGGAGAAGCGGAAGCCCGCGTTTTCCAGGTGATGGGCTGAGCGCAGGGCGCCACCGATGGTCTCGCCACAAACGAAAATCTCGCCCATGCGGCCGATCATATGCGTCATCACCTGGCGGATTACCGCATCGCGGCCGGTTGCGAGGAGGCCGCTGCCCTGGCCGCTCCTCAACAGTCGCGCGGTCAGGTCGAGCCCCCGGCTCGCCGCATTTACGGCGAGAGAAGAATGGCCGAGATGGCTCTGCCAGTCGCCGCGCAGAAGCGTGTCGCGAATGAGCGCATCGGCCGTCGCCCGGTCGGGGATACGGAGCAGCGCCTCGGCAAGGCGCATGAGCATGAGGCCCTCGGTGCTTGAGAGGTCATATTCTCGCATGAGGGCGACGAGCGGGCTCGGCGCCTTCTGGCGTCGCAGCGCCTCGATCAGCCGGCGCGCCGTCTGCTGCGCGATCTCGGCTTCCGCCTCCGTCAGCCGACCCGCGGGCAACGCTGCCGCGACGCAATCGCGCTCCGGGGCGCGATGATGGGCGCGGAGTGCCGACCGCAGTGCCGTGGGTGCGGCCGGTGGCGCACCGAGGATGGAGTGGGGGTGGCTTGCTTCGTCCGACGGAGACATGGCGGATTGCCCTGGAAGCTGGAGATATCCTGGCATATTGGGACTGGTAAAAAATGTGCTTCGGAATTTCGTTCGAATGAACGAAGAATTGAGTTTCGATCCTGGCCAGCTCCGAGAGAACGTTCGAAAATCATGGACGAGACCGATCGTCGCCTTCTCCGCCTTCTGCAGAAGGACGGGCGGATGACCAACGTAGACCTCGCTCGTCAGGCCCATCTCAGCCAGGCGGCGACATTTGAGCGTGTCCGCCGCTTGCAGCGGGAGGGGATTATCGAAGGCTTTACCGCCATCCTGAATCCTGCGGCGCTCGATCGCGGCCTGCTCGTCTTCGTCGAACTCGTTCTGGACCGGACCAATGCCGCCGTCTTCACCGACTTCGCCGAGGCGGTGCGGCGGGCGCCGGAAATTCTCGAATGCCACATGGTGGCTGGCGGCTTCGATTACCTCATCAAGGCTAGGGTAAAAGATATGGCGGCCTATCGCGTTTTTCTGGGTGGCACGCTCGCGGCCCTTCCCGGCGTGCGCCAGACTCATACCTATGCCGTGATGGAGGAAGTAAAGAGCGCCCAGGGGATTCCGGTCTAGAAGGTGAGTGAACCGTTTGTTAAGCAGGTTGCTGCATCGCAATAGGAAACCGCCATGTCCGACGCCCCTTTGCTGATCGAGACGATATTGGGCCGGACGGACGCCTCCGACATGGCGGGGCGGCTACATCACCTCGGCCATCATGGCGGCCGGATCGAACGGCTGGTGATCGCCCCCACCGATCTGCCGCGCCGACGTTTTGCTGCCGAGACCGATCTTGGCACAGCCTGCTTTGTGGCGCTGCCGCGCGAGACGGCGTTGTTCGACGGCGCCGTGCTGCATCTCTCCGAAACGCGTGCCATCATCCTCCGTGTTGGCCAGCAGGAATGGCTGCGCCTGCAGCCGCTGGCGGATAGCGCGCTGGAACTTGGCTATCATGCCGGCAACCTGCATTGGCGCGTCCGTTTCGAGGATGGCTGTCTTCTGGTCGCACTCGATGGGCCGCGCGAGACCTATCTGGCCCGGCTGCGCGCGTTGGAGGCTCAGGGGAAGGTGCGCGTCCTTTCATGATCGCCGAGGCGACCTCGCTCCTCGCCGCGCTGCAATTCGGGGACGGCCAGTTTCCGGGGGGCGCCTTCGCCTTTTCCTGGGGCGTCGAGAGCTTGGTGGCGGATGGCCGCCTCGCCCGTAGGGACTGGTTTTCCTTTCTTCTGGGCCAGATGGAAGGGCGGTGGGCAGGTTTTGACCGGCCGTTGATCGCCCATGCCCATGCGGCCGCGCGGGATGGGGCGGTCCTGGCTGCATTGGACGATCTGGCGGAAGCGCTGACGTTGTCTGCCGCGGCCCGCGCAGGGGCCCGCCGTGCCGGTGCCGCGCTTCTCGGCACTCATGCCCGGCTCGGAACGGAGGGCGCCGCCGCCTATCGCGCCAAAGTCTCTGCCGGGCAAACGCCCGGCCATCTGCCCGTGGTGCAGGGCCTGGTGCTCGCGGGTGTCGGGCTCGACCGGATGAGTGCACTTGCGGTTTCGGCCCATTCCACCGCGCAGTCTCTGGGCTCGGCCGCGATCCGCCTCGGCCTCATTAGCGCGCAGGACTCGCAAAGCGCGCTGCAGGCACTGCGTCCGCATCTGGCGATGTTCCTGGCCGCGAATATTCCGGCGCCGGACGAGATTGGCAGCTTCGCGCCGCTGGCGGATATCGCCATGATGCGTCACCCACTGCAGCTGCAACAGCTTTTCGCCAATTGAGGGAGGCCGGCTTTCCATGAACCTCACCCCCACCGAGATGGAACGTCTCACCATCTTCATGGCGGCCGAGCATGCCCGCCGGCTGCGTGCCCATGGCGTGAAGCTGTCGCATCCCGAGGCGGTCGCCTTCATCGCGGATGAAATGCTTTTCGCCGCCCGCCGCGGCATGCCCTATGAGGCGATCGTGGACATGGCGACCCGGCTGCTTTGCATCGTCGATGTGGAGCCGGGCGTGCCGACCATGGTGGAATTCGTCGCCGTCGAGGCGAGCTTCCCCGAAGGCACCAAGCTCGTCATCGTCTTCCGCCCGATCGCGGATGGGCAGGAGGCCGGCGGGGTCGAGGTTCCGGGCGAGATCATCGCTGGCGAGGGTGATGTAATACTCAATGAAGGCCGCTCGCGGGTGACGATC
>NZ_DATJJK010000109.1:0-5647 GCF_035492295.1 Acidisoma sp. | reverse complement strand
GGCGAGGCGGCTGAGTGTGTGTTCCTTGATAGCGGAGGCGAGCGATCGCAGCTCCTGCCATTCGGGAACGGTGTCCATCTGCCCGTCGCGCTTTTGGCGCAGCTCCCAAAGGCGCTTGTCATGGAAGGCGAGATGCGGCGCATCGGCCACGAAAGCGGCAGCGGCGGCCGCGTGGTCAACCGGCTTGGTCTTGTCGGCCGTGCTCATGCCCGCGCTCCATTCAGGATCTGGGCGATATGGATGAAGCGGATCGGTACGCCTGCCCGCTTCGCGCAGCCCTGCTGGTGCATGAGGCACGAGGTATCGGCCGAGACGATGTATTGCGCCCCTGCCTGGGCATGATCGCGCACCTTGTCCAGCCCCATGCGGCCCGAGACCGCATCTTCCGCCACCGAAAAGGTGCCGCCGAAGCCGCAGCATTCATCCGCGCGCGCCGGGGTGACGAATTCGATGCCACGCACGCCGGCGAGCAGGTCGAGCGGTTTCGAGAAGGGGGCTTCGCCAAGCTCCGACATACTGGCCGTGCGCAGGGAGCGCAGCGTGCCGCAGCTGTTGTGCAGCCCGACGCGGTGCGGGAACTCGGCCCAGGGGAACGCTTCGACCTTCAGGATATCGTGCAGATATTCGACGAGTTCGTAGGTATGGGCGCGCAGGTGGCGAACCCGATCGGTCTGCGGAACCGCATCCAGATGCTCGCGCAAATGATGCACACAGCTGCCCGAGGGCATCACCACGGCATCAAAATCGCCGAAGAGATCCACGAAATGGGCTTCGGCGCCTTTCGCGGCACCCTGGCAGCCGTTATTCGCCATCGGCTGGCCGCAGCAGGTCTGCCCCTGCGGATAGACGACATCGACCCCCAGCCGTTCCAACAGCTCCAGGGACGCAATGCCGACTTCGGGGAAGAAGGCATCGATGAAGCAAGGAACGGCGAGGGCGACGCTCATCGGGTCAGGCTACTTCTTCGACCAAGCAACGACATCCTGGCGTTGTTCGCCAAGCTTCTCGATCCCGAGGGTCATCACGTCACCGGGCTTGAGGTAGACGGGCGCGGGCTTCATGCCCATGCCCACACCCGGCGGCGTGCCGGTGGTGATGATATCGCCCGGCATCAGCGTCATGAACTGACTGACGTAGGACACCAGCGTTGCGGCGCCGAAGATCATGGTCTTGGTGGTGCCGGTCTGCATGCGCTTTCCGTTCACGTCCAGCCACATGGAGAGGTTCTGCACGTCGCCGACTTCGTCCTTGGTCACCAGCCAGGGGCCCGTGGGGCCGAAGGTGTCGCAGCCCTTGCCCTTGTCCCAGGAGCCGCCACGCTCGATCTGCCATTCGCGCTCGGAGACGTCATTGATGACGCAATAGCCCGCGACATGGTCGAGCGCGGAAGCCTCGTCCACATACTGCGCCTTCGTGCCGATGACGATGCCAAGCTCCACTTCCCAGTCGCTCTTGACGGAGCCCTTGGGGATCACAACCGTGTCATTGGGGCCGCAGAGGGAGGTGATCGCCTTGGTGAAGACGATCGGCTCCTTCGGGATCGGCATGCCGGATTCGGCGGCATGGTCGGCATAGTTCAGACCGATGGCGATGAACTTGGCCGCGCCCGAGACGGGCACGCCGTAGCGCGGCTGGCCCTCGACAAGCGGCAGACTCGCCGGGTCAATCGCGGCCAGTTTGGCGAGCGCGGCGGGCGAAAGCTCGGCCGGCGTGATGTCGGCGACAACGCCCGAAAGGTCGCGGATATGGCCGTCCTTGTCGAGCAGGCCAGGTTTTTCCGAGCCCAGAGGGCCGTAGCGCAGCAGCTTCATGGAGTTCCGTCTCCCGGTGGGCGGGCAGAGAGCCCGAATGGGCTGAGTTTGGACCCATGCCGGCCGGGCGACAACCCGGGCAGCGGCATGGGGCGTCCCACGGGGCGACGGTCAGACGATACCGCCCGACCCGCCGCTTTTGGCCGGCCGGATTCGGCTTACGGTCTCGCGGTAGAAACTGGCGCGATAGGCCGAGACGGGATCGATGGCCGCATGCTTGCGCTGCCGCGCCATGGCGAGGATCGGGGCCACGTCGGTTGTGAAGGCGCGCTTCAGCGTCTGGCTCGCCATCAGCGGGTCGTTCGTGTCCTGGAATCCGTCCAGTGCCGCGCGGTCCACCAGCAGCGCCTGGGCGTAGGCGCGCTGCACCTCCACGGCACTCGTCATCAGGCTTTCGATCGGGTCGGTCACGTTGTGGGATTGGTCGAGCATATAGGAGGGGTCGAAGCCGGGGGCCTGGTTGCGCGCCGCTTCCACCAATTCGTTGAAGACGAGGAAGAGGCGGTACGGCTCGATGGCACCGGCATCGAGATCGTCATCGCCGTATTTCGAATCGTTGAAGTGGAAGCCGGCAAGCTTGCGGGCATGCAGCAGGCGCGAGACGATCATCTCGATATTCACGTTCGGCGCGTGATGGCCGAGGTCGACCAGGCAAAGGCAGCGGTCGCCCACGGCCTGTGCCGCGAGGAGAGACGAGCCCCAGTCCTGGATCACGGTCGAATAGAACGCCGGCTCGTACATCTTGTGTTCGAGAAAAAGACGAAGGTCTTCCGGGATACCGGCATAGATCTCCTGCACGCCCGCGATGTAACGGTCGAAGGCGCGGCCGAAATGCTGCTGGCCGGGAAAATTGGAGCCGTCGCCGATCCAGACCGTCAGCGCCTTCGAGCCGAGCTTCGCGCCGAGTTCGGCGCAGCGGATGTTGTGAGCGACGGCTTGGGCGCGCACCGCCGGGTCGGTATGGGAAAGGCTGCCGTATTTGTAGGAGAGCGGGTGCAGCGGATTGCCAGGATGGTCCTGGAAGGTGTTGGAATTGACAGCATCGAAGCCGAGGCCGAGGGAATTGCCATACTCTTTCAGCGCCGCGACATCCTCTACCTCGTCCCAGGGGAAATGGAGGGAAACAGTGGGCGTGGCGCCGCCGAGCCGATTGACGACGGCGCAATCCTCGAGCTTGTCAAAGATATTGCGTGGTTCGCCGCCCATGGGGAAGCGCGCGAAGCGGGTGCCCCCAGAACCCACGGCCCAACTCGGAGCCGCGACCGCAAAAGCGCCCACCGCGGCCGTGACGTGCTCGATGTCGATACCGCGCCGGTCGAGGCTGCGGCCGAGCGCGTCATACTCGTCCTGCAGCGCTGCCGCTCGCGGCGCGTTCTGCTGGGCGATGAAATCCTGGTCCAAGGCAGGCGTTGCGATCTTGTCCATGATGCTCACCGCGTGAAGGCGTTGGCGTTGCCGGCATCGATATTGATGATGTTGCCGGTGGATTTGGAGGAGATCTCAGACGCGAAGAAGGCAATGCCCTCGGCGATATCCTCCGGGTAAACGCTGCGTTTGAGCAGGCTCCGCTGGCGGTAGACCTCGTCCAGCTCCTCGAGCGAGGATTTCTGGTATGAGGCCGCGCGCTGATCGCCCCATTCACCCTTCCAGATGCGGCTGCCGCGCAACACGGCATCGGGGTTGACGACATTGGAGCGGATGCCGAAGGGCGCGCCTTCCAGAGCCACGCAACGCGAGAGATGCAGTTCGGAAGCCTTGGCCGTGCAATAGGCGGCAGCACCGGGGGAGGCGACGAGGGCGTTCTTGCTCGCCACCATGATGATAGAACCACCGATCGCCTGATCCTTCATCAGGCGGAAGGCGCCGCGAGCGGTCAGGAAATAACCGGTCGAGAGAATGTCGATATTCCTCTGCCACAGCGCGAGAGACGTGTCCTCTAGCGGCGCCGCCGAGGCGATGCCAGCATTGCAGACGCAAACGTCTAAGCCGCCGAAGGTCGCCGCAGTCTCCAGGAAGGCGACGGTGATGGCATCTTCCTTGGTGACATCGGCCCAGACGGTGCCGACATTATCCGCGCCATAGGTTTTGGCGAGTTCCTGCCGGGATGTTTCCAGAATATCGCGGTCGATGTCGCAGAGCATGACGCAGGCGCCGTCCTGCATCAGCCGCCGGGCGGAGGCCATGCCGATGCCGCCGGCACCACCCGTGATGAAGGCGATCTTGCCGGCCATGGCGCGGGCTTTCGGCATCCGCTGCAGCTTCGCCTCTTCCAGCAGCCAGTATTCGATGTCGAAGGCTTCCTGCTCGGGCAACCCGCGATAGGTGGAAACGGTGGAGGCGCCGCGCATGACGTTGATGGCATTGCGGTAGAACTCGCCGGCAATTCGCGCCGTCGCCTTGTCCGCCGCGAAGGTCAGCATGCCGATGCCGGGGATGAGATAGACCACCGCATTGGGGTCGCGCATCTTCGGGCTGTTGTCGTGTTTGCAACGCTCATAATAGGCGGCGTAGTTGGCCCGGTATGCTTCGAGCGCCGCCGGGAGCCCGGGCAATAGATCGGCGACGGTCTGGGTCGCCGGATCAAAATCCAGCACCAGCGGCGCGATTTTGGTGCGCAGGAAATGATCGGGGCAGGAGGTGCCGAGCGGCGCTAGCTCCGCGAGCGCCTTGGAGCTCACGAATTCAAGCACCTCGGGTGAATCGTCGAAATGCCCGAGTTTGCGCGGCCCGTCGCGACTGATCAGCCCGCGAATGATCGGCATGAGGGCGGCCGCGACATCCCGGCGCTGCGCGGGTGCTGCGGGCGCGATACGCTCGCCGCCGAAGATCACCTTTCCCCGGCTGCGCTCGGCCAGGAACGAAATGGCCTTGTTGATGGTGTTGACGGTGGTCTCGTAGCATTCCTTCTGGGTCTCACCCCAGGTGAAAAGGCCGTGGGCTTCGAGCACGAGGCCCTTCGCGCGCGGATTCTCGTCGGCGAATGCCTTGAGCCAGAGGCCGAGTTCGAAACCCGGGCGGCGCCAGGGCACCCAGCCGATCTCGTCTCCGAAAATCTCTTTCGTCAGCGCCCGGCTGTCGGCCGAGGCGGCAATGGCAATGATCGCGTCTGGGTGCACATGGTCGACATGGGGATGGTCGATGAAGCCATGCAGCGCGGTATCGATGGAGGTCGTGCGCGGGTTCAGGTTGAAGGTGCAATGGTTGTAGAGGCCGACCATCTCGTCCTCTTGGGCGTCGCTCTTGTAGATGCCGCGGAGCGAATGGAGCTTGTCCATATAGAGGGTCGCGAAACCATCCAGCTTGATGCTGCCGATATCGCCGCCCGATCCCTTGACCCAGAGAACCTTCACGGTCTCTCCGGTCAGCGGATCCGTCATGTCGAGCTTGGACGAGGTGTTGCCGCCTCCATAATTGGTGATGCGTTTGTCGGAACCGAGCAGGTTCGAGCGATAGACAAGCAGGTCCGCCGGCGCGAGCCGGTTCGCCGTCTCGTCGTCCCAGCGGTTTTCGAGCAAAGATAGATGGTCGATCGCGTCCATTCGTTCCTCCCGCGAGCCCCGTTATCCCCGGTCTGGCGGCCGGTACGGTCTGGGCTTAGGCCTTTTCCTAATCCGAACTTCGCTCACGATCAACCATCTTCGATAGAAAACCGTCACACAATGAAAGAAGATGCTTGACGATTGAGCGATTCTGACGCTTTCTCAACACGAACGAGGGGGAAAATCCGTGCTCGAACGCGAGCGTCAACGTCTCATCCGTAATCTGGCCGAAGACCGCTCCGTCGTCTCGGTCTCCGAACTGGTCGAGCTGCTCTCGGCTTCGGAGGCGACGATCCG
>NZ_DATJJK010000108.1:0-12598 GCF_035492295.1 Acidisoma sp. | reverse complement strand
CGCCAATCCTGCGGCACGATGGTGCCGTCCTGGGCCTGGATCCGGATAGAGGTCGGCGGCCCTGGGCGCAGCGCGACCGTGCCGTCCTCGCCCACCAGTTCGGCCTGCACATCGTAGCCGTAGCGCGCATCGGTGAAGGCTTCGATATCGACGACGGTGCCGGAGACGCTTTCCAGCACGATGAATTGCGGCTGCCGCTCCGGCGCATGGCGGGAGGCGCGGGGGCTGATGACCGTGGCAGCGGCAATCTCCTCCCCCAGCAGGAAGCGCGCGGCATCGAACTCATGCCCGGCGGTGCTGGCGATGATGAGATCCGAGGTCAGATAATCGGGGGAGACCGCATTGCGGTGCCGGCAATGCAGAAACAGTGCGGCGCCGATGCGGCCGGAGGTAAGTGTCTGCTTCATTTCGGTATAGCCGGGGTCGAAGCGGCGCATATAGCCGACCTGCACCAGGCGGCGCCCTGCCGCCATTTCGGCGCGAAGGATCGCTTCCGCCTCGGCGCGTTCGGCGGCGAGTGGCTTTTCGATCATGACCGGCTTGCCAGCGGCGATGGCTTGCAGGCCGAGTGCGGCGTGGCTGCCGTCGGGCGAGCAGACCAGGATCGCATCCACCTCCGGATGCGCGATCAAGTCCTCGGCTTGGGGGAGAGCCAGGACATCCAGGTCACGGGCGAGGGTTGCCGCGCGCGCCGCGTCGAAATCCTGCAGCGCGGTGAGACGCGCGCCGGGAATGCTGCCCGCCAGCTTGCGGGCATGGTCGGTGCCCATGACGCCGGTGCCGATGACGCCAATTCTGACTTCGTGCATGCGAGGCTCCTGGAATCAGGCGGAGAGGGAGAGCGGGCCGGAGGGCACGGGCATCTGGTCCGCCGCCGCGCCCCAGACAGATTGATCGTAATTGACAATCGCGCCGGTCATCAGCCCGGCATCGTCGGAGACCAGAAAATTCACCGCGCGCGCCGCTTCCGCCGGGTCGATCAGTCGGCCGAAGGGCTGGCCGACGGCGGTCTTGGCCAGCCAGTCCGGATCGCCGCGCTCTTCGGTCTGCAGCGCGATTTCATGATCCGAGGCCATCCAGCCGAGATTGAGCTGGTTGACCCGGATGCGGTTCTTCATCACGGCGAAGGCGGTATTGGCGGTGAGCGTCGCGAGGCCGCCCTTGGACGCGCAATAGGCGCTGATGAAGGGCTGGCCCGAGAGAGCGGACATCGAGCCGATGTTGCAGATGGAACCCTCGATCCCCCGCCGGATCATCTGCCGGATGGCGGCCTGCATGAGAAAGAAGGGTCCGCGCAGATTGGTCGCGATCATGCGGTCGAAAAGATCCGGGGAGGTATCGAGAATGGTGCCGCGATCAGTCAGCGCCCCGGCATTGATCAGCACGTGCAGCGCGCCGAATTCGCTCTCCGTCATCTCCACGGCCTGCCCGCAATCCTCCACCGCGGCCAGATCGGCGCGGAAAAAGCGCGTGGGCGCACCGGTCTCGGCTTCGATCCTGGCGGCGAGAGTGGCACCCTTGTCGGCCGACCGCCCGGTGATGACGAGGCCGGCCGCTCCCGCCTCCGCCAGCCGGCGCGCGATGGCCGCCCCCAGCCCCTGCGTCGCCCCGGCAACGAGGCAGATCTTTCCGTCCATTCTGTTCATGCGTGGTCTTTCGCGGAGACGTTTCCAGGCACCCGTTCGGCCGTGCGCCGTATTCTTGATGACCGCCGAGAATAGGCGGCGGCGCAGTTCGGAACAGATCAGAAGTCCATCAAAAATCCATCAAGAGAGGCTCTCCGGCGCCGTTGGCTTTTCACCCCGAACGGCCTAAAGCTCGGCCGAATCCCAAGCTGAGATGGCCAGACTCCATGATGCGTGCCCTGGCCGGCTGGCAGAACGCCGCCGGAAAAATCCCCGTCACGCTCTGGCTGATCACGGCTGTCTGCTCGGCGCAGCTCGCCTCCTCGCTGTCAGTGCCGGTTATCCATCGCGTCGGCAGCCCGACCGCGACGGCGCTGCGGCTGCTCTGGGGCGCGGCCTTCTTCATCAGCCTGGCTCGGCCAAGACTCTGGCGGCTGACGCGTGGGCAACTCGCCGCGGCCGTCTGCCTCGGCCTCATCACCACCGGCATGTCTTTCTTCTTCTTCGCGGCTGTCGGACGCATCCCCATTGGCATGGCGGTGTCGATCGAGTTCCTCGGCCCGCTCGCGGTGGCACTCTCCGGTTCGCGCCGGCTGCTTGACCTCCTCTGGGTCGGTCTCGCCGGCCTCGGCGTCTGGCTGCTCACGGCCCAGGCCGGCGGCCGGGCCGATCTCGTGGGCCTGGTCTTCGCCAGCGGCTCGGCCGTCTGCTGGGGCGGCTATATCCTGATGACGCGACGCGTCGGCCGCGCGCTGCCTGGGCTCCAGGGCCTTGCCCTCTCCATGGCGGTCGCCGGGCTGATCGGGCTGCCTATCGGCATCCTGCCGCATGCGCGGATGCTTGCACCGGGCCCGGTCCTGTTCATGGGTGTGATTTCGCTGCTTTCGCCCATCCTCACCTTCGGATTGGAGATGGCCTCGCTGCGCCGCATGGAGCCGCGGCATTTCGGCATCCTCATGAGCCTGGAGCCGGTGATGGCGGCCGTAATGGGATTCCTCGTGCTCGGCCAGCGGCTCAGCCTGTTGCAGCTTGCTGGCATGGCCTCCGTCACGCTCGCCAGTTTCGGAACGGTCGCCTGCCGGCCTAAAGAGGTGATTATGGAGAGCAACGGAGAGACCTGATGCCCGTGACCGGCCTCGAGCCCTATGACGACCAGAATGTCTTCGCGAAAATCCTGCGCGGGGAGATTCCGAACAAGACCGTGTACGAAGACGAGCACGTGCTCGCCTTCCACGATATTGCCCCCCAGGCGCCCGTGCATGTGCTGGTGATCCCGAAGGGGGCCTATGTCTCCGCGCGGGATTTTGCGGCGCGCGCGCCGCATGCGGAGATTGGCGGCTTCTGGCGCGCGGTGGGCCAAGTCGCGGCCATGCTTGGGTTGGAGGCGGATGGCTACCGCCTCCTCGCCAATCACGGCATGAATGCGGGGCAGGAAGTACCGCATTTCCATGTGCATATTTTCGGCGGCGGACCGCTCGGCCCTATGATCAGCGCGAAGCGCTGATCGCCACACGGCGCCAGCGCCCGCTGCGGGGACGTGGGAGGTGTTACGGCGCCTCCCACGTGCCTTTCTCGGCGGCGCGGAACACAGCGTCGATCACCCGCATATTGGCGATCGCGTCCTCGAGCGGAAATTCCAGCGGCGCCTCGCCCAGGATGGCGCGGGAAACGGCGTCGCCCTGCCGGGTATATTGGTCTGCCGGGTCGAAGCTTTCGGTGACGGCTTCAAGGCCGCCGAGAGCGCGGCCCTCATCGATCAGGATCTGGCACGGCGCGTCCGGCGGCGCATTGAAGGGGATCAGCACTTCGATGCGGGCCTTGCTGCCCATCACGGTGACCCGCTGATGCGGGACAAGTTGGGTGCCGCAGGTGAATGTCAGGTGGCCTTCGGGGAATTGCACGACCGCGCTCGCCAGCCGGTCAGTGCCCATGGCCGGGTCCATTTCCACAAGTCCGGCGACGCGGACGGGTTCTGAGCCCCAGAGATAGCGCGCCGTCGCGATGGCGTAGCAGCCAATGTCCATCAGGCCGCCGCCGCCGATCCCCGGCATGTTACGGATGTTGCCGGGGTCATCGAGATAATAGCTGAAGGCGGTCTGGATCGCCGAGACGCGACCGAGCCGTCCTTCCCGCGCCAGGGCACGGACGCGCTGCCACCAGGGGGCATAGCGCACCATGAAGGCCTCCGCCACCACAAGCCCCGTACGGTCCCGTGCCGCAAGCAGGGTCTCGGCCTCCTTCGCATTGAGCGCGATGGGCTTCTCGCACAGCACATGCTTGCCCGCCTCCAGAGCCTTGATGCTCCAGGGCACGTGCAGATGGTTCGGCAGCGGGTTGTAGATCGCGTCGATCGCGGGGTCGGCGAGCAGCGCCTCGTAACTGCCATAGGCACGGGGAATGCCCAGGGCCTGGGCGGCCTTGTCGGCGGTCGCCTGATCGCGCGAAGCAATCGCGGCCACGCGACTGACCTCGCCTTTCTGCATGGCGGGGATCACCTGCTCCCGGCCGATCTTCGCCGTGCTGAGGATGCCCCAGTTCACTGTCTTTCCCAATGGTTTCTTCCCTGTTTGATGGCCGGCGGGTCCTGCGCCCGCGCGGAGAGGACGCGGCCATCATCGTCGGCCCCTGCGGCCTCCGCTAGGGGGCGGGGACCATCAATTTCAGAGCACGTCGTGCAAATCTGGGGGAAATCATATTAAATCAGTAGACATTCGTGGTTTTTAGAATATACGATTTTATGGCGCGCAAATTGATAAAGCGCGAAACGGAGATGTGAAGCATGTTGGCTCAAGGCGACCATCAGATTGAAACCCATCCCGGCCTCGGCCGACGCATGATGGTGGCGGCTTGCATCGCGCTGTGCCTCTTCCTGCTCGGCCTCGCCGTCACGGCCCGCGCGGCCACGCCGCTGACCATCGCGGGCACGCCGGGCCCGATGGCGGAGACACTGAGCCATGCGGCGAGCCTTGCCGAAAAGCAGGGCCTGCCAGTGAAGGTGATCATCTTCTCGGATTGGGTGACACCGAATGTCGCGGTCAACGAGGGATCGGTCGATGCCAATCTCTACGAGCACCGACCCTTCCTCAACGCCGCCATCGCCGCGCGCCACTTCAAGCTGATCCCGGTGGCGCCTGCCGTGATCCTTCCCATGGGCCTCTTCTCCCACAAGATCACCAAGCTCGATCAGCTGAAGGACGGAGACCGGGTTGCGGTCGCCAACGATCCGGTGAACCGGGCGCGCGGGCTGCAGCTTTTCGCCAAGGCCGGGCTGATCACGCTCACGCCGGGCGTGGGGGATGCCGCAACGCTGAAGGACATCACCGCCAATCCGAAGCATCTGCGTTTCGTCGAACTGCCCGCCCCGCAGCTTGCCCGCGCGCTGGACGACGTGGCGGTGGCGCAGGTGAGCTACACCTTCTTCATCGCCTCGGGCGGCGATCCGAGGACAGCGCTGATCGAAGACGGCGCGCATGATGCGCATTACGCGCTCTATTTCGTCGCCCGGCCGGACAAGGCGCAGGACCCGCGGCTGCTCGCCTTCATCAAGATCTTCCAGTCGGAGGACGAGAAGTCCTTCATCCTGCAGCAGTACAAGGGCGCGATCACGCCCGCCTGGTGAGGAGGCCATCATGGACCAGCTCGCATTCGACGCCTGGGCCGAGCCGCGTGGGGTGGGCCAAGCGCCCGGCGCGCAGCCCTTCCTGCAGGTTGTCGGCCTGTCCCATCATTTCGGAAAGACGCAGGCGCTCGCGGATATTTCCTTCTCCCTCGGGCAAGGGCAGATCCTCGGCATCATCGGTCGATCGGGCGCTGGCAAATCCACGCTCATCCGCTGCCTCAACGGGCTTCAGCGGCCTGATACCGGCGCGGTCCTGCTGGAGGGGGTTGATCTCACCCGGCTGAAAGAGGACGGGTTGCAAATTGCGCGCCGGCGGACGGCGATGATCTTCCAGCATTTCAACCTGCTTTCATCGCGCACGGTGCTGGACAATGTGGCGCTGCCGCTGAAGCTCGCGGGCGTCGGCCGTGCTGCCCGGCGGGCGCGGGCGCGGAACCTGCTCGAGCGGGTCGGCCTCGCGGCCCGCGCCGATGCCTATCCCGCCCAGCTCTCCGGCGGCCAGAAGCAGCGCGTGGGCATCGCACGCGCGCTCGCGGCGTCACCTTCGCTTCTGCTTTGCGACGAGGCGACCTCGGCGCTCGATCCCGAAACGACCGTGTCCATCCTCGATCTGCTGCGCGACATCAACCGCGATCTCGGCCTCACCATCGTCATGATCACGCATGAGATGAATGTGGCGCGGCGCATCGCGGACCTTGTCCTTGTCATGGCGCGCGGGCGTGTGGTGGAACAGGGACCGGTGCGGCAGGTGTTGACGGATCCGCAGGCCGAGGAGACGCGCCAACTGCTGCAGGCCGCCGCCCTCGGCTTCGAGAACGGGGAGGGTATCTGATGCTGAACCTGCCCATCACCGGCGATGATCTTTGGACCGCGCTGCAGCAGACCGCCGAGATGGTGGTGATTTCCGGGCTCATCGGCTTCCTCGCCGGGCTGCCGCTGGCGCTGCTTCTGGTCGCGACCGCGCCGGGCGGCATCCGGCCGCAAGCGGCCATCAACCGGTTGCTCGGCTTGCTGGTGAACGGTGTGCGCTCCGTGCCGTTCATCATCCTGCTCGTCGCCCTCATTCCGCTGACGCGCTTGCTCATCGGCACCTCCATCGGTACCGGCGCCGCGATCGTCCCGCTTGCCATTGGCGCCACGCCCTATTTCGCGCGCATCGCGGAAGTCTCGCTGCGCGAAGTGGATCCGGGTCTGGTGGAAGCGGTGCGCAGCATGGGCGGAAGCCGCTTCCGCATCATGTGGGAAGTGCTGATTCCCGAAGCCCTGCCCAGTCTCATTTCGGGTTTCGTCGTGACCCTCGTCACCCTCATCGGTTCCTCCGCAATGGCGGGTGCGGTGGGGGCAGGGGGCCTCGGCGACCTGGGCATCCGCTTCGGTTACGATGAGTTCAGCACGCCGGTCATCGTCATTGTCGTGGCAATTCTAATCGTGCTCGTCTGCGGCGTGCAGGCGCTGGGCGACCGGCTTGCCGCCCGTTTCGACCATCGCTGAGGAGATCCACCTCATGGCCGACACCCTAAACTCTCCCGCGGTGCCTGCGGCGGATGCTTTACCGCCGCCACGCCGCCGCCCGCCGCTGCTGCAAACCCCGGCGGAGGCAATTGCCGCCGCCCATGCCTTCGCCGCTTCCATCAAGGCCGGCGCAGCGGAGCGCGACCGTGCCCGCATCCTGCCCATCGCGGAGATCGAGCGCTTTTCCGACAGTGGTCTTTGGGCAATCAACGTGCCGCTGGCCTATGGCGGCGCCGGCCTGCCCACGACGGTGCTGACGGAGGTGACGCGTATCGTGTCAGCGGCCGATCCGTCGATCGGCCAGATTCCGCAAAACCACTATTCCTTCCTCAATCTGCTCCGGGCGGAACGTGACGAGGAGCGGAAGCGCTACTTCTTCGGCAAGGTGCTGGAGGGCCATCGATTCGGCAATGCGCTGGTCGAGATGGGCACCAAGCATGCCGCGGATTGGAAGACGCGCTTCACCCCTGACGGCGATCATTTCATCATCGACGGCACGAAATTCTACAGCACCGGTGCGCTGTTCGCCCACTTCATCCCGACCGTCGGGCGCAACGAGAGCGGTGCTGTGCTGCGCGCCATCATCCCGCGCGAAACACCGGGGGTGACCGTCTTCGACGACTGGTCGGGCTTCGGGCAGCGCACGACGGCGAGCGGCAGCGTGCGCTTCGACCGCGTGCGCGTGCCAGTCTCCCATGTCATCGGGCTGGGCGGGCTGCAGGAAAAGCCCATCGTCTACGGGCCGATCGCCCAGATCATTCAGGCGGCCATCGATGCCGGGATAGCGGAAGGTGCTTTCGCCGATACGCTGGATTTCGTTCGCACACGCGCGCGCCCCTGGATCGACAGCGGCAAGGATCGTGCGTCAGAGGATCCGCTCACCATCACGCAGATCGGCGACACGCGCATCCGGCTGCGGGCGGCCGAGCTGATGCTGGCCGATGCCGCCCGGGTGATCGACGAGGCGCTGGTGGAAGAGAGCGCGGCGGGCATCGCCCGCGCCTCGCTTGCCGTGGCCGAGGCCAAGGTGCTGACCACGGAGGTGGCGCTCCACGCCGCGAACCAGCTTTTCGAACTGGCCGGCAGCAGTGCCACGCTCAGCAAATACAACTACGACCGGCATTGGCGGAATGCGCGCGTGCACACGCTGCACGACCCGGTGCGCTGGAAATATCATGTGATCGGGGACTTCGTGCTGAACGGCACGGCGCCGCCGGTCCATTCCTGGATCTGAGCCATGCCCCGCGAAATCCGCCTCAACGCCTTCGTCATGAACGCGCCGGTGCATCAGTCACCAGGGCTATGGCGCCATCCGCGCGACCGCGCGACCTCCTTCAACCGGCTCGACCTCTGGCTCGACCTCGCCCGTCTCTGGGAGCGTGGATTGTTCGACGGCGTCTTCCTCGCCGATGTCCTCGGTCCCTATGACGTTTACGGCGGGGATGCGCGGGCGGCCGTGGCCCATGCGGCGCAGCTGCCGGCGAACGATCCCATGCTGCTCATTCCTGCCATGGCGGCGGTGACCCGCCATCTGGGATTCGGCGTTACCGTCTCGCTCTCCTACGAGCATCCCTATCCGCTTGCCCGGCGCTTCTCGACCCTCGACCATCTGACGGGTGGCCGCGTCGGCTGGAATATCGTGACCAGCTATCTGGACAGTGCGGCCCGCGCCCTGGGCCAGAGCCGCCAGCGCGCCCATGACGACCGCTATGCGCTCGCCGAGGATTACATGGAGGCGGTCTACAAGCTTTGGGAAGGGTCCTGGGAGGAGGGCGCGGTGCTGGCCGACCGCGCAAGCGGCCGCTATGCCGACCCCGACCGCGTGCATGTGGTGCGCCACGAGAGCCGCCACCTGCAGATGGAGGCGCTGCATCTGGTGGAGCCTTCGCCGCAGCGTACGCCGGTCCTCTATCAGGCCGGAAGCTCGCCCGCCGGCCTTGCCTTCGCGGCACGGCATGCCGAATGCGTCTTCGTCTCCGGCCCCTCGGCCGCCGTCATCCGCCCGCGCGTCGCGCGGTTGCGTCAGGCGCTGGCCGAGGCCGGCCGCACGCCCGACAGCGTGAAGGTATTCGCACTCGCGACCGCCGTCATCGGTCGCAGCGAGGCGGAGGCGCGCGAGAAGCTGGCAGAGTACCGTAGCTACGTGGACCCTGTGGGCGCGTTGACGCTGATGGGTGGCTGGCTCGGGGTGGACTTCTCCAGCTACGCGCTCGATCAGAAGATCCGCTATATCGACAATGATGCGGGGCGCGCGGCGATGGAGAATTTCACCCGCGCCGATCCGGGGCGGGATTGGACCGTGCGGGAGGCGGCCGAGCATGTGGCAATCGGCGGGGCGGGGCCGGTTTTCGTGGGATCCGGGCGCGCTGTCGCCGAGGAAATGGCGGCCTGGGCCGAGTCCACGGGGGTGGATGGGTTCAACCTCGCCTATGCCGTGTTGCCCGAGAGCTTCGAGGACGCCGTCTCTTTCCTCATCCCGGAATGGCAGGCACGCGGGCTCTACAAGACCGCCTATGCGCCCGGCACGCTGCGGGAGAAGCTCTCGGGCGGGTCGCGGCTGCTCAGCCCCCCACATCCCGCCGGCCTCGCCCGCATGTCGCAATCAGCCTTTTAGCCGGTCGCTTCCGCTCCAGTCTTCTCCTGGACCTGGCTTCAGGTAATGCTTTCCAGTCAGGGGGTTTTGCGACGGGCCTTGTCCGGCCTATAGGAAAGCCTCCGCGGCTGGGCGGTGATCCCTGAAGACTTTGGAGGCTCGATGAAGATCCTGGTGCCGGTGAAGCGGGTGGTCGATTACAACGTCCGCGTGCGCGTGAAGGCCGACGGCTCGGGCGTCGAACTTGCCAACGTGAAGATGTCGATGAACCCCTTCGACGAGATCGCGGTGGAAGAGGCGCTGCGCCTGCGCGAGGCGGGCAAGGCCACCGAAATCGTGGCGGTCTCCATCGGGCCGGCCCAGGCGCAGGAGACGGTGCGCACGGCCCTCGCCATGGGCGCCGATCGCGGCATCGTGGTCGAGGTTGCCGACATCGTGGAGCCGCTGGCGGTCGCCAAGATTCTCAAAGCGGTCGTGGACGAAGAGAAGCCGGACCTCGTCATCCTCGGCAAGCAGGCGATCGACGATGATTGCGGCCAGACCGGCCAGATGCTCGCGGCCCTTCTGGGCTGGTCCCAGGGCACGTTTGCCTCCAAGGTCGAGGTCGGCGACGGCAAGCTTGCCGTGACGCGTGAGGTCGATGGCGGTTTGCAGACCGTCTCCCTCACCCTGCCGGCGATTGTGACCACCGATCTGCGCCTTAACGAACCGCGCTATGCGAGCCTGCCCAACATCATGAAGGCGAAGAAAAAGCCGATCGCCATCAAGCCGGTGGCGGAGTACGGCGTCGATCCGGCGCCGCGCCTGAAGGTTTTGAAGACGGTGGAGCCCGCGGGCCGCAAGGCCGGCGTGAAGGTCGCCTCGGTTGCCGAGCTCGTCGCGAAGTTGCGCGACGAAGCCGGCGTGATCTGAGACGAGGGAAGAGAGAAATGAAGACGCTCGTTCTGGCCGATCATGACAACGCCACCCTGAAGGAGACCACCAGCCGCACGATCTCGGCCGTGGCCGCGCTTGGCGGCGAGGTGGATGTGCTGGTGGCAGGCGCGGGCTGCCGGGCGGCTGCCGAGGCGGCCGCCAAGCTTGCCGGTGTTTCGAAGGTGCTGCTGGCCGAAGACGCCTCGCTCGACCATCTGCTCGCCGAGCCGGTGACGGCGCTGCTGCTGCAACTCGCCCCCGGCTACGACGTGCTGGCGGCGCCGTCCTCGGCCGCCGGAAAGAACGTCATGCCGCGGGTCGCCGCCCTGCTGGACGTGATGCAGGTTTCCGACGTCATGAAAATCATCTCGCCCGATACCTTCGAGCGGCCGATTTATGCCGGCAATGCCATCCAGACAGTCCAGGCTCTGGACGCGAAAAAGGTGCTGACGATCCGCACATCGGCCTTCGCGCCTGCCACCGAAGGCGGTCCGGCGCCGATCGAAACGGTGGGTGCCGCCGCCGATCCGGGGCTTTCCAGCTTCGTGGGCGAGAGCCTGTCCAAGTCCGAGCGGCCGGAACTGCCCTCGGCGAAGATCATCGTCTCGGGTGGGCGCGCGCTGGGATCGTCGGAGAAGTTCATCGAGCTGATCACGCCGGTGGCGGACAAGCTGGGTGCGGCCATCGGCGCATCCCGTGCGGCGGTCGATGCCGGCTACGCGCTGAACGACCAGCAGGTCGGCCAGACCGGCAAGGTGGTGGCCCCCGACCTCTATATTGCGGTCGGCATTTCCGGCGCCATCCAGCATCTGGCGGGCATGAAGGACAGCAAGATCATCGTCGCCATCAACAAGGACGAGGAGGCGCCGATCTTCCAGGTGGCCGATTACGGCCTTGTCGGCGATCTCTTCACCATTCTGCCGGAGCTGGAGAAGGCGCTGTAGCCTGCTCTCCCGCGCTGACGCGAAAGCCGCCCTTCGGGGCGGCTTTTTTGTTGGACGGGTCGCCCGGGCGACCGCGGTAAATCCGATACGGCGTGCAGGCTTCTAGACGCTATCCGGCGTCAAGTTCGCCGAAGCGAGCTGCTCTCGGAGTGCATGGACCTCCGCTTTCAAGGCCTCGACATGATGGATCAACGGCTCGATCGCCTCGTTCACCTCGGCTTCGGTGAAGCGGGGCGTGATGTGCTGCGGGCAGTTCCAGTCAAAGCTCACGAGATGCAGGAGGATGATGCGCTCAACCTTCGCCTTGCTGGTCGGATCGAGCACCTTCTCGGCGAGCTCCTGTTGCTCCTCGGGCAAGACAATTTCGACATGCGCCAGGATCTTCATGCGTGCGCGGTGCGGATAATCCATCAGAATGAGGGCGGCCCGATCATTCGTGCTCAGATTGCCGATTGAAATATACTGGAGATTGCCACGATAGTCGGGAAAGGCGAGCGTCTTTTCATCGATGACCTTGATGAATCCGGGCCGCCCGCCGCGATGCTGGACATAGGGCCAGCCCGTCTCCCCCACCGTTGCCATGTAGACACTGTCGCGCGCGGCGATGAAAGCGGCCTCCTGCGGCCCGATGCGATCGAACTCCCGATGGCCCTTGAAATTCGCCCAGGTCTTGTCGCTGCCCATTGCCGCCTGCACAGCCCGCACTCCCGGTGTTGCAAGCGCATCGAGAAACCCGTAGCTCATATCTACCTCTCCTCTTGTTTGCCGTAGGATTGCGACGCCGTGCGGAGCCTCGTGATCAGGTGGCCAGGAAGCGGCGGATCTCGGCCCCGATCTCCTGATGATGGGTCTCGAGCGCGAAATGCCCGGTATCCAGCAGGTGTACCTCCGCCTTCGGCAGATCGCGCCGGAAGGCCTCGGCCCCGGCGGGAAGGAAGAAGCCGTCATTCCTGCCCCAGATGGCGAGCAAAGGCGGCTGATGCGCCCGGAAATACGCCTGGAACGCGGGATAGAGCGCGACATTGGTCCGGTAGCTGAGGATCAGGTCGAGCTGAATCTCGGTCGCGCCCGGGCGGCACATGTAGAACTGGTCCAGCGTATAGCCGTCCGGGCTGACGCGGCCCTCGGGCGCGCCGTCCTCGTATTGGGCGCGGATCGCCGCATCGCTGAGTGCCGCGCGGCAGGCTTCGCGGCGCGCTTCGGTCGGGTCGCGCCAATAGGCCTGCCAGGGCTCCCAGGCAGTGCTCAGCCCCTCGATATAAGCGTTGCCGTTCTGGGAGATGATGGCCGTGACGCGTTCGGGATGCGCCATCGCCAGCCGCAGCCCCGTCGGCGCGCCGTAGTCGAAAATGTAAAGCGCATAGCGGGTGAGGCCGATCGCCTCCACGAA
>NZ_DATJJK010000107.1:0-3844 GCF_035492295.1 Acidisoma sp. | reverse complement strand
GCGCGACAAGGAGTCCGGCATCTTTTTCGACCCCGGGAAGATGCATGTGCTGGCGCATAAGGGCGAGCATCTGTCCGTCAAAGGTCCGCTGAACATCGCCCGCCCCGTCCAGGGGTGGCCGGTGATCGTCCAGGCCGGCGCATCGGATGCCGGACGGCAGCTGGCGGCCGAGACGGCGGAGGTGATTTTCGGATCGAGCCGCACCATGGCGGACGGACAGAGCTTCTATGCCGACATGCAGCGCCGTCTGAAGGCAGCGGGCCGCGCGCCGGGGGCTCTGAAAATCCTGCCTGGCGTGCTGGTGGTGGCCGGCCGCACGCATGATGAGGCGGTGGAGAAGAAGCGCCTGCTGGACAGTCTCGTTCACCCTGACAGTGGGCTGCCGAACCTCTCCATGCGCCTCGGTGTCGATGCCTCGGGCTTCGATCTCGATGGGCCGCTGCCGGACATCCCCGAAACCAATGCGAGCCAGAGCGGCCGCGCCGCGCTGGTGGAGCTTGCCCGACGGGAAAACCTCACCGTCCGCCAGCTTGCGCAGATGGCGGGCGGCTACGGCGGATTGCAGATGGTGGGCACCGCCGAGGAGATCGCGAATGAGATGCAGGCCTGGCTGGAGGGCGAGGCGTCTGACGGGTTCAACGTCATGTTCCACAGCGTGCCCGAGGGGCTGGACGATTTCGTCGATCTCGTGGTGCCGGAGCTGCAGCGGCGTGGCATCTTCCGCAAGATGTACGAGGGCCGAACCTTGCGCGATCACCTGGGGCTGGCGCGGCCGGCCAATCGGTTCTTCCCCTGATCCGGCGCGGCCGCGCCCGGAAACGGGAGGCCGCCGCCATTGACCTGTGGACGTGGTTGTATAGTCTGAACTGAAAGGCCGTTTGAGTTCTCATAAGATAAAAAAGGCAGGAGGCGTCCATGACGCGTGGTGATGACCTGACGGCGCACGACCTGCGCCGCCTGTCCGACCAGGCAACGCAACAGTTGCTCAACAAGCCAGGCACCCTGTCCAGCACGCAGGGTGGCTGGATGATGATTGCGACGATCCTGATCGAAGCCTGGGATCTCTATGCGATCGCTTTCGTGCTCATCTTCATCAAGACGGACCTGAACCCGACGGCGGCAGAGGTCGGGCTTGCCATGGCGGCGGTGCAGGGTGGTGCGCTCATCGGGGCTTTCCTCGGCGGTGTGATTGCGGATCGTTTCGGACGCAAGAAGGTCTTCATCGGCACGATGGTTCTTTTCATCATTCTCGCGGTGGCGCAGGCCTTCGTGCAGAATATCTGGGAACTCGTCATCGTCCGGCTGCTGCTCGGCATTCCGCTCGGCAGCGACATCTCGAACGGCTATGCCTACATCATGGAATCCATGTCCCGCGGCAAGCGCGAGGAAATGGGCAGCCGCTGGCAGTTCATGTTCGGAGCCGGCGAGGTGGTATCCATCCTCGTCGTGACGCTGCTCTACGCCATCGGTATCGACCACGCCGTGCTGTGGCGGCTGGCGCTCGCGCTCGGCGCCGTGCCCGCTATCATTCTGCTGATCGGCCGTCTCAATCTGCCAGAGACGCCGCTCTCCCTGCTGCAGCGGGGGAAGTTTGTCAGGGCAAAGGAGGTCTCCCAGCAACTGTTCAACGATCCGCTGGACATTTTGCCCAATCGGGACGTGACCCTGCCGAAGCCGAAGATCAGCGATTTCCTCAAGGTGATCTGGGCCGATCCGATCAAGCGGCGGGCGACGATCTTCGCCTGGATCTCCAATGCCTGCCAGGGTGCGGAATTCACCGCCTGGGGCTTTTATCTGCCGGTGATCCTGGTGCTCAGCGGCGTCGGCGTCTCCCAGGGCGGCAATATGACGGGCACGAATATTGTGACCGCGCTCATCTTCTGCCTGGCGACGGTTTCGGGCTATGTCGCACCACTCATGCTGCGGAGGATCGGTCATCGGGGCGTTGCCATGTGGGGCTTCGGTCTCGCCTTCGTGGGCCTCATTCTGGGCGGTTTCGCCATTCACTTCGACTGGAAGATCCTCATCGTCGTCGGTGCCTGCATCCTGATGTGGGGCCATTATTGGGATGCCTCGAATGGCATGACCATCGCCTCGATGGTGGCGCCGACGCGTTTCCGGGCGACGGCCTCGGGCTTCGGCTATGTCTTCGTCAAGGCCGCCTCCTTCTTCGGTGCTTTCGTTTTCCCGCTCGTCAGTGCCCATTTCGGCAAGGCCGGCGCCACCTTCGTCGTCTCCATCCTGTCGCTCATCGGCTTCCTGGCGGCGAAATTCATTCTGCCGGAGGTCTATGGCTATGTTGAAGCGGAAGAGGCGACGGCGGAGGCATCCGCGACTGCCGCTTCGCTCGGCCGCCCCGCCGAGGCCAAGGGGGTTTAGTTGTCTGGCACGGCTGGCTGGCCGATAAGACGGGATGGCGCGGCACCGGCCGCGACCGCTCAGATGGAGTTTCGACCATGGCAGACGAATTCATGACCTTGCACCCGGGCCTGCGCTACCGCGACGAGGTGGTGGGGGAAGGCGCGCAGCCGACCAAGGGCCAGAAGGTCACGGTGCATTACACGGGCTGGCTGGATAATGACGGCGCGCAGGGCCGCAAGTTCGACAGTTCACGGGACCGCGGTGCGCCCTTCGAGTTCACGCTCGGCGTGCAGCAGGTGATTTCGGGCTGGGATCTCGGTGTCGCGACCATGCGCGTCGGCGGCCGGCGCACGCTGCTGCTCGCCCCCCAGCACGGCTATGGCGCGCGCGGCGCGGGTGGCGTTATCCCCCCGAATGCCACGCTGATCTTCGACGTCGAACTGCTCGGCGTCGGCTGAGCCGGACCGGCTCTTAAGCTCAAGGCCCACCACAGAACTGGGCCGCAAGGGAGGAAGACGATGCAAGCCGTGGTGCTCTCCGCCATCAGGCGCCCCGAACTGGTGGCCGTGCCCGAACCGCAAACCGGGGCCCATCAGGTCAAGCTGCGGGTGGAGTACTGCGGCATCTGTGGCAGCGACCTGCATGCCGAGACCTTCGACCTGTTTCAGGTCGGCGTGACCATGGGCCATGAATTCTCCGGCCGCATTGTCGAGATCGGGTCCGAGGTGCGTGGCTGGAACCTGAGCGAGCGGGTCTGCGTCAACCCCAATGGGGCGACCTGCGGGCAGTGCGAGAGCTGCCGGGCTGGCCATTTCAACCTTTGCCCGGAGGCGTTGCGGAACAGCGTGGGCGTCGTCGCGCCCGGCGGCTTCGCCGAATTCGTGGCGGTGGATGCGCGGACTTTGCACCGGCTGCCGGAGAGCGTCTCTCCGATGCAGGGCGCGTGGGTAGAGCCGGCTGCGGTGGCCCTGCATGCCGTGCGCCGCTCCGGCATTCAGGTGGGGGATGAGGCCATCGTTTTCGGCGCCGGGCCCATCGGCCTGCTGGCGCTGCTCATGCTGCGGCTGGCGGGCGCGGGTGCTGTCACCGTCGTGGAGCCCAATGCGGCGCGGCGGGAGAAGGCGCGCGCCTGCGGGGCGGACCGGGTGATCGACCCGCGCGAGAGCGCCCCCGAGGCCGATCTGCTGGCAGGCCAGCCGCGCCCGCGTTTCGCCTTCGATTGTGTCGGCAGCCACGCGGTGGTGGAAGCTGCCGTCCGTCTGCTGCCGCCGCGCGGTTGCCTCACCATCGTCGGTGTCGCGCAGCATCCCATCGGCTTCTCGCCCACGGAGTTTCTGTTCCGGGAAATCGAGATCCGCGGCAGTTTCATCTACAACGAGGAATTCGCCCAGACGATCAGCCTGATGGCCTCCGGCAAGTTAGACATCACGCCCCTGACCTCGGGCGTGAAACCCCTCGCCGAAGCCGTCGCCGCGATCGACGA
>NZ_DATJJK010000106.1:0-31848 GCF_035492295.1 Acidisoma sp. | reverse complement strand
GCCTCCTCGGCATCGCCGATCTTGACCTGCAGCAGCGTGCGTACCTTGGGGTCGAGCGTCGTCGTCCATAGCTGCTCGGGGTTCATTTCGCCCAAGCCCTTGAAGCGCTGAATGGTCAGGCCGCGCCTGCCATGGGCCAGGATCGCCTCGAAAGCGGCGGCCGGGCCGGCGATCTTCTCCTCTCGGCTGTCGAGCTTCAGCACAGCCGGGTTGGTGAATTCGGCAGCGATGCGGCTGTGGCGATCGGTGAGCCAGCGGGCATCGGCGCTGCGCAGCGTCGCAGCATCGAGCGCGTAGCGCTCTCCGACGCCGCGCACGCGGCGGGCTACGGTAATGCCGCTCATGAGGTCGCCGGCGCCGATCCAGCCGGCTTCGCCATCCAACAGCAGGCTGTTCAGCCGCTCGGCGAGCTTCTGGGCCTGGCTCAGCCCATCCTCGTCCGTCGTGGGCACGGCGAGCGCGCCGCAGATCGCGGCCTGTTCGACGATATGGAGCGGGGCCGCGGTGGTCAGGCGGCGGACGCGGTTCCAGGCCTCGCGCAGGAAGCCCACAGCCCCCGGCAGGGCGTCGGATTCCACCACGGTGCCGTCGGCATAGGTGAGGCGGGCCTCGGCCAGCGCCTTGCCGAGCAGGAAGTCTTCCAGCGCCCGGTCGTCCTTGAGGTAGCGCTCGTCATTGCCTCGCTTGGCGCGATAAAGTGGTGGCTGGGCGATGTAGAGATGCCCGCGCAGGATGAGTTCCGGCATCTGGCGGAAGAAAAAGGTGAGAAGCAACGTGCGGATATGCGATCCGTCCACGTCCGCATCCGTCATGATGACGATGCGATGGTAGCGCAGCTTGTCGACGTTGAAGCCGCCCTGGTCGATCTCGCCATTCCCGATGCCGGTGCCCAGTGCGGTGATGAGCGTGCCGATTTCGGCACTTCCCAGCATCCGGTCGAACCGGGCGCGTTCGACGTTCAGGATTTTGCCTTTCAGGGGCAAGATTGCCTGAAATTTGCGGTCGCGGCCCTGCTTCGCCGAGCCGCCTGCGGAATCGCCCTCGACGATGAAGATCTCGCACTTTGATGCGTCACGCTCCTGGCAGTCGGCGAGCTTGCCGGGCAGCGTTGAAACATCAAGAACGCCCTTGCGGCGGGTGAGCTCACGGGCTTTGCGCGCGGCTTCGCGCGCGCTTGCCGCGTCCATCACCTTCTGGATGATGCCGCGCGCTTCCTTCGGGTGCGTCTCCAGCCAATGGCCGATCGCGTCCGACACGGCGGCCTGCACGGCCGGCGTCACTTCCGAGCTGACGAGCTTTTCCTTGGTCTGGGACGAGAATTTCGGGTCCGGCACTTTGACGGACAGCACGGCGGTGAGGCCCTCGCGCATGTCGTCGCCGGTCAGCTGCAGGTTGTCCTTCTTGCCCATGCTTTCGGAATATTTCGTCACCATGCGTGTCAGCGCCTGGCGGAAGCCGGAGAGATGGGTGCCGCCATCCCGCTGCGGGATGTTGTTCGTGAAGCACAGCATGGTCTCATGGTAGGAATCGTTCCAGGAGAGTGCGAACTCCACGCGAATCCCGGATGTCTTGTCCTCCAAATTGCCCGTGATGGGCGGCGTGAAGATGGGGGCGCGGGCGCGATCGAGCCAGTCGACGAAGGCCACCAGGCCGCCCTCGTAGAAGAAGCGGGTTTCGACGGCAGGGGCATGGCGCTCGTCCCTCAGCGTCACGTCCAGGCCGGAGTTCAGAAAGGCGAGTTCGCGCAGGCGGCGTTCGATGATGGCGTAGTCGAATTCGACGCGGGTGAACGTCCCCGAACTCGGTTTGAAGCTGAGTTCGGTGCCCTGGTGACGGTCCGACGGCCCCACGATCTTCAGGGGCGCGACGGGTTCGCCATGCTGGAAGCGCATCATGTGTTCCTGGCCGTCGCGCCAGATGCGCACGTCCATCCATTCTGAAAGCGCATTGACCACGGCGGCGCCCACGCCGTGCAGACCGCCCGAAACCTTGTAGGAATTCTGGTTGAACTTGCCGCCGGCATGGAGCTTGGTCAGCACCAGCTCGACCGCGGACATTCCTTCCTCGGGATGGATGTCGGTCGGGATGCCGCGCCCATCGTCCCGCACGGTGACGGAGCCGTCCCCATTCAGCGTGACCTCGACCTTGCTCGCGAAACCGGCCTGTGCCTCGTCCACCGCATTGTCGATGATTTCAAAGGCCATGTGATGCAGGCCGGAGCCGTCATCCGTGTCGCCGATATACATGCCGGGCCGCTTGCGAACCGCGTCGAGGCCTTTGAGGACGGAAATTGAGGCGGCATCGTAGGCGTGAACCTCAGGGATCTGGTCAGGCGTAGGCGCGGCGGGATCGGACATGCCGAGGATCACTCCGGAATTCAGGGGGTAGCTTCGATTATAGCGATTCTTGGCGGGCGGGCCTAGAGAAACCAGGGTGCGGCGTGAGGCCTGCGGCCATGCAGAGGGAGAATTCCGCCTCCTCGGCGAGTTCCACGAAAGGCTCCGCGTCGGTGCCGGTCAGGATGGCCTGGGCGGGCAGACGGCGCAGCGCGCTGAGGAGCGCCCGGCGGCCGGTTTCGTCGAGATGAACGAGAGGCTCGTCGAGCAGCAGCCAGGGTGCGAAGCCGCGAACTTCCGCAATGGTGAGCGCATGGCCCAGCACGAGGCCCAGAAGCAGCGCCTTCTGCTGGCCGGTGGAGGCGAGAGCGGCGGGCCGCTGGGTCTCAAGATCCTCGAGGCCGAAGTCGGCCCGATGCGCACCGAAGGAACTGCCCCCCGTGGCCGCATCGCGCCGGCGCGAAAGGGCGAGCGCGCCGCGCAGCCAGTCCTCGACCGCAAGAGCCGGCTGTTCGGCCAGCCGGTCGCCGATCGGGCAGAGCAGCGAGAGGCGCGCCGCCGGGAAGGGGGCGACTGCGCCTTCCGCGAGCAGCGCGTTAAGGCGCGTCACCAGAGCGCGCCGCGCGGCGGTCGCGGCAACGGCATGGCGGGCCATACCGTCTTCGAGCCCGGCGAGCCAGGCGGGGTCTCCGTGCCCTTCGGCGAGAAGCCGGTTGCGCCGGGTCATGGCTGCATCATGGGCGGCCACCTCGCGGGCGTGGGTCGGGTCGAGCGCCCAGACCAGACGGTCGAGAAACCGGCGCCGCCCGCTCGCGCTCTCACCGAAGAGCCGTTCCATCTGTGGCGTGATCCAGCTGATGGCGATGTGGGAGGCAAGCTCGGTCTGGCTCACGGTCGCGCCGTCGATGCGGACGATGCGCCGCTCGCTGGCGTCCGGCCCGCTGCCGGTGCCGATGGTCAGCGGCTCGAGATGGTCCGCGGTCTGGACCCGGCCAGCGACCGCCCAGGTCCGCTCGCCGGAGGGGCGGAGACGCGGAAACTCCGCCGCGCGCGCTTGGCGCAGCCCCCGCCCGGGCCCGAGGAGGGAGATCGCTTCCAGCAGATTGGTCTTGCCGCTGCCGTTCGGCCCCGTCACCACGCTGATGCGTGTCTGGGGGCGCCACTGCAACGCGGCATAGCTGCGGAAATCGGTCAGATCGAGACGCGCGAGATGGAAGGGCGTCGCCGGGAGGCTGGAGGCCGCGTCAGACACGCATCGGCATCAATACGTAGAGCGCCGTCTCGTCGCCCGCATCGCGCACGATGGTCGGTGCCGAACCGTCGGAGAAAAGGAATTCCACCTCGCCGCCGATCTGATCCGTGATGTCGTTGAGGTAGCGTGCCTGAAAGCCGATCTCGAGCGGTCCGGCGGCATAGGAGACGCGGCCGCCATCCAGCTCCTCAGTGGCCGAGCCCTGCTCCGGGCTTGCCGCCGACAGGGTGAGGCGGTCGGTGTCGAGCGCGAGCTTCACGGGGCGGGAGCGCTCGGTCGAGATGGCGGAGACACGCGCCACGGCCTCGGCGAAATCTTTCTTGTCGACGCGGAGCACCTTGTCGTTGTTGCGCGGTATCACGCGTTCGTATTCCGGGAAGGTGCCGTCGATGAGCTTGCTCGTCAGCCGCACTGTGCCGAGGGTGAACTGAATGCGCGTCTCGGACAGCGCGATCTCGACCTCGTCCTGCGCCTCGTCCAGCAGCTTGCGCGCTTCGAGCACGGTCTTGCGCGGGATGATGACGCCCGGGATCTCTTCGGCGCCTTCGGGCAGCGGCTCCTCCACGCGGGCGAGGCGGTGCCCGTCGGTCGCGACCGCACGCAGCATCTTCACGCCATCCGCCCCCGGGACCACGTGGAGATAGATACCGTTGAGATAATAGCGCGTCTCTTCCGTGCTGATCGCGAAGCGGGTGCGGTCGATCATGCCGCGCAGCAGCTGGGCCGAAAGCCTGAAGGCATGCGGCAGGCTACCCGCCGTCATGGAAGGGAAGTCGTCCACCGGCAGGACCATGATGCTGGTGACGTAGCGCCCGGCGCGGAGCGCCAGCGGGGCGTCCCCGCCCGGATGGTCAAGCTCAACCTCGGCACTTTCCGGCAGCTTGCGGACGATCTCGTAGAGCGTTGCGGCGGGGGCGGTGGCGGCGCCCTCCTGCAGGGTGGTGGCGGCCACCTGCTCGACAATCGCGATCTCCATGTCGGTCGCGGTCAGCGTCAGCGTGCCGTCTTTCACGGTCATCATGAGGTTGGCGAGGATGGGGATGGTATTGCGCTTCTCGACCACGCTCTGCACATGGGCGAGGGCTTTCAGCAGCACAGCGCGCTCGGCCTTGAATTTCATGGTCCAACCTCGGGAAAGCCTGAAAGGGCGAGCACATTAGCAGTCGCGCGGCCGAGGGCAAACCGGGCCGCCGGCGCCAGCTGCAATTTGCTGAAGAAGCGGGAAGGGCTTTGCGCCGCGGCAGCGGCGCTCAGGATTCCAGCATGCGGCGGAGGAGTTCGACATCCTCCGCGAAGGCGGAATCGCCGTCCATCAGGCCGGCCACGCGCGAGACGGCATGCATCACCGTCGTATGGTCGCGATTGCCGAATTTTCGCCCGATCTCGGGCAGACTGCGGCTGGTCAGCTGCTTGGCCAGGAACATGGCGACTTGGCGGGGGCGGGCCACGTTGCGCGCACGACGGGCCGAGGCCATGTCGGTCAGGCGGATGTTGTAGTGCTCAGCCACCTTGCGCTGGATTTCCTCGATCGTGACGCGGCGGTCATGGGCGCGCAGGATGTCGTGCAGAACCTCCTGCGTCGTCTCGAGCGTGATCGGCCGCTGGAAGAGCGCTGAATGCGCAACCAGACGGTTCAGCGCCCCTTCCAGCTCGCGGATGTTGCTGGTGATCTTGTGGGCAAGGAATTCCAGCACCTTGGGCGGCACGGAGACGCTCGCCTTGGCCGCCTTGGCCTCCAGGATCGAGATGCGGAGCTCGAAGGTCGTGGCGTGGAGATCGGCCACCATGCCGCAGCCGAGGCGGGTACGCAGCCGGTCCTCAAGGCCCGAAAGATCGGACGGGGACTTGTCAGCCGAGACTACGATCTGCTTGCCGGCATCCACCAGTGCGTTGAAGGTGTGGAAGAATTCTTCCTGCGTGTTGTCCTTGCCGATGAGGAACTGCAGGTCGTCGATCATCAGCACGTCGACGCTGCGCAGATTGTCCTTGAACTCGATCGTGGACTGGTTCCGGATCGCGGCGATGAATTTGTACATGAATTTTTCGGCCGACATATAAGCGACCGAAACGGGTGGCGCGCCGGCGCGCCGCGCCGTCTGCAGTTTCCAGGCGATGGCATGCATCAGATGGGTCTTGCCCAAGCCTACCCCGCCATACAGGAAGAGCGGGTTGAAGCCTGGGGAGGAGGGCTTGTCCGCCACCCGGCTTGCACAGGCAAAGGCAAATTCGTTTGGCTTGCCGACGACGAAGGTATCGAAGGTGTAGCGCGGATCGAGGACGATGCCGTCGCCCCGACCGTCGGATTTGTCGTCGAGCCCCTCCGGAAGAGGACCAGCCTCGGCCGCGACCGCTTCGGCCGCCGCCACTTCCGTGGTGGAGGAGGCATGGGAGAGCGGGGTCGCGAGGGGCTGGGGGGCTTGGCCCACCCGGATGTCGACCCGGCGGACGCGGTTGTTCTCCGCCTGCCAGAGCGCGCTGATCCGATCGCCATAATGGCTGCGCACCCAGTCGCGCAGGAAGCGGGTGGGAAGAAGGACGGTTACCTCGTCGCCATCGGCACTGCCGAGCGCCAGCTGGCGCAGCCAGGTCCGGTACTCGACCTCGCCGACCTCATGCTGAAGGCGGCTGCGCACACGGCCCCACTCTGCCGCCAGCTCTGCCGACGCGGCCATTTCGCTTCCTTCCACCCTCGCTTCGGATGCGGCTCTCAAATGAAGCTCCATGGCCTGCCGAACAAACTGAACATGCGGACGGTGCCGGGAAAAGCACCGGTCCACGACGAAAATGTCCCGATTTCGGGGTTCCCCATCGCCTCACCCCGCATGACGTTCATGAAAACTACGTTAGGTCACGACGGCAGCCGAGGCAACCAGAATCAAATGGAGGCCAAGTAGAACTGGTGTGATGTGATCGAGAATAAAAATCGAATATTCAACAATATTTCGATTTGTGCTGTATTTTACAAAGTCAAGCGCCAATCGGGCGTCGACTTGTTTTTGCAGTCGCGAAGAATACTTACGCGGTCGCGCTTTTACTCTGAGCGCGCTTCTCAGGTATTGTCATCGAACAGCGATGGTAGCGGCGAAGCATAGGGTCAGGCCACAGCCTGACCCCCATCTTAGAAACAGTTTAGACTACGCGGCAAGGGTCTTGATGCGCCCGGAGAGGCGCGAGATCTTGCGGGAGATCGTGTTCTGATGCGCCGTGCCCTTGTTGGCCGAACGCTGCAGAAGGGGCTGCGCTGCCTTCAGGGCTGCCTGAGCCGCCGGCTTGTCGCCGCTCGCAATGGCGGTTTCGACCGACTTGATGACGTTACGCATACGGGTGCGGCGGGCAACGTTCAGTGCGGTGCGCTTTGCCGTCTGGCGGATACGCTTACGGGCAGAGGCGGTATTGGCCATGTTCGATCGACATCCAAAAACGTGAAAGAGGGCGGCGGTGAGCCGACCCCGATTGAGGGGGCTTCTCTAAATTCGGGGGACGGGTGAGTCAAGCGTGACGAGGGCTGTTCACGTCGGTTCTGCCCTGCGCGGCGCTCGGGAAACGCGCAGCCGGGAGGCGTCCTCAACGTTGGTGACGCGGACAGAAAAATGTGCTGCGTCCCGCCTGCACCATCCGCTGAATTCCGGGGCAGGCGGACGGCCCCGGGCAGCGCTCACAGGCTTCGCCCTCCCGGCCATAGACCTTCCAGGCATGCTGGAAATAGCCGAGTTCCCCATCTGGCTGCACATAGTCCCTGAGACTGGAGCCGCCGGCTGCGATCGCCTCGGTCAGTGTCGCCTTGATCTCGGGGATGAGGCGGGCCGCCCGCGCGCCCGGGATCGTGCAGGCGAGGCGCCGCGGGCTGATACCGGCACGAAACAGCGCCTCCGACACATAGATATTACCGAGCCCGGCCACGATCCGCTGGTCGAGCAGCGCCGCCTTGATCGGCGTCCGCCGCCCGGTCAGCGCCAGCGACAGAGCTTTCGCATCGAAAGCCGCGTCCAATGGCTCCGGCCCCATATCACGGAGGAGGGGGTGTGCGTCCTCATTGGCCGTGGGAATGAGGTCGAGCAGGCCGAAACGCCGGGGGTCGATGAAGCCGATGCGCCAGCCCTCGGCCGTGATCATCACCAGATGCTCGTGCTTGGCCGGGTCGGGCGGCGGCTCGAGAGGGCTATGGATCGCCATGCGGCCGGACATGCCGAGATGGATCAGCACGCTCTGCCCGACCGAAAGGCGCATAAGGATATATTTGCCACGCCTGCGAAAACCCGTGACCCGCGCGCCGGTCAGCGCTTCCGCGAAGCCCGGCGGAATGAGGCGTCTGAGATCGCCGCGCGCCAGCGCCGCGCGGGCAATCACGCGGCCCTCCAGCCGGGCGGCAAGCCCACGCATCACGGTTTCGACTTCGGGGAGTTCCGGCATGGCGCCGGCCAGCGTATAGGGGAAGGGCGATGACGGACAAAGCCATGCCAGACCAGATTTCTGCTGATGAGACCGATTTCGGTTTCCGCTCGGTGCCGAGAGAGGACAAAAAGTCCCTCGTGCGCGAGGTTTTCCAGAGCGTGGCGCCGCGCTACGACCTCATGAACGATCTCATGTCGCTGGGCATCCACAGGGTCTGGAAGCAGATTTTCACGACCCAGATGGATCCGCGGCCTGAACGAAAGCTGCTCGATCTTGCCGGCGGCACCGGCGATATCAGCTTCGGCTGGCTCGCGAAGGGCGGCGGCCCGGCCATCCTCTCCGATATCAATCCGGCGATGCTCGAGGTCGGGCGGGACCGGGCGACCGACCGCGGCTATCTCGAAAGCCTGACCTTCCTGGTGGCCGACGCTGAGGCTCTGCCGATCCCCAGTGCCAGCATGGATGTCGTCTCCATGGCCTTCGGCCTGCGCAACTGTACAGATAAGAGCGCCGTGCTGCGTGAGGCGCGGCGCGTGCTGCGACCGGGCGGACGCTTCCTCTGCCTCGAATTTTCCCGCCTCGAAATCGCCGCCCTCATCCCGCTCTACGATGCCTGGTCCTTCAAGGTGCTGCCGCGGCTCGGCCAGCTTTTCGCCAATGATGCCGAGAGCTACCAGTATCTCGCCGAAAGCATCCGCATGTTTCCGGACCAGGAGACGCTGGCCCAAATGATGCGGGATGCCGGCTTCTCCCGCGTGAAGTTGCGCAATCTCTCGGGCGGTATCGCGGCCATCCACTCGGGCTGGAAGCTGTGACACTGGTCGGCCGCCGCCTCCTCCTCGTCATCGCGGGCGGGATCGCGGCCTATAAGGCGCTGGAACTCATTCGGCTGTTAAAGAAGGAGGGGGCCGAGGTTCGGGCCGTGCTGACCACGGCAGGCGCCGAATTCGTGACTCCCCTGTCGCTTCAGGCGTTGACGGAGGAGAAGGTCTATATGGACCTCTTTTCGCTCACCGATGAGAGCGAGATGGGCCATATCCAGCTTTCCCGCGCGGCCGATCTGCTCGTCGTCGTGCCGGCCTCGGCCGATATCCTGGCCAAGATGGCGGCGGGTCTCGCCGGGGATCTTGCGACCACGCTGCTCCTCGCGACCGACAAGCCCGTGCTGGTGGCGCCCGCGATGAATGTGCGGATGTGGACCCATGCGGCGACCGTCGCGAATATCGCAACCCTCAAAGCGCGCGGTGTCTCGGTCGTGGAGCCCGATGAGGGGCCCATGGCCTGTGGCGAGTTCGGGCCTGGGCGGTTGGCCGAGCCGCCGGTCATTCTGGAGGCGATCCGCGCGCGCCTGGCACCCGACGCGGGCCCGCTTGCCGGTCGGCACGCGCTCGTCACCAGCGGGCCGACGCATGAGCCGATCGACCCCGTGCGCTACATCGCGAATCGCAGTTCGGGCCGGCAGGGGCATGCGCTCGCTGCGGCGCTCGCGGCCCTTGGTGCCCGTGTGACCTTGGTGTCCGGCCCCGTGGCGATCCCGGCTCCTGCCGGTGTCGCGCTCGTCAGGGTCGAGACGGCAGAGGAGATGCTGGCCGCCTGCGAGGCCGCGCTGCCCGCCGATATTGCGGTCTTTGCCGCGGCGGTTGCGGATTGGCGGGTTGCGGACCAAAGCGGCACAAAGCTCAAGAAGCTGCCAGGCGCCGAGGTGCCGAGCCTCAACCTGGTGCCCAATCCCGATATCCTGGCGGCTGTCGCGCGCCGGTCCAAGGGTCGGCCAGACCTCGTCGTCGGCTTCGCGGCTGAGACCGACCATGTGGTCGAGCACGCGGTCGCGAAGCGCGTGCGGAAAGGCTGCGACTGGCTTGTCGCGAATGACGTGTCGGAGGCCGCCGGTGTCATGGGGGGGGCGGAGAATGAAATCCACCTCATCACCGCGACGGGGGTGGAGGACTGGCCGCGCCTGCCGAAGGAGGCGGTGGCCGCAAGGTTGGCCGCCCGTATCGCCGAAGAGCTGAAGGGGGCCTCTGCGTGAGCGAAGCGACCGTTGCCGTCATCCGTCTGTCCCACGGGGCGGATTTGCCGCTGCCGGCCTATGGAAGCGCGGGCGCGGCGGCGGTGGATTTTCTGGCGGCCATCGACGAAGCCCTGGAAATACCGCCTGGCGGGAGAGCCGCGGTGCCGACCGGTCTCGCCGTCGCTCTGCCTGCCGGGCATGAGCTGCAGGTGCGGCCCCGCTCGGGCCTGGCCCTCAAGCACGGCATCCTGGTCGCGAATTCCCCCGGCACGGTGGACGAGGACTATCGCGGCGAGATCAAAGTCATCCTGCTCAATGGCGGGACCGAACCTTTCCGGGTCGAGCGCGGCATGCGCTTGGCCCAAGGGGTATTGGCTCCGGTCACGCGCATTCGCTGGCACGAGGTGGACAACCTGGACGAGACGGCGCGCGGACAGGGCGGCTTCGGCTCCACCGGCGTCTGACACGGCTCAGCGATAATAGTTGCTGGCGATGAGACCCGGAATGACGGCATCGGAGACGATGAGGGCCGCGAGCGGCGCGATCCACGAGATCCAGTTGAAGCGGGGCGGCAGGATCTGCCATCGCCCGAGGAGCAGCAAAAGGATGGGCAGCATCGGGATGAAGTAGCGACCCTGCACGCCGTCCACCCGCGCGGCGCCCACCGGCGTCCAGGTCATGTATTGCGTCAGGAAGATGAGTTCAGCGCTACCCGCCATCGCAACGGCCGCCGCCAGCGGCAACCAGGGGCCGACCGGCCGCGCAGAAGGTCGGTTCACCAGCGCCGCGAGTGCCGACAGCAGGGCGACACTCCAGAGACCATAAAGCCAATGCGGCAGATCGATCGTGAGATCGCCGAGCACCCCCAGAACTTGCCGCCAGTAGGTGGCGAAATGCGTGGCCTGGGCGGTGAGCGGCAGCAAGGCGACGCGCAGCGGATGGGTCAGGACCACCCTCATCTGTGCGGCGGCGACACTGGATCGAAAGGTGAGGTGAGGATCACCCGGCCAGAGCGGCCCCGGGTGATAGGTGGGCCCGGGCAGCAGCGGCACCGAGACCCAGTGCATGACCGCGAGTGACCAGAGCACGCCGGGGACCGCAACGATGAGCGCGGCCGCGACGCGGGACCGCCAGCCGAGCCCCGTGACCGATCGCGTGAGTGGCAGCAAAAGAAGCGGCAGGAAGGGCGGCTTTTGCAGCGCGAGCAGGGCGAGGAGCGCTGTTCCCATCCAGAAGGACCGTCGGTCCGCCCGGGTGAGCAGTGCCACGCCCAGGGAAGCGACCGCAATCAGCAGCCCGTCCTGATTGACCGAGCCTGCGAGCCAGACCGTCATCGGCAGGCCGAGGGTCATGAGGAGCAGAAGACGGCCACGCTCGGCGCAGGCCAGCGCGAGCACGCCGAGCAGCGTGAAGACGACAAGATTGCCGAAGCGCGCCGCGATCGCCGCCCAGTGCGGCGTCGCGCCGAGGCGCTTGGCGATGCCGAGGGCGATCGCCGCTGGCACATAGGAGGGTGGGGCATAGGCGGCGGTATTGGCGCTGCTCACGAAACTCCGGCTGGGCGACCAGGGAATGCCACGGGCCCAGGCAAGACGCTCGGCCGCCGTGGCGGAGGGCGGCAGGGGGGCCGAGGCGCCTGTGCCGAAGGAGGCGGCATAGGCCAGGCCGACATTCGCGGTGAAGCCTGCGTCCTGCGCCCCGGAATCCGGATTTGTCCGGGCCACGCGATGGCCCATGATCTCGCCATGCAGCAGGCTGTCCGCCCGTACGACATGCGGACCCTCGTCCGGGACCTGGCCGAGCGGCACCCGGAAGGCGCAAAAGACGGCGAGCGGCACCACCAGGATCAGGAAACAGGCAAGCACGGCCCGGCGTTCGGAAAGGCGCATCCGGACGATCATTCCTCTCGGCCGGTCCAGGATGGAACCGAACGAAGAGCCGATAGCCGCGGCCGGCGCCGCTGTCACTTCTTCATCACTGCAAGGGTGGTGACATCGGCCCCGGCCCTGGGATAGACGCCACGACGGGCCGCACCCCGCGGCTTTCCCCTTCCCATCAGCAAGCTGAGGCGCAGACCATGACGACATCGGCCTTGCCCGCCTTCGTGAGCGGTCGACGGGTTCCCAATATCTGGGATCTCGCCGCGATCCTTTGCGTCCTGGGGTTGCTGATTCTCGTCGCGCGTGCCGCCGACAGCACGCTTGCTCCCCTGCCGGCCGAGACGACGATCCACCTCGGGCTTAGCTACCTTCCCTATTACGCGCTCCGTACCACGCTGCGCATGTTCGTGGCGCTTCTCGTCTCGATCGTTTTCACGCTGATCGTGGCGCCGCTGGCCGCCAAAAGCCGACGGCTCGGCCTCATTCTCATCCCCGCGCTCGACATCCTGCAATCGGTGCCGATCCTGGGCTTTCTCTCGTTTACGGTTCTGTTTTTCCTCAATCTTTTTCCTGGCCGGGTGCTGGGTGCCGAGCTTGCCGCGGTCTTCGCGATCTTCACCAGCCAAGCCTGGAACATGACCTTCAGCTTCTACCAGTCGCTGACGACGGTGCCGCGCGACCTGGACGAGGCTTCGCGCGCCTTTCAGCTCTCGATCTGGCAGCGTTTCTGGCGGCTGGAAGTGCCCTTCGCCATGCCCGGCCTGGTCTTCAACACCATGCTCTCCATGTCCGGCGGCTGGTTCTTCGTCGTCGCCTCCGAAGCGGTGACCGTCGGCAACACCACCTTCCTGCTGCCCGGCATCGGCTCCTATGTCTCGGTCGCCTTATCCCACAGCGATCTCGGCGCCGTCATCGCCGCAATCATCGCCATGCTTGTGGTGATCCTGATCTACGACCAGTTGCTGTTTCGCCCGCTCGTTGCCTGGTCCGCGAAATTCCGTTTCGAGATGACGAGCGGCGGCGAGGCGCCGGACCCCTGGGTGCTGAGCGTTCTGCGCCGCACGCATCTGCTGCAAATGGCGGGCGAGGCGATCGGCGATCTCGCCAATGCCGCGGGCGGCTGGCGCATGCGCCTGCCCCTCACGCGGCCGACAGGGAAATCGGGCAAACCGTCCCGCGTGGTGGACGGGCTGTGGTTCGGTTTCGTGCTGCTGCTCGTTGCTTTCGCGGTCTGGCACATCGTCGCATTCGTTGCGGCCTTCATCACGCTGGGCGCGCTTGCCCATGTCGTGCTGCTTGGCTTCTACACGCTCCTCCGGGTGACGGCGGCGCTGGTCATCGTGACGTTGGTCTGGGTGCCGATCGGCGTTTGGATCGGGCTCAGGCCACGCTGGGCGCGGCTTATCCAGCCGGCGGCACAGTTCCTGGCCGCTTTTCCGGCTAATCTGCTCTTTCCCATCGTCGTCATCGTGCTGGTCCGGTTCGCGCTCGATCCCAATATCTGGCTGACGCCGCTGATGATCGTCGGCACGCAATGGTATGTGCTGTTCAACGTCGTGGCCGGCGCCTCGGCGTTTCCCGGGGATCTCAAGGAGGCTTCGGCCAATCTCGGCATCCGGGGCCTTCTGTGGTGGCGGCGGGTGATTCTGCCGGGCATCTTCCCCTATTACGTGACGGGCGCGCTGACCGCCTCGGGGGCTGCCTGGAACAGTTCGATCGTGGCCGAAGTCGCTTCCTGGGGCCATACCACCCTCAGGGCCGCCGGGCTCGGCTCCTATATCGCCGAGCAGACATCGGCCGGGAATTCCGCCGGCATCGTCCTCGGCGTCGTGGTGATGACGAGCTTCGTCCTCGTGATCAACCGTGTGCTATGGCGCCCGCTGCACGCCTATGCCGTCCGCCGCCTTACCTTCTGACCGGCAGGAGACGCCCTTGGACCAGACCATGCCGACCGATGCCGCCCCCCTTGTGAGCATCCGCGACTGCCGCCAGTCCTATCCGAAGGAAGCGGCATCCGACGTCATCATCCTGGATGGCGTCGATCTCTCCCTGAAAGAGGGGGAGATCGTGGGGCTGCTCGGCCGCTCGGGATCGGGCAAGTCGACCCTGCTGCGCATCGTCTCCGGCCTGCTGAAGCCGACGGCCGGAGATGTCCGCTGGCGCGGCCAGCCGATCACCGGCCCGGTCCGCGGCGTCTCCATGGTCTTTCAGAGTTTCGCGCTGTTTCCCTGGCTGACGGTCGAGGAGAATGTGGCGCTGGGGCTTGAAGCTCAGGGCGTGCCCAAGGCCGAGCGCGCGCGGCGGGCTGAGGAGGCGATCGACCTCATCGGCCTCGGCGGCTACGAAAACGCCTATCCGAAAGAGATGTCCGGCGGCATGCGGCAGCGCGTGGGCCTGGCCCGCGCCCTCGTCGTCCATCCCGATCTGCTGCTGATGGACGAGCCCTTCAGCGCGCTTGACGTGCTGACGGCGGAGACGCTGCGCACCGACCTCATCGACCTTTGGATGGAAAACCGTCTGCCGGTGAAATCCGTCCTGATGGTGACCCATAATATCGAGGAGGCGGTATTGATGTGCGACCGCATCCTGGTCTTCTCCTCCAATCCCGGTCGTGTCGCGAGCGAGCTGAAGGTTCCATTTCCGCATCCGCGCGAGCGGCTGGATCCGGATTTCCGACAGATGGTGGACGATATCTATGCGCTGATGACACGCCGCCCAGTGGAGCCGCGCCCGGTGGCGACCCCCGATCGTGGCCTGCCGCCGCCGGCCATCGCGTTCCATGCGCTGCCCGTGGTCTCCACCAATATCATGGCCGGGCTGATGGAGACGATCGAGGGCGAACCCTACAATGGCCGCGCCGATCTACCGGCGCTGGCCACCGCCTTCCAGATGGAGGCAGACGAGTTGCTGCCCATCGGCGAGGCCCTGCAGTTGTTGCGCTTCGCCGAATTCGAGGAGGGCGACATCAAGCTGACTGATGCCGGGCGCCGCTTTGTCGAAGCCGATACCGATGACCGCAAGGCGGAATTCGCGGCGGCCCTTCGCGCCCATGTGCCGATTATCGCCCAGATCAGCCAAGTGCTGGAGGAGCGCTGGAACCATCGCGCGCCGGCGCTGCGCTTCCGCGACGAGTTGGAGGATTACATGTCCCCCGATTACGCAGACAATACGATGCGCACCGTCATCTCCTGGGGCCGTTACGCGGAGCTCTTCAGCTACGACCGCGAGGCTGACCAGTTCAGCCTCGAGGAGGAGGAGGTCGAGGAGGGCTGATCCTCCTCGATCCGCCCGATCGTCAGCAGCAGGGCGTCGCGCCGCCGCGTGGCGTCGTCCGGGACTGCGCGCGATGACGCGGCTTGCAGATGGCCGGCCGCGCGCACAGGTGCAGCTGGGCGACGTCGCTTGAAATCCGCAGCTCATCGACATCGAAGACCTGCATCGGCTGCCCCGGCGGTCCAATTTCGAAGGTGAGCCGGGCGGCCTGGTCGAGCAGCAGGCGCTGCGCGACCTTGTCGAGGATCGCGAGGAACTTTCCGACCGGCATGTGATGCGGCGTTTGTGGGGAGGCGGGCAGGTCCTCCACCTGCAGCACCGTCTCGCGCCAGGCATCCGGATCGCCGCCGCAGTCGATGGTCATGAAGGAGCCGGCCTTGACCTCGGTCACGTGGTAGCCAGGTTGGATTTTCCTTCCGTCATAATCGAGGACGAGCGGCAGTCGCTCAACCGGCCGCAGGGCTTCCAGCACGGCCGCCAGCGAAGCGTCACCCGCGAAGGAAATCTGGGAGGAGAGAGGGATCATATCCATCGCATGCCTCTTTCATTTCAATAGCTCTTGAGATATTGAATAGTCTATGAACGAAACGCAAGCGCTCAGTGCTCTCTCCGCCCTTTCCCAGGAAACCCGCCTGAGGATCGTCCGGCTGTTGGTTACGGCGGGGCCGGAGGGGATGGTGGCTGGCGCGATCGGCGATGCGCTTGAGGCCGGGTCGTCGCGCCTTTCATTCCACCTCACGCATCTCGAACATGCCGGCCTGATCCAGTCCCGTCGGGAAGGGCGCTCGATCCGCTACACGGCCGCGTACGAAGCGCTGTCCGGACTGATCGGATTTTTGATGCGGGATTGTTGCCAGGGGCGCCCTGAAGTCTGCGTGCCTGCGATGTCTGCACTTCCGAGCTGCGGCTGCCCTTCTCCGGAGGCCAAACATGTCTGATCAGAAATATAATGTTCTCTTTATATGCACCGGAAATTCGGCACGGAGCATCCTCGCGGAATCGCTCATCAACTATTGGGGTGTTGGCCTCTTCAAAGGCTTCAGCGCTGGAAGCCATCCCAAGGCAGAGGTGCATCCGCGCGCCCTGCAATTGCTTCGCTCGCTTGACCTGCCAACGGCAGGGTTGCGCAGCAAAAGCTGGGAAGAATTTGCAAAGCCCGGTGCTCCTGTCATGGATTTCGTGTTCACCGTCTGCGATCGGGCGGCAGGCGAGGTCTGCCCGGTCTGGCCAGGCCAGCCGATGACAGCGCATTGGGGTCTCCCTGATCCGGCTGCCGTCGAAGGTACCATGGAGCAAGCTCAGGCGTTCCGCGACACGCTCCGAGCACTCGAAAATCGCATCAAGGTTTTCACGTCGCTGCCGTTTGCCGCGCTCGATCGCCTATCGCTCAAGCGCCAGGTCGACGCGATCGGCCGCATGCGACCGGACGCGAGCGAAGGAAAGGCATCATGAGCGTCACCATCTACCACAACCCGGATTGCGGTACCTCCCGCAACGTTCTGGCGATGATCCGCAATAGTGGAGAAGAGCCGCGCATCGTCGAATATCTGAAGACGCCGCCAAGTCGCGCGGAACTGGTCGAACTGATCGCCAGCATGGGCATCACGGTGCGCGATTTGCTGCGGCAGAAGGGCACGCCCTATCAGGCGCTCGGGCTCGATGACCCGGATCTGACGGATGACGCCCTGGTCGACGCGATGATGGCGCATCCGATTCTGATCAACCGTCCTATCGTGGTGACACCGCTGGGCGTCAGGCTGTGCCGTCCCTCGGAAGCGGTGCTGGATATCCTGCCCCAACCACAGCGCAGCGCTTTTGCCAAGGAAGACGGCGAAGCGGTGGTGGATGCGACGGGCAACCGTCTGGGCAAGATCGGCCATGAGTGACTTGGCTGTCGCGCCGGCCAAGGCTGCCGGCATGGGGACCTTCGAACGCTACCTGACGCTCTGGGTCGCACTCTGCATCGTGGTTGGCATCGGGCTCGGGCAAGTCATTCCCGGCCTCTTCCATCTGCTCGGCGCGGCGACGGTCGCGGAGGTCAATCTGCCCATCGCCATCCTGGTCTGGCTGATGATCGTGCCGATGCTGCTGAAGATCGATCTCGGCGCCTTGGGTGAGGTCGGCCGGCATTGGCGTGGCATCGCGACGACGGTGGGCGTCAACTGGCTGGTGAAACCCTTCTCGATGGCGCTGCTCGGCTGGATCTTCATCGGACATCTGTTCCGGCCGCTGCTCCCGCCCGGACAGATCGACAGCTATATGGCGGGGCTGATCCTGCTTGCGGCAGCACCCTGCACCGCGATGGTCTTTGTGTGGTCGAACCTGGTGGAGGGGGAGCCGCATTTCACGCTCTCCCAGGTGGCATTGAACGACAGCATCATGATCGTCGCGTTCGCGCCCATCGTGGCGCTCCTCCTGGGTCTCTCCTCGATCACGGTGCCCTGGAACACCCTCATCCTCTCCGTCGTGCTCTATATCCTGGTGCCGGTCGTGGCCGCACAGTTCTGGCGCCGGACCCTGCTCAGGCGCGGCGGTCAGGTCGCTCTTCACCGCACGCTCGGCAGGCTGGCGCCCCTCTCCCTGATGGCGCTCCTGCTCACGCTCGTTCTGCTCTTCGGCCTGCAAGGCGCTGAGATTCTGCGCCAGCCCGCCGTCATCCTCCTCCTCGCGGTGCCGATTCTGATCCAGGTCTATTTGAATGCGGGCCTGGCCTACTGGCTGAACCGCCGTTTGGGCGTCGAATGGTGCGTCGGAGGACCTTCCGCCCTCATCGGGGCCAGCAACTTTTTCGAATTGGCAGTCGCGACAGCCATCGCGCTGTTCGGCTTCCAATCCGGTGCGGCCCTTGCGACGGTCGTGGGCGTGCTGGTGGAGGTCCCGGTCATGCTCTCCGTGGTGCAGATCGTCCGACGCTCGCGCGGATGGTACGAGAGAGGCCAGGCATGAGGCTGCGCGACCTTCCTGATCCCGACAGCCTGCCGGCGCTGGATCGACGCTTTGTCGATCGGCAACTGGCCGGCTCGCTCGGCCCTGATCAGCCGCTGCCGCGCATCCTGCTGCTCTATGGCTCGCTCCGGGAGCGTTCGTTCTCGCGCTTCGCGGTCGAGGAGGCGGCGCGGCTGCTGCGGTATTTCGGTGCCGAGACGCGCATCTTCGACCCTTCGGACCTGCCCCTGCCTGATCAGGTGAAGGGCGACGATCATCCGGCCGTCCACGAATTGCGGGAATTGTCGATGTGGTCCGACGGTCAGGTCTGGTGCAGCCCCGAGCGGCATGGGCAGATCACCGGCATCATGAAGGCGCAGATCGACCACCTCCCGCTCGAACTCGGCGGTATGCGGCCCACCCAGGGGCGGACCCTCGCCGTCATGCAGGTCTCCGGCGGCTCGCAAAGCTTCAATGCGGTGAACACGCTGCGGCTGCTCGGCCGCTGGATGCGTATGGTCACCATCCCCAACCAGTCGAGCGTGGCGAAGGCATTTCAGGAATTTGACGAGACCGGGCGCATGAAACCTTCCGCTTATTATGAGCGGATCGTCGATGTCATGGAGGAACTGGTGCGATTCACGATGCTGCTGCGACCCCACGGCGCGACTTTGGTTGATCGTTATTCGGAACGGAAAGCCGGTGGCGTGCCAAATGCGCAGACCGATCTCGCGGCGCGGTCCCTGACGCCAGAACGCTGATCGGTATGCCCGATTCGGCCTTCAGGCAACGGCGCGCCGTCGTCGTTTCCACCCTCGGCATCACCCAAACCCTCGCCTGGGGCTCGACCTATTATCTGACGGCGGTATTTGCCGATCCGGTTTCCGCCAGCCTGCACCTGCCGCGGATCTGGTTCTTCGGCATCTTCTCCGGTGCCCTGCTCCTGTCGGGCCTCTTCGGTCCGCTCGCAGGGCGTTGGATCGACCGCTACGGCGGTCGGGATGTGCTGGCGGGCACCAGCCTGGTTTTCGCCGCCGGGCTGGTCCTCTTGGCACTCGCCCAGGGCCCGGCGGGCCTGGCAGCCGCCTGGCTGGTGATCGGCACCGGCATGGGGTTTGGTCTGTACGAGGCAGCCTTCGCGACCGCGGCCGGCCTTTATGGCCGGGAGGCGCGGAGCGCGATCACCGGCATCACGCTTTTCGCAGGCTTCGCCAGCACCATCGGCTGGCCGTTGAGCGCCGTTTTCATTCACCTCTTCGGCTGGCGTGGTGCCTGCCTCGCCTGGGCGGCTCTGCATCTGCTCGTGGGGCTGCCGCTCAATCGCCTGCTGGTGCCGAAAGCGCGCCCGGCTTCGCCACCGCCGGTGCACGCGCCCGGCCAGCGTGCGCAGCTTTCCGGGACGATGATCATGCTGGCAGGAATCTTCGGCGCGACCTGGTTCGTCGCGACCGCCCTGGCGGCGCATCTGCCGCATCTGCTGGAAGCCATGGGCGCGACGCCGGCGGCCGCGATTGCGGCAGGCGCCTTCGTCGGTCCCGCCCAGGTAGCCGCCCGCCTGGCCGAGTTTGGACTTCTCAGGAAAGCATCGCCCCTGTTTTCGGCGCGTCTTGCGGCCGGGTTGCATCCTTTGGGGACCGTTCTCCTGGTCATCTTTGGCGCCCCGATGGCCGTTCCCTTCGTTCTCCTTCACGGCGCGGGCAATGGGTTGCTGACGATCGCGCGGGGCACGCTGCCGCTGACCTTATTCGGCCCTGCGGGCTACGGGCTTCGCACCGGCCTTCTGGCGGCGCCTTCGCGTATCTTGCAGGGCTTTGCGCCTTTGCTCTTTGGTCTCGTCCTCGATCGCGCCGGCCCGCTCTATGCACTGGGCCTGTCGGGCGGACTCATGGCGCTGTCGCTGATCGCGCTGTGTGTCCTGCGATCGGCGCCGTCTGCGGCCGAAGCGGCGTGAAAAGCAGCGACCGGCTGGGCCAGACTCCACGCGTCATTGCCTTGAAAGAGAGCCCCGCCGCGTCGCCTGACTTTTTGCCTCTCGCCTCGGCTCGGCTCGCTGTGTTAGCCCGATTCGCATGTCTCCTCCGCACTTCGATCTGACCCGTCTGCAGGGGTCGCGAATCGTCTCCGTGGCACGCCTCGCCTTCGAGCGCCCGGATACTGAGTTTCTGTGTTTCGGCGAATCCGATCGGAAAAGCCCGGCTGCGGCTGTAGGTGCGCTCAAGGCAGCACTTGACCGGGGCGAGACGCTCTATCCCGATGTACGCGGCCTGCCTGCGCTGCGCCATGCGCTCGCCCACTATCTAACGGGGCTGCACAAGCAACCTGTGTCCGAGGGCCGCGTGATGGTGACCGCATCGGGCATGGCGGCCCTGGCGATCGGCCTATCCGCCATCCTGCGGGCGGGTGACCGTGTGGTGTTGCACGAGCCGGCCTGGCCCAATGCCGGGAATGCCGCCCGCCTGCGTGGCGCTCAGGTGGACCCCCTCGCGCTCGACGCGCGGCAGGACGGCACGCTGCATCTCGATCTCGAGAAGCTGGACCGGATGCTGGCCGGCGCCCGCGTCTTCATTCTCAATTCACCGAATAACCCGACCGGCTGGACCGCGACCGAGGCGGAGCTGCGGGCGATCCTCGCCCTCTGCCGGAAACACGGCTGCTGGCTGCTCTCGGACGAGGTCTATTCCCGCCTCGTCTATGATGGGGGGGATGCCGCGCCCTCCATCCTCGATATCGCCGAGGCCGATGACCGGGTGATCGTCGCCAACAGCTTCAGCAAGACCTGGGTAATGACGGGATGGCGCCTCGGCTGGCTCATCGTGCCCGAGGGCACCCGGGACGCATTGTCCGAACTCATCGAGGTCACGCATTCCGGCGTCGCCCCCTTCATCCAGCAGGGCGGGCTCGCCGCCGTCGCCGACCATGTGACGCCACCCACCTTCCGCGCCCATTGCGCCGAGGGGCGGCACATCGCGGCCGACATTCTGGGCGGCGTTCCCGGCATCCGCTATGCCTCGCCGGACGGCGCCTTCTACGCCTTTCTGCAGGTCGATGGGCTGACCGACAGCCTGGCCCTGGCCGAGCGGCTGGTCACCGATCATGGCATTGCCATCGCCCCGGGGATCGCCTTCGGCGAGAGCGGGGAGGGATGGCTGCGCGTGTGCTTCGCCGTGGCCCCCGACCGGCTGCGCCGCGCGCTGGGGCGTCTGGCCGATGGGCTCGCTGCCTTCCGGGCGCGCGCGTGAGGGCCGGGCGATGAGCGTCTGCGCTGTTTGCGGTGCGATGGTGCGGCCGGTCTTCCAGATGCCGGCGCCGGAGCTCGCCCCCGATCTCGATTTCCGCCCTGGCGAACCCGCGCGCTCCACCCTGCGCCGCTGGGTGGCGGAATGTTCCGGCTGTGGCGCGGCAGCGCCCGATCTCGCCTCGATCCGCGATGCCGATGCCGCGGTCGTGCGGGACGACCCGGAATATGCCGCGCTGCGTGATCAGGCGCCCGCCTGCGCGCGCAGCTTCCTGCTTTGGGCGCTGCTTTGCCAGCGCCGGGGGGATGTTTGGGCGGCGGCGGAAGGCCTGTTGCAGGCCGCTTGGGCGGCGGACGATGCCGAGGAGGCGGAATGGGCGCAGGCGTGGCGCCTCCAGGCAGCGGCACTCTGGCCGCAATCGGAGGAGGTGCAGCCGCGCCTTTGCCTGATCGATATTTACCGCCGTGCCGGCGCCTTCGATCAGGCGACGGCGTTGGCCGACATCCTCACGCGCGAACCGCTGGACGACAACTCTGCTGCCATCGTGAGCTTCCAACGCCGTTTGATCGCCCAGCAGGAGACGGGGCGACAGCTCATCAGCAGCGCGCTGCGCCCTCCGGCGGCGCGGCCCCATGTGTCCTATTCGCAGGTGCGCCGCGAGGCGGGCGGTCTGGGCGCTCTCTGGCGCCGTTTGTTCGTGCGCGACTGATGGCACCGCATTTCAAGCTCGAAAAGGCGACGGGCGGCCGCGTCGCGGGATTGGACGAGGTCGGGCGCGGCCCGCTCGCCGGTCCGGTGATGGCCGCGGCCGTGGTCTTTCCGAACGGCGTGCCGCGCAAGCTCGCAAGCCTGCTCGACGATTCCAAGAAGCTTTCTGTCGAGAAACGGGAGATTGCCTTCGCCGCGCTCCTCGCCGCCCGCGGAACGATCGCGGAGATCGCGGTCGGTGCCGCCTCTGTCGCCGAGATCGAGCGCATGAACATCCTCCATGCCAGCCTGCTCGCCATGCGTCGCGCGATGCTGCGTCTGCCGGCGCCGCCCGACGCTGCTCTCGTGGATGGTAACAAGGCGCCGTTGCTCGGCTGCCCGGTGCACTGCGTGGTGGGCGGCGACGCGACAAGCCTCTCCATCGCCGCCGCCTCCATCGTCGCCAAGGTGATCCGGGACCGTGCGATGGCGCGGCTGGCAAGCCGTTTTCCGCATTACGGTTGGGAGACGAATGCTGGTTACGGCACGCCGGCCCATTGCCGCGCCATGGAGCGGGTCGGCGTGAGCGTCCATCATCGCCGCGGCTTCGCGCCCGTTCGGGCCCTGCTGCAAGAGGCCCTGCTCCTGCCGGAGCCGATGCCTCTTTCCTACGCGGCGGAAGCGCCGATTTCTCTCAACACTCTGGCGCTTTGATCCCCGTCATGTTGAAACCACTGTCGAGCCTTCGCCTTTCGCCGTGCCTGCATCCTGGTCCGACACCATGAGGAGGAATGTGGATCTCACGCGCGAACTGCCGCTGAACCAACTTTTGCTCGGCGATTGCATCCAAATGATGAGGATGCTGCCGCCGGCGTCGGTTCACTGCATCTTCGCCGATCCGCCCTATAACCTTCAATTGCAAGGCCAGTTGCGCCGACCGGACGAGAGCATCGTCGATGGCGTCGACGACGACTGGGACCGCTTCACGGATTTCGCGGAATACGACCGGTTTACGCGCGAATGGCTGACCGAGTGCCGACGCCTGCTGCGCAAGGACGGCACGCTCTGGGTCATCGGCTCCTATCACAACATTTATCGCATCGGCTCGATCCTGCAGGATCTTGGCTTCTGGATGCTGAACGATATCGTCTGGCGCAAATCGAACCCGATGCCGAATTTCCGCGGCCGGCGGTTCACCAATGCGCATGAAACCCTGATCTGGGCGGCACGCGGCCGGGATTCCCGATATCGCTTCAACTATCAGGCAATGAAAACCGCGAACGACGATCTGCAAATGCGCAGCGACTGGTACCTGCCGATCTGCAATGGCGGCGAGCGGTTGCGCAATCAGCACGGACTGAAGCTGCATCCGACGCAGAAGCCGGAATCCATGCTGCACCGGGTGCTCCTCGCTTCCACCGTGCCCGAGGACATCGTGCTCGACCCCTTCTCGGGCACCGGAACCACGGCGGTCGTCGCCAAGCGCCTCAACCGGCATTTCATCGGCATCGAGCGGCATCCGGCCTATGTCGAAGCCGCCTGGGCACGTCTGGCGCAAACCCGACCGCTGCATAGCGACGCGATGGTCATCACCCCCTCGCGTCGGGAAACGCCGCGTGTCGCCTTTGGCTCTCTGGTGGAAAGCGGCGCGCTTGCCCCCGGCACGGTGCTGTACGACAAGCAGCGTCGTGTTTCGGCGATCGTCGGACCTGACGGCAGTGTCAGCGCGGGCGATCTGCGTGGATCGATCCACAAGGTCGGTGCCGAGCTGCAGAACGCGCCCTCCTGCAATGGATGGACCTTCTGGCATTTCGAGCGGGAGGGTGTGCTCGTCCCGCTCGACGTGCTGCGCAAGCTGTGAGGGAGCGCGCTTCACCCAATCACGATGCGCGGCCGGCGGGCGAGCCCCTCGATATCCTGGTGCTGCATTACACCGGCATGCAGACGGGGCAGGCGGCGATCGACCGGCTCTGCGACCCAGAGGCCCGCGTCTCCTCCCATTACGTGGTGGAGGAAGACGGCACGCTCTGGCGCCTGGTGCCGGAGGCGCAGCGTGCTTGGCATGCAGGCATCTCCCATTGGCGTGGGCACGAGACGCTGAACGGCCGCTCGATCGGCATCGAAATCGTCAATCCCGGCCATGAATGGGGCTATCGGCCCTTCCCGTCGGCCCAGATGGCCGCGGTGCGGGATCTCTGCCGGGGCATTCTGTCGCGGCATCCGATCCCGCCGCGCAACGTTGTCGCCCATTCCGATATCGCACCCGACCGCAAGGACGACCCGGGCGAGCTATTTGACTGGCCTTGGCTGGCAGGGCAGGGGGTTGGGCTCTGGCCAGATTTCCCGTCAGTGCCGCCGGCAGATAGGGTCGATCTCGCGCAGTTGCGGGCCGATCTCGCGGGCTTCGGCTATCCGGTGCCGCCCGTAGCGGCGGGCGAGGCGGCCTTCGCGGCCCTCCTCCGCGCCTTCCAGCGCCATTGGCGCCCTGAGGCCGTTACCGGCGCCGCGGATGCCGAGACGGCGTGGCGCGCGGCCGTGCTGGTGAGAACTGTGCAGAGCGGCGGTTGACCTTCGGCCGACGCTGGCGCAATCACCGCCCCGCCAGACGGTTGGACGGCCGCTCTCATGCCCTTCGCGGGCATGGGGGAGGAAAGTCCGGGCTCCACAGAAACACGGTGCCGGCTAACGGCCGGCGGGGGCGACCCCAGGGACAGTGCCACAGAAAACAAACCGCCGGTGCGCCGTAAGGTCTGCCGGCAAGGGTGAAACGGTGCGGTAAGAGCGCACCGCCGCTCCGGTAACGGCGCGGGCAGGGTAAACCCCACCGGGAGCAAGACCGAATAGGGGTGGCCGGCGGCATGGTTTCGGCCATGTGACGCGAGGGCGTTTCTGCCCCGCCATCCGGGTTGGTCGCGCGAGGTGCATCGCAAGATGCATCCCAGAGGAATGGCCGTCCACGGCCGCGCAAGCGGCCCGGACAGAACCCGGCTTATAGACCGTCTGGTACTCTATCGCGCCCTTCTGCCATGGGCTTTTATGGGCGGAGCGCCTCCGGCGATGTCGGATTCCGCCAAAATATATGAACGTGAGGAGAACAAAACACATCTTTGTGTAACCTTGGGCGGGTTCGGCGAAAGCTGCGAAGCGACTGTTTTCAAGGAAAAATCTAAGAGTTTTTCCAAATCGTGAGCGTGAATCCCTTTGACGCCCAATTACACCCATGATAACCCATGGCATCCCATGATGTGGCGGATGCGACGCCTCGCTCTTCGCCACAGAACGTCAATGGAGACGCTGCGGCCAGCGCGAGAGTGGAAGGGGGCCCGATGACGCATTTTCTCGGGAGCCACCTGAACAGGCTGGATGCCAAGGGGCGCGTATCCGTACCCGCCGCCTTCCGCGCCAATCTCAAGAAGCTGTCGGGCGAGGCCGAAGGGCCCGTGACCATGATCCTGCGCCCCTCGCACAAGCATGCCTGCATCGAGGCCTGGCCGCAGACGGTGTTCGACAGGCTCGCCCAGTCGCTTGAGCGCTACGAGCTCTTCAGTCCGGAATATGACGATCTGGCCGCGGCGATCTATGCCGACGCCTATCCGATCGAAGCGGATAAGGAGGGGCGCATCCTGCTCAACGAGATTCTGGTCGGCCACGCGGCTCTGGCCGAGAACGCGCTGTTCATGGGCACAGGCCCCATCTTTCAAATCTGGGAGCCCGAAGCTGCGCGGCGCCGCGCTGCCGAAGCGCGACAGGTCGTCAACAATCGAGGCCTCACCCTGCCGGGCGCGCAGCCGGCCATGGGGGTCGCGCGATGAGTCAGCACACAGCGAGCCATGTTCCCGTGATGCTCGGTGAGGTTCTGCAGACCCTCACACCGCGCGCGGGCGAAATCTACGTTGACGGCACCTTCGGCGGCGGCGGCTATACGCGCGCCATTCTGGAGCAGGCCGATTGCACCGTCTGGGCGATTGACCGCGATCCCGACGCAATTGCACGCGGTGCAGCACTCGCCGCGCATTTCCCCGGCCGTCTCCATCTCGTTGAGGGGCGGTTCGGCCAGATGCTCGATCTTCTGAGCGAGCGAGGGGTGGGCGCGCTCGACGGTGTTGTGCTCGATCTCGGCGTCTCCTCCTTCCAGATCGACGATGCGGCGCGCGGCTTCAGCTTTCGGGCGGACGGACCGCTCGACATGCGGATGAGTGCGGCCGGTCCCAGTGCAGCCGATCTGGTGGCGCGTCTTCCGGCCGAGGAACTGGCAGATCTGCTCTACAAATTCGGAGAAGAGCGTCAGTCCCGCCGGATCGCGCGTGCGATCGTCGTGGCGCGGGCGGAAAAGCCGATCACGACGACGGGTGAGCTTGCCTCCATCATTCGCGGGGTGATGCCGCCTGACCGTTCCGGCATCCATCCCGCGACGCGCAGCTTCCAGGCGCTGCGCATCCAGGTGAATGACGAACTCGGCGAGATCGAGCGCGCGCTCGATCAGGCGGCGCGCCTGCTGCGCCCAGGCGGCCGGCTCGTGGTCGTTTCCTTCCATTCCCTTGAGGATCGCATCGTCAAGCGCTTCATGACCGACGCTGCCGGCCAGACGCCCGGCCCATCCCGCTACGATCCGCGCGGCCTCGTGCCGCCGGCAGCGGCACAGTTCTCTCTTTTGACGCGTAAGGCGCTGCGCCCGGGCTCTGCCGAGCTCGCGGCCAATCCCCGTGCACGCAGTGCACGGCTCAGGGCCTTGCGCCGGCTCGATGCGGCGGAGATTGCAGCATGATTAGGCCTTTCACCTGCATCTGTCTGGTTCTTGCGGCGGGCTCGGGGCTCTACCTCTATCAGGTGAAGCAGCGGGCCTTCGCGCTGGACGCCCAACTGCGCAGCGCGTTTCACGATATCGACGTGGCGCGCGAGCGCACCCGGATGCTGCGGGCAGACTGGGCGCTCATGAACGATCCCGAGCGGCTCCAGACGCTGGCCAACCAGTATCTCGCCCTCAAGCCGATGGCGCCATCGCAGCTCATGACGCTCGATCAGCTGGCGGTCAATCTGCCCGCACCGGTCGCGCCCAGCGTAACGAAGCCCGCAGTGCCGCCGGAGGCGATCGCCCCCGCCATCACTGACCCGACCCATGGCGTGCCGATGGCCTCTGCCGCTCCCGCGCCCGGATCGGCCGATCAGGCCGTCGCTCTGCTGCAGCCGCAGGTTGCGGCCTCGCCCGCGCCGAGCGATGCGGCTCCGGCCGTCGACGCCTCTCAGGCTCAGGCCCAGACCCAGGATGGCGCGGTACCGGCTGACCTGGCCGCGATCACGGTCCTGCCGCCTGACGTGGCGCCCCCGCCGCCGCCGGGCCCGGCGCCCACGCCCCGGCTTGCGGTCGCCATGCCCGCTCCCGCGCATCGCGCGTCCCGGCATGTGCAAACGGCGGCGGTCAGCCGCACGCCGGTCGTGACGCAGTCCGCACTTGCCGCGCCGAGCGCGCCGCGCCCGGCGGTTGATGTGCAGAAGGCGCGGGCTACGCATCGCACGACCCAGCCAGCCGCAGGCCAGCTCTATGCAGCGAACGAGCCTGTGCGACAGCCCTATGTCGCGCCGCGCATCACGCCTTCGGCGGCGACCGTGATGTACCGCCCCGTCTCGTCCTCTCTTGGCATGGCGGGCAGCGGGACCCTCGCACCGCCGCGGCCGCTCTACGCGACGACGCAGTAGGCATCCCGGATCGTGAGCGACGCGCCCCCGCCCGACACCGCGCCGAACAATCCCTGGGGTCCGCGGCCGCGTAAGGGCGGCGGCGATGTCCAGGCGGAAACAGTTCGCGTGACCTCGCCCGACCTTCGCCGGCGCGCTGCGCTGGAGAAGAGCCGGGCGCGGCTCGTTGTGGTGTCGGCCGTCTTTCTGCTGCTCTTTTTCGCAGTTGCCGCCAAGCTGACGGACGCGACGCTGATCAACCCGATGCTGCCGGCGCCACGCGTGGTCCAGCAATTCACGCCCCAGCCGCCACCGCCCGCGACGGCACCACCGCCAGGCCGTGCCTCCATCGTCGATGCCAATGGCCAAATCCTCGCGGTCTCGCTTCCCGTGGCGAGCCTCTATGCCGATCCGCGGCAAATGATCGACCCCAAGGCCGTTGCCGACCAGCTCAAGAAGGTGCTGCCCGACCTCGACGAGCAGGATGTCGTCCAACGTCTCTCCTCGGCCAAGGCTTTTGTCTATATCGCGCGCCGCGTGACGCCGGCGCAGGAACTGGCCATCAACAATCTCGGCATCCCCGGCCTGTCCTTTCAGATGTCCTCGGACCGGCGCTACCCGCTGGGCGATACCGCCGCCCAGGTGTTGGGCGGGGTCGATATCGACGGTGACGGCATCGCGGGTGTCGAGAAGTATTTCAACAAGCGCCTGAACGACGACTCGACACCGCTCCGGCTTTCCATCGACGTGCGCGTGCAGGCGATCCTGCGTGACGAAGTCGCGAATGCCGTGAGTACTTACACGGCCATTGGCGGTTGCGGCATTGTTGAGGATGCAACGAACGGCCAGATCCTCGGCATGGTCAGCATTCCGGACTATGATGCGAATGATCTGGCGACGGCGCCGCCGGCCGCACGGTTCAACCGCTGCGCCACGGGCACCTACGAGCCGGGCTCGGTCTTCAAGCTGCAGACCGCCGGCATGTCGCTGGATGACGACGTCATCCACCTGTGGGATTCCTTCAACACGACCCATCCGATTCCGATCGGCCGCTTCCACATTACCGATTTCGAGCCGCAGCATCGCTGGATGCAGCTTGGCGATATCATGAAGCTGTCGTCCAACATCGGCGCCTCGCGCATCGCGATCCTGGTCGGCAAGGATCGCCAGCGCGCCTGGCTGCAGAAGATGGGGCTGATGTCCCGCGAGCCGATTCAGTTGCCGGAAGCGGCATTGCCGCAGGTGCACCCCGCCAGTTCCTGGGGCAAGGCGACGGTGATGACGGTCTCCTTCGGCAATGGCATCGCCGAAACGCCTCTGCATATCGCGAATACCGCGGTCGCCATGGTCGATGGCGGCATCCTCTACAAGCCGACCCTCATCGCCTCCGAGCCGGGTGATGCGCCCATCCAGGGTGAGCGCGTGATGAAGCAATCGACCTCGGATACGCTGCGCAAGATCCTGCGTTCGATCGTGACCGGCGGCACGGCGGAGTTTGGCGACGTGCCCGGCTATTTCGTCGGCGCCAAGACCGGTACCGCGCAGAAGATCTCCGAGAGCGGCGGCTACCGGCGCCATCTTAACTACGCGTCCTTCGTTGCGGCCTTCCCGATGAATGCGCCGCGCTACGTCGTCTACGTCGCGATCGACAGCCCCCACCCCACGGCGCAGACCCATGGCTACACCACGGGTGGGTGGATCGCGGGGCCGGCCGTCGCCCATGTCATCGCGCGCATCGGCCCGATGCTGAACGTGATGCCGCGCTTCGAGAATGTCGCGGCGATCAACCAGGAGTTGTCGCTGCCCGACCCCTATCCCGTTCCGCCCGGCGTCGTCCCCTACGGTCCCAACAATCCGGGCGAGCCGGACAATGTCGCCTCCAACGAGCCGAGCCCGCGCACGGCCAAGCACGCCCAGGAGGTCGCTCGTGCAGCGGCAGCGGACCGCTGGTCGGCCTCCGATGCCGCTGCCGCCAAATCCTTGCGCCACGACGCGATGTATCGCGTGGCGGCGCCGAACGATGCCCATGCGTCTCATTGACCTCATGCAGGGGGCCTACGCCCAGAACCCCGCGCGGCCATCGCGTGCGGCAGTGATGGGCGGGGCCGGCGAGGTCGATATCGGCGGCATCACCGCGACCAGCGGGGACGTGCGCCCGGGCTTCGTCTTCGCGGCCCTCCCGGGCACGACACGCGATGGCCGGGATTTCATAGCGGACGCCGTGGCGCGCGGGGCGGCGGCGGTGCTGGCCCCGCTCGGCACCGACTGGCCGGCTGGTGTGCCGCCGCGCCCCCTGATTCTGGACGCGCAGCCGCGCCGGCGTCTCGCCCTCATGGCGGCGAGCCTGGCGGGCAACCAGCCGCGCCGCATCGCCGCCATCACCGGTACCAACGGCAAGACCAGCACGGCCGATTTTCTGCGCCAGCTCTGGGCCTTTGCGGACCATCCTGCGGCCTCGCTGGGCACGCTCGGGCTGGTGGCTCCGGGCTTTCCCCAGGGGGCGGGCCTCACCACGCCGGATCCGGTCACGCTCGCCCAGGTCATGGCAGCGCTCGTCGCGGCCGGCGTCCAGCATGTGGCGCTCGAAGCCTCGTCCCATGGTCTCGACCAGTTCCGGTTGGACGGACTGCGTCTTTCGGCCGGCGCCTTTACCAATCTGACGCGTGACCATCTCGATTACCACGGCGGGATGGACGCCTACCGAACGGCGAAGCTCCGCCTTTTCGCCGAACTTCTGCCGCGCGGTGCGCCCGCCGTCGCCGCCCGCGCGCTCGATGCGGAGACGCACGAGGCGCTGGCGCGCATCGCCGCCCGACGCGGCCTTCACTTCGGTACGGTGGGCGAGGGCGGCAGTGTGATCAATCTGCATGCCGTGACGCCGCGCCCGGATGGGCAGATCCTGGACCTGTCGGTCGGCGGTCGCCGTTTCGAGGTCGCCCTGCCGCTGCCCGGTCGTTTTCAGGCCGATAATGCACTCGTCGCCGCGGCGCTCGCCCTGATGCTGGGCGATACGGCCGTTTTCGACCGCATGCACCGGCTGCAGGGCGTGCGCGGACGGATGGAACTGGCGGCGACGCTGCCGAACGGTGCCGCCGTCTATGTCGATTACGCCCATACGCCCGACGCCATCACCCGGGTGCTGTCTGCCCTTCGCCCGCATACGCAGGGAAAACTCGCGATCGTCTTCGGCGCGGGCGGGGACCGGGACCGTGGCAAGCGCCCGCTCATGGCGCAGGCCGCCGCCGCGGGTGCCGAGCATGTCATCGTGACCGACGACAATCCCCGCACCGAGAATGCGGCCGCCATCCGCGCCGAGGTGATGACGGGCGCGCCGGACGCGACCCAGATCGCGGGCCGCGAGGCTGCAATCGCCGCCGGGCTTGGTCTCCTGGGCCCGGGCGATATCCTGGTCGTCGCCGGCAAGGGGCACGAGCAGGGGCAGATCGTCGGCCGCGAGGTGCTTCCTTTCGATGATGCCGAGGTCGTTCGGCGCCTGACCGGGGAGCGCGCCGCGTGACCGCGCTGTGGACGGCGGAGGATCTCGTGGCCGCCACCGGCGGCCCGCTCTCCCGCGCCTTCGCGGTAGAAGGCGTTTCGATCGACACCCGCGCGGTCGCGCGGGGCGATCTCTTCGTCGCACTCCATGGCGAGAATCGGGATGGCCATCTTTTCGTGGCTGAGGCTTTGGCGGCCGGTGCGGCCGGCGCGCTGGTCGACCGGCCGCTACGGGAGTTGCCGCCCGAAGCACCGCTGCTGACGGTCGCCGATACGCTGGCTGGGCTCGCCGCCCTCGGCCGGTTCGCCCGCCATCGCTTTACTGGAAAACTCGTCGCCGTCACCGGCAGTGTTGGGAAGACCACGACCAAGGAAATGCTGCGGCGCATTCTCTCGGCCGCGGGGCCGACCCATGCCGCCGTCGCCTCCTACAACAATCACTGGGGCGTGCCGCTGACGCTCGCCCGCCTGCCGCCGGATGCGCGTTTCTGCGTCTCTGAGATTGGCATGAACCATCCCGGCGAAATCGCGCCGCTGGCGGCGATCGCGCGCCCCCATGTCGCGGTGATCACCAATGTGGCGCCGGTTCATATCGGGCATATGGGCAGCCTCGCGGCTATCGCTGCCGAGAAGGCGGCGATCCTGTCCGGGTTGGAGCCCGGAGGGGTGGCGGTGCTGCCGGCCGACA
>NZ_DATJJK010000105.1:0-13626 GCF_035492295.1 Acidisoma sp. | reverse complement strand
GGTCAGCGATTCTCTCCGCCATCATAATCGTTGGAATGTTGGTATTGGCGCGCGGGATCGTCGGCATCAGGGAGGCGTCGCAGACCCGCAAGCCCTGGGCGCCATGGACGCGGCCCTGCCCATCGGTGACGGCCATAGGGTCGCTAGCGCGCCCCATGCGCGCCGTGCCTGAGGCATGCCACACACCGCCGACGGCCGCGCTGACAAAAGCGGTCAGCGCCTCGTCATCGTTGAGCAGATCGTGAAGCCGGGTCCCCAGCGTTACGGCGCCGTGAATGAGTGCCGAGCGGAAGGGACCCGCATAGTCGAGCATGGCGCCGAAGACGCCGCGCTGCACGGCATTCAAGAAGCCTTCTCCTGCGATTTTTGCGACGCGTGGGGAATAGCTTGTGGGAAAGACCGTGTCGGCACTGCCGCGCATGAGGGGATCGCTCAAGGTCTGCGCGCCGAGCCTGAAACCGAACTTCAGGCGCTCGAGATCGCGCGTATCAGAGAGCATGCGGAAATCGACTTTGGGCTCCACGCGGGCATCACGGGATACCAGTTCAACCGCACCGCGAGAGTAGGACTTGTTGACCCAAATAAAGAGCGTGCCGATGCGCTGCCCGACGGAGTGCCAGCCTGACCGTGCGATCATGGCGGCATGCATATCACCCTCGGGTGCGTCGCCGATACCGGAAGAGAAGCGCAGAATGGCGTGGTCGTGGTGCTCATTCAAATCCCGCAATCGTGCGGTGGCCGGCAGGAAGGTAGAGACTGCTGTCGACGGATGCTCCATCAGGTTCCGTCCGACGCCGGCGCGGTCCAGAACGACGGGGATGCCCAGTGCGGAAAGCGCGGCCCCGTCGCCCACACCGCTTCGCAACAGCAAGGCGGCAGTATGTATGGCGCCTGCCGAGACGATGACCTCGTCCGCAGCGAGCGATTCGGGCGGTCCATCCTCCGGCAATACGACCGCGCCTGTGGCACGGGTGCCATCGAACAGGATACGATCAGCGTGGCGATGGGTCAGAATACGGAGATTCGGCCGGGCCCGGACGTCATCGGACAAATAGGCGATCGAGGTCGGAATACGATGCCCCTGATCATCAACTGCGATCGCGCCCGTATAAATTCCGTCCTTCCATGCGCCGTTTTGATCCGCACCGCGCTGATAGCCGCGCGCCTCCAGCGTGCCGATGACAGATTTGACGAAAGGTGACATTGCGGCGTCACTGATACGCCGCACGGGGATGGGGCCATCCTGACCGTGGAATGGCCCGTCGAAATCGACATCCCGTTCCAGCTTGCGGAAGTAGGGCAGGCAGGCTTCCCAAGACCAACCATCAGCCCCTGCTTCAGCCCATTCGTCGTAATCTCCCGGCGCCCCTCTATTGGCGACCATCGCGTTGACAGCCGAACCACCGCCAAGCAGGCGGCCCTGTTCGTATCGCCGCGGCGCGCGCCCCTCCGTTTGGCCGAGGGGCGCTCCGATCAGTGCCGCAAGCTTGGGCCAAATATTACCGGCATCCAGATAGGCCCGGCCGGGATAGCGGCTTTGGATTGACGCCGGCATGGTCGCCGCAGTCAGGTCTCGCCCCGCCTCCACCAGGGTAACCTGATGGCGTGCATCTTCGGTCAGCCGTGCCGCCAGAACGCAACCGGCGGAGCCGCCGCCGAGGATTAGAAAACTGATCATACCCAGTCTCTTGCATTTAGTTGTGGCGACCACTCATCACTTCTTTCCGCCCCAACGTTTCGGATAGCCAGGCAGGTCGGTGCAGCCACACGCCGCGTAGAACAGCGGCGGCATCTTCGGGTCGACATACTGGGCAAGATTGGCGTTGGTAATGACAGGCTGCGGAAGGATCCAATTCGGACCGGGCACCGGCTTGCCCTGCAGCACATCCAACGCCGCAATCAAAGCCGTGCGCCATTGATAGGCGGGGTAGGTAGGAGCGATGCCCTCGAACCTTTCCTTCTGCCATTTCTGCAGGTAGTCTTCCTGATCCTCGCCGGTGATGATCGGGTAATCAAGCCCAGCATCCTCGAACGCCTCCGCAACGGCGACGGACATGGCGCCAAAATCGACCCATACGGCGTCTATCTTGCCGAATCGGCTGATATAGTCGCTGACAACGGCCTTGGTCTTCGCGTTGTCGGCACCGGTATATTCGATTCCGATTGGCTTAATGCCGGCCTGATCGAAGATCTTCATAGCGGCGTCATCGCGCGTCTCGAAGACGTCGATACCCGGTGCCGTCCGCAGGACGAGCAGCTTGCCGGCCTTCGGCATATGCTTGACGACATATTCAGCGCCGGCGATGCCATAGGCGTAGCCGCCGATCGTGCGCACCGCCGTGACCGGGCAAGAGGTGTTGACGCTGCGATCGAAGGTAATCACCGGAAGCGCCTTGCAGGCCTCCTCAATCACCGGCGTCAAGGCATCCGACGTATGAGGCGAGACGATCAGCACATCGCATTTGTGGCTGGTGATGAAGGCCCGAATATCAGAGATCTGCTTATCGTCCTTGTCTTCGGCGTCGGCGTAATCCAGGGACGCGATGAGTGATCTGTTCTTCTCCGCGGTTGCCTGCATGACCTTCCAGCCGACTACACGCCAGGGATTGCTGAGGCTCGCGTTGGAGAAGCAGACATGGTACGGCGCCGGCTTCTTGTACTTCGTGGTGTCGACCATGCTGTTAGACAGGGTCTGCAACCATGGTTGGTCACTCGGTCCCTTCGGTGTCGCGGACATCAACGCCTTCTCGAAGTCGAACTCCTTCAGCATCGTGCTGACGTTGCTAGTGGCCGTTTGCGCACGAGCACCGCTACAGGCCAGTGCAATAACGACCGCCATCAGGCCCGCCTGTACCATCCGCCCTCGCATCGCGTCTCTCCTATTATTATTTTATTGATTGTTCAGTCGGCGCGGCCACGCTCTGCCGTCAGGGCAGCGGCCACCACCAGAATGACGCCCTGCACGCCCACGCGCAGAGGTTCCGGAAACCCGATCAGGTTCAGCAAGGTGAAGAGTGCGTAGAGGGTCAATGCGCCGATCACGGCGCCGCCCATGCTGCCCCGGCCGCCGAGAAGCACGACACCGCCAATGACCGCGGCTGAGACGGCCTGAAGCTCATATCCGGTGCCGACATCAACAGAAACGCCGGAAAAGCCGCCGAGCAGAAGGCCGGCTGTAACGGCCGCGACGGCCGAAATGACAAAGGTTGCCATGCGATAGCGCCGCACCGGAACTCCGGCCAGCTCCGCGGCGCGTGGGTTGTCACCGATCATCGGCAAGAGGCGGCCGAAATTTGTGCCATGCAGAAGCCAGCACATGATCGCGACAGCGACGACGAGCACGACAACAGCGACCGGCATGCGCGTCACCAAGGGCACGTGCCGCCAGGCATACCGGCCGAAGAAGCGAAGATTTTGCGGTAGATAGCCTTGGGGGGCTCCCCCTGACCACATCATGGCGATGCCCTTGGCGACCAAAAGCATTCCGAGGGTCGTTATGATGGATGGCACCTTGGCCCAAGCAACGATCGCCCCGCTGGTGCAGCCCGCGACAATGCCGATGCCGTAGACAGTCGCGATCGCTACCCAGGTCATTGACGGATCACCCTCCGTGATGAGGGCGCCTGCGACAACGACGAGCGTGATGAGCGAACCGACCGCGAGGTCGAACCCGCCGGCGATAAGAACAAACGTCTGTCCGCAGGTCAGGATGACGATCGGTGCGGCCCGCTGAAGCAGACTCATCAAACCAGGAGCGGTTCGGTAGAGCGGACTCAGCCAGACGATGGCCACCATCAGCAGCAGGAAGACCACGATGGTCGGATGTATCCGCAACTTACGCAGGATGATGGGCTTTCCCGCAATGCGCGCGATGGCCTGCTCCATCATGCCGTGTGGGCCTTGCCGCGCACCGTATAGACGGCCACCGCGGTGACCACGATGACACCGCGCAAGATTTGCGCCAGAAACGGGTTGAGCTGAAGCATGTTGAAAACCGCATCGATGGTCGCGAAGACAAAGACGCCGGCAATCGTTCCGGCCACGCCGCCGCGCCCTCCGGACAGGAGCGTGCCGCCGATGACGACGACCGCGACGGAGCCGAGATCATAGCCGCCGTCCCGACCCATCCAGGGTGTGCCCGTTCCAAGCCAGCTGACGAGGTAGAGGCCGGCGACCGCGGCGGCGATGCTCGCCGCGACATGGGCACCGATGACGTAGCGCCTCGTGCGGATACCGGCGAGGCGGGCGGTCTGCGCATTGCCGCCTACGCCGTAGAGGCGGTAGCCGATGGCAGTGCGGCGCAGCACGTACCAAGTGGCGGCCGTGATCACCGCCAGCAGAATGAGAGCGAAGGGAATGCCGAACACTCCGCCATAGGCGAGAATCCGAAAGCTTGGCGGTGCATGGCCCGGAAGGCTTTCATAAGCAGTCGACAACACACCTTGAAGAACGAGTCCGGTCCCGAGCGTCGCGATCAGCGGGCTCACGGCAAGCACCGCGACAAGCACCCCGTTGATCAACCCGACGACGAGGCCGCAAAGGATGGCGGCGGCGATGCCGAGCGCGATTGCCGCGCTGCTGCCGTGCATCACGAAGCCGGCGAGGATAGCCGCAAGGCTGATGAGATTGGCCACCGAAAGGTCAATCGAGCCAACCAGAAGAACCAGCGTCTGCCCGATTGCGGTGATGCCGAGCGCCACCATGCGCTGAAGCAGCCCCATCACGCCAGCCCAGGAGAGCTGTGCGTCCTGCTCCGTTGCCAGTGCTACGATGGAATAGATGAGGGCGGAGCACAGGATGAGGGCCACCGGAAGATTGATGCTCTTTCGGCGTAGGGAAGCGGCGGCGGCACTCATGCCACGAGCTCCGCCGACTCTCCTGGTCCGTGCACTGCATAAGTCATGATCATTTCCTCGCTCGCGCCGGCCGGCAGCTCTGCCGCGACGCGACCGCCGCTCATCACCAGGATGCGGTCGCTCAGACCAATGATCTCGGTCAGGTCAGAGGAAACTATGAGAACGGCGCCTCCGGCCTCCGCATGGCGCCGCAGCAGCGCATAGATCGTCGCCTTCGCGCCAACGTCGATGCCCCGGGTCGGCTCGACGATGACCCAGATCCGCGCCTCGGTTGCAAGCCAGCGTGCAACGACGACCTTCTGCTGATTGCCGCCCGAAAGCTTGTTCACGGCCACGCTGAAATCCGCGGCCCGCAGCTCCACCTTCCGCAACAGCTCGTCGATTGTCTCGGCACGGCAGCGGCCGCGTGACGGCAACGCAAGCATAGAAGCGAGAGCACGCAGAGCAAGGCCCGTATTGTCTCGCAGAGACTGCCGCAGGCCGAGGCTTTCTGCCTTGCGGTCGTCGGACAGATAGGCGATTCCGCGCCCGGCCGCCTCCCTTGGGCTGCGTGGCGCCGGCCTGCCGTCGAATAGGGCGGTGACACCGGTGCCGAACGGCACATCGCCATAGATTGCACGCGCAATCTCGCTCTTGCCTGACCCTTCGAGACCCGCGATGCCGAGAATCTCTCCGGCACCAAGTGTGAAGGTCACATCACGTAGTGCCGCGTTGCCGGCGGCCGAGAGGCTGAGAAGAGGGGGCCCCGCCGAATCCGCCTGATTTTGCCGTGGTGGAAAAAGTGTGCTGACGGGGCGACCCACCATCAGGCGGATGACTTTATCGGGAATAGCTTCTGCAGCGGTCATCGTACCCATCACCTGCCCGTCCTTCAGCACGGTCACGCGGTCGGCGATGGCGAAGATTTCCCGCATGCGGTGGGAGATGTAGACAATTCCGACCCCGCTGCGCCGCAGCTCGGCGATGACATTGAAGAGCTTGTCGCTTTCCCGTGTATCGAGTGCAGCGGTCGGCTCGTCAAAGACGAGGAGCCGCGCATCCACCAGCAACGCCTTTGCGATCTCGATGACCTGCTGTTCCGCAATGGAGAGATCGGACACTTGGGCGTCCGGCAGGATGGCTGCGCCGAGGCGGTCGAGTGCATGTTGCGCCAACGAGAGCATTTGCCGCCGGTCAACGCGGCCGCCGCGCTGCGGTTCCCGCCCCAGGACGATATTTTCCGCAACCGTCCTATGGGGCAGCAGGCTCAGCTCCTGGTGAATGATGCCGATGCCCGCGGCGCGCGCCTCAAGCGGATGGGCGAAGGCAATGGGCCGCCCATCCCACAAGATCTCGCCCGCACTCGGCGGGAAGGCGCCAGCGAGGATCTTCATAAGCGTCGATTTGCCGGCGCCGTTTTCGCCACAAAGGGCATGGACTTCCCCGGCTCGGACGTCGAAGGAAATGCCGTTCAGAACGCGGATCGCACCAAAGCTCTTGGAGATGTCTCGCATCTCCAGCAAGCTGGGCACAGCCCTATCGTCCACGCCGCTGTCCATGATCTGCCGCACGCGTTTCCATCCCATGGCCTGGTCTTTGCCACTCACGGCCTGGAAGCCGCAGGTAACCAGTTGGTTATAGGCTAAGGATCAAGCCGCGTGCTTGTCAAGGAGATCGCGCACCGATAGCTTGATACCCCATGGTAAAACTCTCGAAGCAGACTGCTGGGCCTGCGAAGCCGGAAACTTCCCAACGCGAGATCAAGTCGGCGCTACCGCGCGACCCGGAGCGGACGAGTGCGGCCATTCTCGCAGCATCAACTAAGGAGTTTGCGGAGAAAGGGTATGGAGGCGCCCGCATCAACGCCATTGCGGAACGCGCAGGCACCAACAAGCGCATGCTCTACCATTATTTCGGCGGCAAGGAGGCCCTGTACCTGGCGGTGCTTGAGGGTAGCTATATGCAGATCCGCTCGGCTGAGACCAAGCTCCAGCTGGACAAGCGGGATCCGGAAGATGGCATGCGAGAGCTCGTTCTGTTCACTTGGCGCTACTACCTTGACCATCCGGAATTCCTGAGTCTTCTGCACACCGAGAACCTGCATAGGGCCAAGTTCCTGAAGCGCTCGGCCCGCATATTTGATCTCAATTCGCCCCTTGTCGCGCAGACTGCGGATCTTCTGCGGCGTGGTGCAGAAAAGGGCGTGTTCCGGCCGGGCACCGACCCCGTGAAGGTCTATATCAGCATCGCCGCGCTCGGCTTTTTCTACTTGTCCAACCGCTGGACGCTGTCGACGATCTTCCGGCGTGATCTCGGCTCCAAGGCGGAAACCGATGCCTGGGGCGAACATATCGTTCAGGTCGTCCTCGCCTCTTTGCGCTGATAGCCTGATTCCACAGGCAACACGACACATCTGCAACGCTTGACATGATCGCTCCTTGCATGCTTCCGTGGTAACCAGACGGTTACCAAGAGCCGGCTCTGGGAGGAGCAATACAGTGGCTACACAGCGGCTTGGCATCATCATGCACGGCATAACCGGGCGGATGGGCTACAATCAGCATCTCGTACGCTCTATCGTTGCAATTCGGGATCAAGGTGGCGTTGCTCTGCCTTCCGGCGATCGCGTCATGCCCGACCCGATTCTCGTGGGCCGAAACTACGAGAAGGTTGCGGCTCTTGCGGCTCGGCATGGGATCAAGCGCGTCGCGAGCAGCGTCAATGAGGCGCTTGGCAACCTGGATGACACGGTCTTTTTCGACGCGGGCTCCACCCAGATGCGCGTCAGCCTGCTCGGACAGGCGATCGCGGCAGGCAAGCACGTCTATTGCGAAAAGCCGGTCAGCGAGACATTGCAGGAAGCGCTCGATGTTGCGGCGCTTGCGAAACAGCATGGGGTGAAGAGCGGCGTCGTTCAAGACAAGCTCTATCTGCCTGGCCTAAGGAAGATCGCTATGCTGCGAGAGAGTGGCTTCTTCGGCCGCATCCTGTCGGTTCGTGGAGAATTTGGCTATTGGGTCTTCGAGGGGGACTGGCAGGCGGCACAGCGCCCGTCGTGGAATTATCGCAAGGAGGACGGTGGCGGCATCATCCTCGATATGGTGCCGCATTGGCGTTACGTGCTTGATAACCTCTTCGGGGAGGTCGAAAGCGTAAGTTGCCTGGGCGCGAACCATATTCCAGAACGTGTCGACGAGCAGGGCAGTCGTTATCAGGCCGATGCCGACGACGCGGCCTATGCGACCTTCCGCCTCGCCGGAGGCATCATTGCCCATATCAACTCGTCCTGGGCCGTGCGGGTGAAGCGGGACGACCTGGTAACCTTCCAGGTTGACGGGACGCACGGCTCGGCCGTCGCCGGGCTGACCCGCTGCTACACCCAGCATCGCGTGAACACCCCGCGTCCGGTGTGGAATCCTGACCAGCCGCAGACGATGCGCTTTCAGGAGCAGTGGGACGAGGTGCCGGACAATGCGAGCTATGAAAATGGCTTTAAACTCCAATGGGAGGAGTTCATCCGCCACGTCGTCAGCGGCACGACGTGGAAATTCGATCTGCTCGAAGGGGCGAAAGGCGTGCAGCTTGCGGAGCTCGCGACCGAGAGCTGGCGCGAGCGGCGTTGGGTCGACGTGCCGGCGCTGACGCTTTCCGGCATTCGGCGGGCGGTGGCATAAGACCATGGCCCCTCTCCGTCTTCCCCAGGCCGATGGCAGCCTGAGCGAGTACCGCCTCACCGGCACACCGCTGCCCAAGCCGGCTGCGGCGCCGCACTTCAATCGCGTGGCTTTCGCGGCAGCGCATGTCGTCGTGGATCCGCTTGCGGATAATGATCCTTGGCTCGACGCGGCGATCGATTGGGAGCGCACGATCGCCTTCCGTTCCTATCTGTGGGATCTCGGATTGGGCATTGCGGAAGCGATGGATACCGCTCAGCGGGGCATGGGCCTGAGCTGGGAGAATGCGCGGACGCTTTGCGTTCATGCGGCGGAGGCCGCGAAGGCACGCCCCGGCGCCCTGATCGCCTTCGGGGCCGGCACCGATCATCTGCAACCTGGGCTTGAGACCTCGCTGGATGACATCATCCGCGCTTACGAGACCCAGATCGAGGTGATCGAAGCGCTCGGTGGCCGCATCATCCTGATGGCAAGCCGGGCACTCGCGGCTGTAGCGCAGGGCCCCGAGGATTACATCCGGGTGTATGACCGCATCCTGTCGCAGACACGCAAGCCGGTGATCATTCATTGGCTCGGCGAGATGTTTGATCCGGCCCTGAGCGGCTATTGGGGAAAGGGTGACCATCTCGCGGCGATGGATGTCTGCGCGGGTCTCATCAATGCGCATGCGGCGAAGGTGGATGGCGTCAAAATCTCTCTGCTTTCGGCGGAGAAGGAGATCATGATGCGCCGCCGCCTGGCGCCAGGTGTGCGGATGTATACGGGCGATGATTTTAACTATGCGGACCTCATCGCGGGCGACGCCGAGGGCCATAGTGATGCGCTGCTCGGCATTTTCGACGCCATCGCGCCCGCAGCCTCGCTTGCCCTGGCGAGACTGGCAGCTGGAGACGAGGCCGGGTTCCACACCATCCTGGCGCCGACCGTGCCCCTCTCGCGCCATATCTTCAAGGCGCCGACACGCTTCTATAAGACAGGCGTTGTCTTTCTCGCCTATCTCAATGGCTTGCAGGATCATTTTCTCATGCTCGGTGGCCAGCAGAGCGCGCGTTCCCTCCCGCATCTTGCTGAGCTTTTTCGTTTGGCAGACCAAGCCGGCGTTCTGAATGACCCGGAACGCGCAGCATCACGCATGCGGCAGGTGCTGGCCCTCGGGGGTGTTTCGTGAACGTCTCTGGCCTTTCTATGAATCTCGCAACCGTGCGGCCGCATTATGATCTGGCCGGCGCGGTGGATGCCTGCCTCGCGCGGGGCATCACGTCAATCGCCCCCTGGCGCGACCAGGTTCAGAAGGCGGGCGTGGCCGAGGCCGCTCGCATCATCCGCGGCAACGCCCTGGGCGTCACCGGCCTGTGCCGGGGGGGCATGTTTCCCGCGGCGACGGCCGAAGGCCTCGCTGCTGCGGTCGAGGATAACCAACGCGCGGTGGATGAGGCGGCGGCGCTCGGTGCCGATTGCCTTGTCCTGGTAGTTGGCGGTTTGCCAGACGGTTCGCGGGATTTGTCCGGTGCGCGTGATATGGTCCTACGCGGCTTGGAAGCGCTGCTACCCTATGCGCAGGCTCAGAACATGCCGCTGGCGATTGAGCCATTGCATCCCATGTATGCGGCAGATCGTGCCTGCGTGAATACCTTGGAGCAGGCGCTCGACCTTTGCGACCATCTGGGTGACGGCACCGGTGTCGCGATCGACGTCTATCACGTCTGGTGGGATCCAAAGCTCTATGAGCAGATCGCGCGCGCCGGTGCAGGGGGCCGTATCCTGGCGCATCACATCTGCGACTGGCTCGTGCCGACGCGCGACCTGTTGACGGATCGCGGCATGATGGGCGACGGGGTGATCGACCTGCGCACGATCCGTGCGCATATTGAGCAGGCAGGCTATCACGGCGCCCAGGAGGTCGAGATCTTCTCGGCGCAGGATTGGTGGAAGCGGCCCGGAGCGGACGTCTTGTCCACCTGCATTGAGCGCTATCGGACCGTATGCTGAGAGCCGGCCCGAAAGAGGCCGGTCAAGGGAGAGGCGAATGTCATTCGAATCACGCAACCCGGCGACAGGTGACCTGATTGCGACTTATCCCAAACACGATGCCGCGGGGGTGGAAGCACGGCTGTCGCGCGTTTGGGATGGTTGGAAGCACTGGTCGCAAACCTCGCTAGCACAGCGCAGAAGCTTTCTCATCCGCCTCGCTGAGCTGTTGGAAGAGCGGGCAGACCAGTATGGCCGATTAATCACGGCCGAGATGGGCAAGCCGCTTGCGGAAGCAATTGGTGAGGTCAAGAAAGCCGCCTCCGGCGCGCGGCACTTTGCCGAGGCCGCGGAAACCTACCTGCAGCCGCAGCCCATTGCGGGCACGCCCGCGCGCATCATTCACGAGCCGCTTGGGCCAATCTTCGGCATCATGCCGTGGAACCTGCCATTCTGGCAGGTGTTGCGTTTCTTCATTCCCTCCGCGCTCGTCGGCAACACTGTCCTGGTCAAGCATGCGGAGACGGTGCAAGGCTCGGCTGAGGCCTTGGAAGCCTTGGTGCAGGATGCCGGGGGGCCGAATGGCCTCTACGTCAATCTGGCGATCGGGCGGGAACGCGCGGCGGCTGTCATCGCCGATCCGCGCATCCGCGCGGTGACGGTGACCGGCAGTGTCGCCGCGGGCCGCGCTGTCGCGGCGGAGGCCGGGCGGCACGGCAAGAAGGTTGTGCTGGAACTCGGCGGTTCGGACCCATTCATTGTCTTCGACGACGCCGACCTTGCCAAAGCCGTACAATTCGGCATTGTTTCGCGCTTCTCCAACAACGCGCAGAGCTGCATCGCGGCTAAGCGCTTTCTCGTTGCTAAGCCACTGCTTGAGGCGTTCACAACGGCTTTCACAGAGCAGGCAAAGGCGTTGCCGATGGGTGACCCGAGTGAGGGCAGTGTTAAGCTCGGTCCCCTCGCGCGCAGCGACCTGCGGGATAATGTTGACCGCCAAGTGAAAGAGGCGGTCAAGGCGGGCGGCCGCGTCTTGACCGGTGGCGAACCTAGCCCCGGCCCCGGCTACTTCTATCCGCCAACGGTGCTGGTTGACCTGCCGCCGGAGGCGCCCATCGCGCTGGAGGAGTTCTTTGGCCCCGTCGCCATGATCTTCTCCTTCGAGACCGAGGAGGAGGCGGTGGAGCTCGCCAATAGGACGGAATTCGGGCTGGGTGCCGCTATCTGGAGCCGCGATCTCGACCGTGCGAACCGCGTCGCCTCGCAGATCGAGGCAGGTGCCGTCTTCATCAATGATTTCGTTCGGTCCGATCCGCGAGCGCCCTTCGGCGGCACGAAAGGCTCGGGGTTCGGGCGCGAGCTTGGCGCGCTCGGTGCGCTTGAGCTTGCGAACGCCAAACTCATCTGGCAGGGAGGTTGACAACGGCGGTGCTGTTCCGCCTGGAACTAGCCGCACGGCGCTAGCAGCACCAAGCTGTCACTCTCGGAGTTCGCGTTAGGAGACTATCCGAGAAGTCTTTAGCCGACCCGGCGCTGGGTTTGATTCACTATCGTGCATTAGCCAGAGCTTTCGTGAGTGGGATGTGGACCCGACCTGGCTTCCGCGAGGAATGAATTCGCGTGTGCCTGGGAGATTCCCTGGTGGGCCGATGATGGGATGCTCGGCTACGCTTGCTCCAGCTTCGCTAAAGAGCGATCCATGCGGGCAGTAGCGCAGGGATTATCGAGGGTAGTGGTGGTCTGCCGCCGAAGCCAGCATCATGGATGATGCACCGTGAACACCATTGAGTCAGGTGCAGTTGCCGGTAGCCGCCCCATCGAGAGGGATTAGTGTCATTAACCTGACGAGCCGCTCTGGCAGGCAGTTTCTACGGTGATGCGGCACTTCCGGTGCTCGCCTCCCAGTACGGCGGTCGGCCGTCGGAATTGCTCCTAACACGGGATCAATAGACATCGATCCGGGGGCAGGGCATAGGCTTCTCAAAACGGAGAAAATCGGACGAGGCTTTTGTGGCGGGCTCTCGAGCGCCACGGCGTTAGCTTACTCTCCTTAGCTCCTTCTGCCGCATACGCTCGCAACTTGTGGGTGGTCGAACCAGATGGAACATGCCAGACGCCTCCCGTCTTCTCGTCTCCCGCTGATGAACTCAAAAGGTCGATGTGCGAGGGTCATTCTGTCGAAGTTAAAAGAGCTGCCTTTCGAGATGAGAGTTTCGTTCTTCTCGTGACCGCCCGGCAGGACATAATGTATAGGTCAAGAACCAGCAACTTTGCGAGTATGTCGTTGCCTTGAGAGGAACTTCCCAGATCGACAATAACTGAGACGACTTCCAGTGACCTGGCCGCTGCCTGCGCCGGTGGTCGTCCAAGTTCCTTCGCTTCTGATCGCCGGTGCGATCTGGAGTTGCGTCGGAAAAACGGAAGGCTCCGGATGCGGAGAGCGGAGTTCCTTGGTATTTGTCAGCACCGCTTGCATCGTCCGCAAATCCGTCGACGTGAAAGTCGCCTGGGCCCAGGGTGTATCGTCGCCTCAGTAGGGCAGCAGCTCCACCGCCACGGGCGTCACGCCGCCTGACGCGCCGCGAATAATCACGTCCGGCTGATGGACCGATTTCTCGCCCATCGCCTTTACCGGCTGCACGCCGAGGCCTTAAAGGCGCTGGTGCCAAAAGCGATCTCGCTCTGCGCATCGGTGCCGCAGTCGATCCACACGACGACCATTCCTGTCTTGCCCTGGAACTTGATGGGCGCCGTAGCGCCGTGGCCGATCGTAACGCGCGGACTATTGCGTGGGAAACCCACCGGACACTGTTTTTGTCTGGCCCGGTCCACGATGCAGCCCGCGAGTGGTGCACTGCTCTGTGCGATTCAGGAGGAGGCGGGGGCGCTGATCCTTGCAATACAGGCTGCGTTGGCCGGACAATCGTCGCGAGGCCTGACGCTGCTCGCCCGCTCGGATCCAGTGGCGTAATGGACGATGCTGCTCTACCCAGCTATTGCCCGTTGTCTCACACGCTGGGCGCCGATTTGCTCGCGCATCAGCGAGCAACTTGTCTTCGGCAGCGGGGTCAATCGCCCGGAAGAAAGAGGAGCCTTCATTCCATCTCGATTACCCGGCTCCAGACGACATAAGGCGCGATCGCCTCTGC
>NZ_DATJJK010000104.1:0-24463 GCF_035492295.1 Acidisoma sp. | reverse complement strand
GAGAAGCCCAGGCCAACTACCTTCGCGATTTGTCACTGGCCTGTCGCGGTCGTGCTTTTTTGACCCTGCGTGACAATGCCGCTCTGGCCGGTCGTCACGCCACTATGGGTCGAGGTCGCGGAACCCGGGTGGCCCAAGGGAAACACCCCCAGGCTCAAAGATGCAAAGCCGGCCGCGCCGATGATGCCGACAACCGATAGCAGAGTTCTTGCGCCCGTCAGTGCGCCAGGAGAACCGCGTTTGCTGATGTCCAAGATGATCGTGGCGACAAGCCCCGCAATCGCGATGATGATGAGGCCGATCATAATCCAGGTCCAAGCCTCATAAGACATTCAGACGCCCTCCAGATCGTTCGTGTACGCGTAGTGGGTGTTCAAGCACATAGCGGCGAGGTCCTGCGGCCAAAAGGGTGCCGCTTGCGCGGCGCCCTTTCCGCGCCGAAAGATCCGGCGTCAGGGAGCCGGCACGGTTTGCGTCGTCGTCGTCGTCGTCGAATTCGGTTGCACCATCACCGCGGGTGGTTGCGTGGCGGGCTCGGTTGTCGTCGTACTCTCCGTCGTTGTGTGGGTCGCCGGCGGCGGTGGAGCATAGCTCACGCAGCCAGCGAGGCCGCACGTCCCGACGAGCAGCGTGACGCCAAGGCCGAGGCGCGATGTCAGATTGGTCATTGTTTCCCTCCCGTTATTTTCACATGCAACAGTCAGTTGGTCGTCGTTGTACGCGTCGTGGTCGTGACCATCGGAGGCGGCTGCTGCACCGTGGTGGTCGCGCTCTGCGACACCGTTCCGTTGACACCGCCATAAGTGGTACTCCGCGTTGTCTGCGAATCCCCGTAGGCATCCTGGACTTTTTTCTCGGTCGTGACGCTCAGTGTGCCCGGCGGCGGGGGTGCGACAGGTGTCACAACGGGCGGCGCGGCCGGGACCGTCGTCGTCGTCGTTTGGTAGCTGGTGGTCTGGGCCATGGCGGCACCGGACATCAAGGAAACGGCAACGAGAACGATGCCAAAATCTTTTTTCACTATAACCTCCATTTGCTCAATGGCGGATGTTGTTTCGAGATCGCCATATGTAGGCGACTCTCGTTCCGTCAAGGCACGAGGGTGGCCACCAATTCTGGCACATTTTTGGAATCACAAGAGAATGTGATGAACCTTCGCAACTGATCGCGCTGGCGTGAACGTCGCCCTGCCGCGGAAGCCGGATGTTTAATGACAGAGCAACGATCTGGTCCCGCTCGCGGGATAAGCCGTGCCGGCCGTCCTGCGGCCCGCTGACCTGCCCTTTCTGATTACGATCATGAAACTCGACTTTCTGGCCGGTCGGCGCCTAGATTTGCCGCACAGCAACATACTGCCGGAGCCGCCGCATGGCCGACAAAGAGCCTCCCTTGATCGTCGAGACGATCCCGAGCCTGCAAGGTGCCGTGTCCGGCATCGCGAGTGCCAACGCACCCATTCTCTACTTCGAAAACGCCCCTGCCTTCGGCCACATGAACGGGATTCTCAAGGTGACCCTGACAGCAACGCGCGACATCCCGCTCGCCAACAACAAGATCGCCTCCGATCATGTCGTGGTCGCGCATTTGCGCATGAACCATCAGGCCGCCCGCGCGCTGAAAACGGCATTGGAGGGTGCGCTGCTCCTCGCCTCCCCCTCCCCCACCGACACGCAGAATTGAAGCGGTCGCGGCGATGCGCCGGCCATTCGGCAGCCCCGCCGCATTGCCGCGCCCGCACCCGGCTCCCATCTCCCTCCCAGGTGGCACGCAACGTCACCGAAGGAGGAAAAAATGGCCGGTATTACCAACCCCCGCGAAACCGGTGGCCAGAAGATCGCGGCGAGCCAAGTCAATGGCACCGCGGTTTATGACCGTGCAGGCGAGAAGCTCGGCACGGTCTATGATGTGATCCTCGACAAGGCCTCGGGCCATGCCGACTACGCCATCATGAGTTTCGGCGGCTTCCTGGGCATCGGTGACCGCTACCATCCGCTGCCTTGGAGGCAGCTTCACTACGATACCCGGGTCGAAGGCTATGTGGTCGACGCCGACAGGGCCCAGCTCGAAGGTGCGCCGACCTACGAGGCTGGCGAGCTTGATGTCTGGGGCGGCCGCCATGCCAGCACCATCGACGACTATTACGGAGCGACACCCGGGACCGGTAATGCCGGGCTCGGCACCGGGCCCATCCGCTAACGGGCCGCTGCCGCCGTCTGGAACGCGCTGAAACGCAAAAGGCCGGCCCCTCTCGGGACCGGCCTTTTTTATGCTCGCGCTGATCGTGCGATCAGGCGAGATAGGCCGGGCGCTGGCTCGGCAAAACGTTGGAGTTCTGCGCCAGATAGGCCGGGCGCTGGCTCGGCAGAACATCAGAGTTCCGTGCAAGATAGGCCGGGCGCTGGCTCGGCAGAACATCCGAATTCCGGGCCATCTCGGCGCCGGTCGCGTGATGCACGACCGGCGTAGCCGCGAGTGCCGCACCCGTCATTCCGAGGGTGGCGGCGGCCACGGCCGCCATGAGCATCTTCTTCATCATCATCTCCTAAGACTGGCTGGGGCGCGTTGTCCCCGGGAACGGGCTTGAGCCCCTTTCCTTGGACCGGCAGATAGGCCTGGGTGCGGTGCAGCAAAACCGTGCCTTCAGACATGTAAGTCATGCATTTTCAAAAGAAATGGTGCTGACGCATGCCATTCCTGCATGCTGCACTCGGCTTGGCAGACCGCCTGTCGCACAGCGCACCAAGCCCCTTGTCGCGTCGGACAAGACGAGCGAGGCTTCGCCGAAGAAGGTCCGGCATCCGTCCTCGCCGGCCCGCGCCTCAACTCAAGGACCCAGCACCGTGATCTACGAAATGCGCGTTTACCACTGCCTGCCGGGGCGCCTCCCCGCTTTGCTCAACCGCTTCGAGACCATCACCCTCGGCTTCTTCGAGAAGTACGGAATCCGCCAGGCCGGATTCTGGACGACGCTCGTGGGCGAGTCTTCGGCAACCCTCACCTATATGCTAGCCTGGGACAGCCTGGCCGAACGCGAGCAGAAGTGGAACGCCTTCGCGAGCGACCCGGACTGGCTAGCCAAGCGCGCCGAGTCCGAGCGCGAGAAGCCGATCGTCGCCACCATCTCCAGCCAGTTCCTGGTACCGACCAGCTTCTCCAGCGTGAAATAGCCGTTCAGCGAAAGCCGAGCAGGCCGGCGAGGGCCGCGGCGCCCAAAAACCACAGCGGATGCCTTTTGGTCAAAAGGCATCCGATGGTGACGAGGCCCGCGAGTACGGCCGCGCGCCAGTCGGCCGTAGCCCCGCGGCAGAGAAGAAAAGCCGCCGCGAGCATCAGCCCGGCCGTGACCGGCACCAGCCCGGCCTGGACCACCCGCCGCCAGCGCCGGTCGCGAAAACGCGACCAGAGATGCCCCACGACATAAGCGAGGCCGCAGGCCGGGAGCAGGAAGGCCAGGGTCGCGACCATGGCGCCGGGAATGCCCGCCACCTGCCAGCCGAACAGCGTCACCGCCAGCATGTTGGGGCCGGGGGCTGCCTGCGCCAGCGCATAGAGGCGAACGAATTCGGCAGCACTCATCCAATGCTGCTGGTGGACGACGGCCCGTTCCATGGCGGGCAGCGTGGTGGACGCGCCACCGATTGCCAGAAAGGAGAGTTCGGCGAAGATCAAGGCCAGCGCCAGGAGCGGCGTCATTTTCGGATTTTCCATCCGGCAAGGGCGATGCTCGCCGGCATGAGCACGCAAAGGCTCGGCAGAAAGGGCAGCCGCAACAGGCCGAGGGCCGCGAAGCTTGCCGCCGCGACAGCAAGCGCCCAGGGGGAGCCCCGCAGCGGCATCGCAATCTTGAGCGCGGTCGCGAGGATGAGGCCGGCCGCCCCAGCGGACAGGCCCGTCACCAGATGCTCGACCGGCGGATAGTCCCCATAGCGCTTATAAAGCGTCGCGATGACGAGCACGATCACGACCGGTGCCCCGAGCAGGCCGGTGAGCGCAGCCGCACTCCCGCCGATGCCGCAGACGCGCGATCCGAAGATGATCGAAAGATTGGCGACGTTCGCGCCGGGCAGAAACTGGCAGAGTGCCAGGAGTTCGTTGAACTCCGCCGGGGTCAGCCATTTCCGTTCATCAACCATCACCCGGCGGATCATCGGCAAGACACCGCCGAACCCCATCAGCCCGGCGCGAAAGAAGGCCGTGAAGAGAGCGAACGCCGATAGCCGCAGCGGCGAAGAGGATTCCATGGCGCCCGCTCTAGCGCGGCGGCAGAGGCACGCCAAGCGGCTGCCGCGCGTGTCAGAAACTCGGTTCAGAAACTGGGCGGCGTGCAGGCGCTGATGACCTCGCAAGGCACTGGCCCCACGCTGCGGAAACGGTGCGGCCGGCGGCTTTCGAAGTAGTAGGCATCACCCGGGCCCAGAATGCGGCGCTCGTCCTCCACCGTCACCTCCAACCGGCCGGAGAGCACGATGCCGCCCTCCTCCCCCTCATGGGTCAGCAGAATCTTTCCCGTGTCCGCGCCGGGTTGATAACACTCCTTGAGAATCTGCAAGCTGCGGCCGAACAGGTTGTGGCCCACCTGGCGGTAGGAGATAGGACCCTTCCCGATCTCTGTCAGTTCCTCGGCCAGATAGAAAGCGCGGGCAGGCCGGTCCGGCTCGAAGGCGAAGAATTCGGCAAGCCCGATCGGTATCGCGTCCAGGATGCGCTTGAGCGCGCCCACCGAGGGGTTGGTGGCATTGGATTCGATCAGCGAGATGGTGCCGTTGGTCACCCCTGCACGCTTGGCGAGGGCGCGCTGGGACAGATTGCGGGCCATGCGCAGGTAGCGGAGCCTTCCGCCGATATCTTCGGCCACTGCATGGCTCCTTTTTCAGCTGTTTAATACATCGCAAACATAGTCCGAACGACCTCATCTTTTCAATGCGTTACGACTTTGAAGAAAGGGACTTGTTTTGCAACGGCGAAACGCGCGAAGTCGCGTATCGCCATTGGAGGCCCTCATGAACCACATCACCCCGAACGCGCCCGTTCTCGACAATTTCTGGATGCCCTTCACCGCCAACCGGCAGTTCAAGGCGGCACCGCGCCTGCTCGCCGGGGCCGAGGGCATGTTCTACACCGATGTCGACGGCAACAAGGTGCTGGACGGCACCGCCGGCCTCTGGTGCGTCAATGCCGGCCACGCCCGCCGGCAGATCGCGGATGCGGTGCAGCGCCAGTTGATGACGCTCGATTTCGCGCCGACCTTCCAGATGGGCCATCCCGTCGCCTTCGATTTCGCGGCCAAACTCGCCGCCATGGCCCCGGGCGGCCGCGAAGCGAAGCTCGATCGTGTTTTCTTCACCGGCTCCGGCTCCGAATCAGTCGATACCGCGCTCAAGATCGCCATCGCTTATCAGCGCGCCATCGGCCAGGGCACCCGCACCCGCATCATCGGCCGCGAGAAGGGTTATCACGGTGTCGGGTTCGGCGGCATCTCGGTCGGTGGCCTGGTCAACAACCGCCGCGTCTTCCCGCAGATCCCGGCGGATCACATGCGCCACACGCTGGATGTCGCGAAGAACGCCTTCACCCGCGGCCTGCCCGAACAAGGCGCGGAACTCGCGGACGATCTCGAGCGTCTGGTGCAGTTGCATGGCGCCGAGACCATCGCCGCCGTGATCGTGGAGCCGATGTCGGGTTCCGCCGGCGTCATCCTGCCGCCCAAGGGCTATCTTGAGCGCTTGCGCGCGATCGCCGACAAGCACGGCATCCTGCTCATTTTCGATGAGGTCATCACAGGCTTCGGCCGCCTCGGCACGCCTTTCGCGACCGACTTCTTCGGCGTCATTCCCGATCTCGTCACCACCGCCAAAGGCATTACCAATGGCTCGGTGCCGATGGGCGCGGTCTTCGCCGCCCGCCATGTCTATGATGGACTGATGACCGGGCCGGAGGGCGCGATCGAGCTTTTCCACGGCTACACCTATTCCGGTCATCCGGTGGCCGCCGCCGCCGGCCTCGCCACCATGGCGATCTATGAGGAAGAGGGTCTGCTCACCCGCGGTGCGGAGCTGGCACCCGCGTGGGAAGACGCGCTCCATTCACTGAAGGGCTTGCCCCACGTCATCGACATCCGCAGCCTCGGCATTGTCGGCGCCGTCGAACTGGAGCCACGCCCCGGCGCCCCGGGCGCGCGCGCCTATGATGTCTTCGTCGATTGCTTCCACAAGGGCCTGCTGGTGCGCGTAACGGGGGATATCGTCGCGCTCTCCCCGCCGCTCATCCTTGAGAAATCCCATATCGAGACGATCGTCTCGGTGCTGGGCGATGCGCTGAAGCGCGCCGCCTGATCTGTCCCTGACATGGACCGGCCGCGACGTGGCCGGTCCACTCTTTTCCCTGACAATTCAGCCCCGTTCACCGCCCGCTCCGGCGATGGGCGAAGCCTGTCTTCTGACCGGATGCCAGACCATGACCGACGAGAGGCTGCCTGAAGGCTACGAGATCTCGACCGATGCCGACCGGCTCGATCGCGCTGTCATCCATCGCTATCTCTCCGAGGATAGTTACTGGGCGCGCGGCATTCCCCAGCACGTCATGGAACGGTCGCTGCAGAACTCTCTCTGCTTCGGCCTCTATCACCAGGGCGCGCAGGTCGGCCTCGCTCGCGTCGTCACCGACTATGCGACCTTCGCGCTGCTCGCGGATGTCTTCGTGCTGCCCGCGCATCGCGGCCTGGGTCTCTCCAAGCGGCTGGTGGAGCGGGTGACGACGCATCCCGATCTCCAGGGCCTGCGCCGCTGGCTGCTGGTGACGGCGGACGCGCACGGGCTTTACACGCAATACGGTTTCGAGCCGCTGGCAGCGCCCGCGCGCTTCATGGAGATCGCGCGGCCGGACACCTACCGGGGTGGCTAGCGGCGTTATTCATCCCAATGGATTGATCACAGGATGTTCTTCGCTACCTTTTCCGATCGACCGCGCAAAAATACGCTTACACTCAGAAACCAGAGGAGCCATCTCACTGGGGTATCTCTTCTCAGGGTAGCCTACAAATACGCCGAAGCGCGGCAATGGATTTATGGACCGTGGCGGATCGCTCAGCCAATCCATCTCAAGCGAGATCAAAATTAGCGCCTTCATCGCATTCTCTACGTCCTGTTTGAACTCCTCTGATCGGCGCCTGAGGCGCTCCATCTGCAGATTGTCATCCATTTTTATATTCTCTGACTTATGGTGCACCAGTCTGTTCCGAGCTCTCACTAGCGTCGCCAGATGCTGATACGGCGCATGACCTTTTCTGAGCTCGCGCTTCCATGTCAATTGAGGAATAACAAGCCACTTCGACAACAGATCTAATTTGTCGAAATGATCCGCTACGTACGAATCACCAAAATATTGGGCGGCATGATCGTAAATTGCAGATTCAAAACACATTGCCGAATATAAAATCACGCTAAAGGCAGATTCTATTTCTTGCTCTCCGAGATCATGAAATTTTCTCTCAACATTGAGGTCATATCCTTGTTCGTCAGGCTCTCTTCGTTCACCCAGATCTTCCAAAGATTTTGAAGATTGTTTGAAGAGAACATAGTTTCTCATCGCAATATTGGCAAAAAGCTGATGCCGAACGTCAATTCGGGCGATACTATGAAACTCTTTGTTGTCCATTTTTAGATACCCTATCGTTTGGCGCTGATTACGCCGCGCCCATAGGCCGAGACCATCAGCCGTTGTCGGGTTCGACTGCGCCGCTCATGAAGTTCTACCGCCGTCCCTTCGGCCGCGTCGCCAGCACGTTCTTGATCGAAAAGCTGGAATGGATGCGCGAGACGCCCGGGAGCGTCGAGAGAATCTCCTTGTGGATTCGCTCGAAATCTCCGGCGCTGGCCACTTCCACGCGCAGGAAGTAATCGGACCCGCCGGTCATCAGGTAGCATTCCTGAATTTCGGGATGCTTGCGCACGGCCATTTCGAAGCGATTAAGAAACTCCTCCGTTTGGCGGTCGAGCGTGATGTTGATAAGAACGGCGATGCCCTGCCCGCCGGTCCCGGTCTCGACCAGCGCCGTATAGCCTCGGATCACGCCAGAGGATTCCAGCAGTTTGACCCGGCGCAGGCAGGCGGAGGGCGACAGCCCGACCTCCTCGGCCAATTGCGCATTGCTCATGCGGGCGTTCACCCGCAGCAGGCGGAGGATATTGCGGTCGATCGCGTCGATCGAGGCCATGCAGAAACTTTCAATCTGGCGCAGATTCTGTCTTTCGACATGGTCCGATCGCATTTTCAAGCACGAATTCGTCGGAATTTCATCGATTCTTGTTCTAACCTCCATGGGATCACGCGCACTGAGGCGGAGGGATCATGGACAGCATCGACTGGCGCACGCTGCTGACCGGCGAGGCCCAGGGCTTCCCCGGCTATCTCACCATCGACCTGTCGGCGCTGCGGCGGAATTACGAGAAGCTCGCGGCCCAGGTCGCCCCGGTGCGCGTCTCGGCAGTTGTCAAGGCGGATGCCTACGGTCTGGGCGCCGTGCGCGCGGCGGAAGAGCTGCTCGCCGCCGGCTGCCGGCATTTCTTCGTCGCCCATTTCGGCGAAGCTTCGGCGCTCCGCCCTCATCTGCCGGCGGACGCGCAGCTCTTCGTGCTCAACGGGTTGCTGCCGGGTGCCGAGCCGGGTTGCGCCGCGGCCCAGGCCATTCCCGTCATCAATTCCCTGCCCCAGCTCGCCCGCTGGCGCGCCCAGGCGCAGATCGAGCGCACCCGCCTGCCCGCCGTGCTGCAATTCGACACCGGCATGTCCCGGCTCGGTTTTGCCCCAGAGGAACGCGGTGCGCTTCGCGCCGCCCTCGCCGACTGCCCGGAACTCGACATCCTCTACATCATGAGCCATCTCGCCTCGGCAGATGAGCCGGCGGCCGCCCAGAACGCCGATCAGCTTGCGGAGATGCGGAAGGTCGTCGCCGAATTTCCCGAAATTCCGCTCTGCTTCGCCAATTCCGGCGGCGCGCTGATGGCAAGCGACTATCACGGCGCGCTCTGCCGCCCCGGCATCGCGCTCTATGGCTGTGCGCCGCATGTGGGCGTCGCGAATCCCATGCAGCCGGTCGTCAGCCTCTCCATCGCGGTCGTGCAGACACGGACCGTCCCGGCCGGTGCCCGCGTTGGCTATAGCGGCACCCATGTCACCACCGGCGAAACCCGCCTCGCGACGCTTGCCGCCGGCTATGCGGACGGGTTGCTGCGCTCGCTGAGCGGAAAAGGTGCCGTCTATTACCAGGGCCAGCGCCTACCCATCCTGGGCCGCGTCTCGATGGACAGCATGACGGTGGATATCTCAAGCCTGCCAGAAGGCACGCTCGATCTTGGCAGCTTGGTCGAGGTGATCGGTCCCCATCAGACGCTGGAAATGCTGGCGGCAGACGCCGGCACCATCCCATACGAATTCCTGACCGCCCTCGGCCCTCGCTATCGCCGCGACTATCGCTGAAACCCTGACCTTTGGACCTGTCATGAAGATCACCGTTCTCGGCGCCGGCGTCGTGGGTGTCACCACCGCCTATCAGCTGGCGAAAGCCGGCCACGCGGTCACCGTCGTCGACCGTCAGAGCGGCCCGGCGCTGGAAACCAGTTTTGGCAATGCGGGTGAGGTCTCCTTCGGCTATTGCGGCCCCTGGGCCGCGCCCGGCGTTCCGCAGAAGGCGCTGAAATGGTTGTTTATGGAGCATGCCCCGCTCATCCTGCGGCCCAAGCCGGACTGGGCCATGCTGTCCTGGCTCCTCAGGATGCTCGCCAACTGCTCAGGGCCGCGTTACGCGGTCAACAAGGGCCGCATGCTGCGCATGGCCGATCTCAGCCGAGAGGCTTTGGCCGACGTGCGCGCCGAGACTGGCATCGCCTATGACGAGCGCATGCAGGGCACACTGCAGCTTTTCCGCACGGATGATCAGCGGGAGGCTTCGGCCAAGGATGTGAAGGCCCTGGCGGCTGACGGCATTCCCTATGAGGTGCTGGATCCAGAAGGCTGCATCCGGGTAGAGCCGGCGCTCGCCCATGTGCGGGAAAAGATCAAGGGCGGGTTGTTGACGCCCAAGGACGAGACTGGAGACTGCTACAAGTTCACCGTCGGCCTTGCCGAAAAGGCCCGCGCCCTCGGCGTCACCTTCCGCTATGGCACGACCGTCAAAACCATTGTGACGAGCGCGGGAAAGGTGGAATCGGTCGCGACCAACAAGGTGCCGATCCCGACCGACGCCGTCGTGGTCTGCCTCGGCAGCTACTCGCCCTTCCTGCTGCGCAATTTCGGAATCAAGCTGCCGGTCTACCCCGTGAAGGGCTATTCGCTGACGATCCCGATCACCGACGCCGCCCGCGCGCCGGAATCGACGGTGATGGACGAGAGCTACAAGATTGCCATCACGCGGCTTGGGGATCGTATCCGCGTCGGCGGAATGGCCGAGATTTCGGGCTTCACGACCGACCTGCCCACGGCGCGCCGCCGCACGCTGGAACATTCGGTGAGCGATCTCTTTCCCGGCGGGGACCTGTCAAAGGCAAGCTTCTGGTCGGGCCTGCGGCCAATGACCCCGGACGGCACGCCGGTCATCGGCGCCACCCATATCCGCGGCCTTTATCTCAATACCGGCCATGGCACGCTGGGTTGGACAATGAGCTGCGGTTCCGCACGCCACATCGCCCAGGTCATCGCGGGCGAGAAAACAGATCTCTCGCCCGCGGACTACGCCATCGCCCGTTACCGTTAGCACGCCGCCCTATCCGACGGCGTCTGGTCTGGCAAAGCTCAGAAGCGCTCGCCTACCATCGCCTCGCTCTTCGCCCACAATGCGCGGGCGTTGTCCGGGTCGAGCGCATAGGCGCGCACGCCGCGCATCGCCTGGTCGTTGTTCTCGGGCTCGGCCACATGGCAATCCTCGCAGTAGAGGCCGCCGACTTCGTCCGCGGATGCGCGGACACCCGCCCAGACGGAGGTCGCCGCGCCCTGCGGGATGGTTTTCCACTGGAACGGCGGCAGCCCGGCCGCGCGGTTGTTCTCGTTGAGCTGCGCAACGAGCCCCGCGAGCACATCGTCACCGAGATGACGGCCGAGTTCGGTCTGGATGCCGCCAGGATGCACGGCCACAGCGCGCACGCCGCGCGCCTTGTGCCGGCGGTCGAACTCCACTGCGAAAAGGATATTCGCGGTCTTGGAGCGGCCATAGGCGCCGAAGGGCGTGTATTCGGTTTGCTCGAAATTCGGATCGTCGAGGTTAACATCCGAAAAGCGATGGCCGGAGGACGCGAGATTGACCAGCCGCCCACCGGCCTGCAGTAGAGAGGCGATGCTATTGACGAAGACGAAGTGGCCGAGATGATTGGTCCCGAACTGCATCTCGAACCCGTCGGCGGTGAAGCTCTTGGGGCAGGCCATGACACCCGCATTGGCGATGATGAGATCCAGCGGCTTGCCCTCGGCCACGAGCTTGTCCGCCGCCGCGCGCACGCTCGCCAGCGACGCCAGATCCATCTGCAGCAGAGTGATGCCGGGAATGCCGGCGGTTGCGTGCTGCCCCTTCTCCACGTCGCGCACGGTGCCGATCACCGCAGCACCGTGGGCGGCAAGCGCCCGCGCGGTCTCGACACCCAGACCCGCCGAAACACCGGTCACCAGAATACGCTTGCCCGTCAGGTCGATGCCAGAGAGCACGTCATCCGTCGTCGAGGTCGCTCCAAATTGCTGAGCCATGATGGCCTCCTTTTGTCCGGTCTCGATGAGACCCGGTTGATGCATCCGCCGCCTCTCTTCCGCCGCCGGCAAAGGTTTTGCCCGGCGGGTGGATATGGATTAAACGGAGGATGTCTCCGATTTATATACGGAGGACTCCTCCGTTTATCAAGGGAGATTTTGACGTGAAATTCCTCTGCTCCACCCGCAAGCCGCGCGCCGACAGCCAGCGCAACCGGGAGAAGCTTCTTGAGGTCGCCAAGGCGGCTTTCAGCGAGTCTGGAACCGATATCAGCCTGGAAGAAATCGCCCGCCGCGCCGGCGTCGGTATTGGCACGCTCTATCGGCACTTCCCCAACCGGGACGCGATCCTGGCCGATGTCTATCGCCGCGGGGTTGAGCAATTGGCCGCTGCCGCGGCTGAATTGTCCAGCAGCCACCCGCCGCTCGAAGCGTTGCGCGCCTGGATGCGGCTGTTCGTGGACTACATTGCGACGAAGAAGCTCATCGCCCCTGCGCTCAATGCCATGGCCGGCGGCACGACCGAGCTTTACGCCGCCTCCGGCCCGGTGATCACCGAGGCGGTGGAACTTCTGATCACGCGCGCGCGGGCGGCAGGGGCGATCCGCGAGGATGTCGCCCCGCTCGATCTGCTGCACGCCCTGTTCGGCTTCGCCTACGGCTCCGCCGGGCCTGACTGGCAGCCGAGCGCGCTGCGTCTCATCGATGTGCTGATCGACGGTCTCAGACGAGTGTGACGGCGCCCATGGCCTCGGCGATGGCCCGCGCCGCCCTTCCCGTCCCGTCGGGCGCGAGGCCTGCGATGCCGCAGAGCAACCCTGGCCGCCCAGCGCCGAGATGCATGGCCGAAAGCGCCTGCGGCCCGTAGCCCGCGCCGCGCAGTCGCTCCGCGATTGCCCGGTCATCGCAGGTCGGATCGCGGAACCACAGGGCAAGCTGCAGCCCGCCAGTGCCTGGGCCCGGCATGATCGCGTCACCGCAAGCCGCCTGAACCGCCGCGCGGAAGGCCGCCATGCGGGCGGCATAGAGCGGCGTCATGCGGCGGATATGGGCGCGGAAATGCCCCTCGCGCAGAAACTCCAGGAATGCCGACTGGACATGAATTGATACCGCCAGTCCCTGCAGTTGGATCATCGTGCCCAGTCGCTCGGCCAGGCTCCGCGGCACCACCGCATAGGACAGCCGCACCCCCGGGGCCAGGACCTTGGAAAGGGTGCCGAGGTAGGCAACCACCCCGGCGCGATCGATCCCCTGCAGCGCGGCGATGGGCTTGCCGTCGAACTGGAACTCGCTGTCGTAGTCATCCTCCAGAATCAGTGCGCCATGCCGGGAGGCAGCTTCCAGCAGGGCCAGACGGCGTGCGAGGCTCATCGTCACCCCGGTCGGATATTGGTGGGAGGGCGTGACGTAGATGAGGTGCGGCCGCACCGCGTCGGTGTCGACCCGGATGCCGGCCTCATCGCAGGGCATGGGGAGAAGCGTCGCCCCAGCCTCGGCCAGGATGCGCTGGGCGCTGGGATAGGCCGGCTCTTCGATCCAGGCCGATTGTCCCGGCGTGAGTGCCAGGCGGGCGATCAACCCGATCGCGGCCCGTGTCGAGGGAAAGAGAAAAAGCTGGTCGGGTTCCGCCACCACGCCGCGGCTGATGGCGATATGGGCCAGAATTGCCTCCCGCAACGCCGTCAGGCCGAGCGGCGCGCCATAACCCAGATCCTCCGCGCCAAGGCGGCGGGCGCGCGCGGCGAGCAACCGGCCCCAGAGGGCACGGGGAAAGGAGGCAAGATCGGGCACGCCCGGCCGCAGCGGCAGAAGCGGCTCCTCCCGTGCTGCCCGCTCCGGTCTCACCTGGCGGGGATGAGCGCCGAGCGGCGGCGCGATCGCCGCGACCCGTGTGGCACGTCCGACCGCGCTCTCCGCAAATCCTTCCGCCTTCAGCCGCTCGTAGGCGCCGACGATGGTGGACCGCGCGAGGCCGAGGGCGGTCGCCAAGCCGCGGGTCGAGGGCAGCGCCTGGCCGGGCCCCAGCGTGCCGCCCAGAATCCGAGCCCGCAAGGCTCGATAGACCTGGCCTTCCAAATCGCCCGCCGCACGGTCCAGCGCCACCGGCGCGATCTGCGTCTCTGCCATCAACTGGTCTGTCCGATTTTGTGAAACTGGCGTTTTTCACCATACCGGATTGCGGGCAGGATGCGAGTATCGAAGGAGCTACCCCGATGCCCGATTCCCTGACCGACAGCAGCTTTCCCATCACAGAGCGCAACCGCGTGCGCCGCTCCCACCCCCGTGGCAGCTACGACAAGGCAGCGGTCTATGCCGTGCTGGATGCCGCGCCGCTCTGCCATGTCGGCTATGTCATCGACGGTGCGCCTTACGTCACGCCCACCATTCATTGGCGGCACGAAAATCGCCTCTATTGGCACGGCTCCTCCGCCAGCCGCTTCCTCCGCGCCTCGGAGGCGATGCCCGTCTGCCTCACGGTGAGCCTGATGGACGGCTACGTTCTGGCCCGCTCGGCCTTCAACCATTCGGTCAATTACCGCTCTGTCATGGCCTTCGGCACGGCGCATCTGATCGACGATGCCGCGGAGGCCGAAGCGGCACTGCGGGCCTTCACCGACGGGCTCTTTCCCGGCCGCTGGGAGACGCTGCGGCCTATGACGGCGCAGGAACTAAAGGCAACCTCTGTTCTCTGGATGGAAATTGACGAAGCCTCGGTGAAATGCCGAAGCGGCGCGCCGGGAGACGCGGTGGAACGCGATGTTCCCGTCTGGGCCGGCGTCATTCCGATGCGAACCCAACTGGCTGCGGCCGAGGCGGCGCCGGAACTGCCGCCGGATTGCGCGCTGCCCGAATCGCTGGCGGCGCTCATTGCTTCCGGCCGCCTGCGCTAACTCAGGGCAGTGCTCTCTTAAAGGCAACGGAATGTGCAAATTTTGATGCTTCAAGCCTGCCCAAGATTTATGCTGCTCTGAGGTGACGAGCATAGCCCGATCGGTTTTTGCTTAAATTTTAAGCCGATCGAGCGAGGCTCTTGCGTCACGCAGGAGGATCTGGATGCGCAAGCTACTCCGCCGAGCCGCTTTGTCTGCCCTCTCGGCCGTCCTGGCCTTGTCAGCATCCCGCGCCCTCGCGGCGGACACTAAAATCACCTTCGTTACCGACTGGAAGGCCGAGGCCGAGCATGGCGGCTTTTATGAAGCCCTCGCCCTCGGCCTGTACAAAAAGGCGGGGTTGGACGTCACCATCCGCCAGGGCGGGCCGAGCATCGACAATATGCAGCTGCTCGCCGCTGGCGCCATAGACTTCGCCCTCGGCTCCAACAGTTTCGGACCGCTCAACCTCGTCCAGGCCGGCGCCCATGCCGTCGCCGTCATGGCGGTGTCGCAGAAGGACCCGCAATGCCTGATGACGCATCCAAGGAGCGACATCAAAAGTCTCGCCGATATCCGCGGCAAACCCGTGATGATCGCAGGCGCAGCCGCCAACAACTTCTTCCTCTGGCTCAAAGCCAAATACGGCTTCACCGACAGTCAGATCCGCCCCTACACCTTCAACATGGCGCCCTTCCTGGTGAACAAGGACGCCATTCAGCAGGGGTATATTTCGTCCGAGCCCTATCTCGTCGAACAGCAGGGCCATTTCAAACCACAGGTCTATCTCTTCGCGAATTACGGCTATCCATCCTATGCCTCGCTGGTGATGGTCTCCGAGAAAATGATCGACCAACATCCGGACGTGGTGCAGAAATTCGTCGATGCCAGCATCGAGGGTTGGTACGACTATCTGCACGGCAACCCGGCCCCCGCCGATGCGCTGATCGAGAGGGATGATCCGGACGAGAGTGACGGCGTCATCGCCTATGCCATCGCCACCATGAAGAAAGAAGGCATGATCGAGGGCGGCGACGCGGCCAAGCTCGGCATCGGCGCCATGACGGATGCGCGCTGGAAGGACTTCTTCGATGTCATGTCCAAGGAGGGCGTCTATCCAGCGGGGCTCGACTACAAGGCAGCCTATACGCTGCGTTTCGTGAACAAGGCGCTGAGCCTGAGACTTGCCCAGAAATGAGGATTCTCGGCCAACCTTGAGCATGGACAGCCTCGACCCTGTTCTGGCCGCCGCGCGGCCCATCATCACCCTCGATGGGGTCACCAAGGCCTATGGCAACGGCACGGTCGCGCTGAGGGACGTCAACCTGAGCGTTGGCCGCGCGGAATTCGTCAGCCTTCTCGGCCCCTCGGGCTGTGGCAAATCGACGCTGCTGCGTCTCATCGCCGGTCTCGGCGAGGTCAGCCAGGGGCGGATCGGCTGGCCGGACGGCGCGGAGCGCGCGCGCAACCTGGGCTTCGTCTTTCAGGAGCCGACGCTGATGCCCTGGGCGACCGTCTTCGACAATGTCTATCTTCCTTTGAAGCTCCAGCATCTCTCACGCGGGGAGGCGACGCCGCGCGTCATGGCCGCCCTCGCCCAGGTCGGCCTCGAGAATTTTGCCCGCGCCTATCCGCGCGAACTCTCGGGTGGCATGAAAATGCGCGTCTCCATCGCTCGCGGCCTCATCACCAATCCCTCCGTGCTGCTCATGGATGAGCCCTTCGCGGCGCTGGACGAGATCACCCGTTTTCGCCTCAATGACGATCTTCTCTCCATGTGGGCAGGCCAGAATTGGACGGTCATCTTCGTCACTCACAGCGTCTACGAATCCGTCTATCTCTCCAATCGCATCATTGTCATGGGCGCGCGCCCCGGTCGCATCACGGATGATATCCAAATCACGGAACCCTATCCGCGCGGCGAGGATTTCCGCTTGACGAGCGCCTATAACGACTATTGCCGTCACGTCTCCGCCGCCCTTCACGCGACAATGGAGGGCGCATGAGCGAGGCCCCCATCACCCTGCCGCCGGACGTCTCGGGGCGGGTGCTCAAAGTGGCCCTGCCGCTTCTTGTCGGTGTTCTTTTCCTGGTGGCCTGGCAACTCATCGTCACCGCCCTGGGCGTGCCGAAATTCGTCCTCCCCGCGCCCACCCTTATTTGGCGCGCCTTCATCGCCGATTTCTGGAGTCTGATGGGCTCGCTCTGGTTCACGCTGACGGTGACGGTGGAAGCCTTCATCGCGGCGGTCGTGGGCGGTGTGGCACTTGCCGTCCTCTTCTCGCAATCGCGCTGGATCGCGACCGCCTTTTTTCCCTATGCGGTGATCCTGCAAGTGACGCCCGTGGTCTCCATCGCGCCGCTCATCATCATCTGGGTCGGATATGACAATGTCCGGCTGGCTCTGCTCATCCTCGCCTGGATCGTCGCCTTCTTCCCTGTTCTCTCCAACACCACCCTCGGCCTGCGCTCGACCGACCATAACCTGCGCAACCTGATGCAGCTTTACGGCGCGTCCCGCTGGCGGGTGCTGACGGAAATCCAGTTTCCGACGGCGCTGCCCTATATCCTGGCTGGCATGAAAATCTCGGGCGGGCTGTCGCTCATCGGCGCGGTGGTGGCGGAATTCGTTGCCGGCAGCGGCGCCTCCACGGGGCTTGCCTGGCGCATTATCGAAGCCGGCAACCGGCTCGACATTCCGCGCATGTTCGCGGCCCTCGGCCTGCTCTCGGTGCTCGGCATCCTCATTTTCGGGTTGATGAGCGCACTTGAATACTTCGCCCTCCGCCATTGGCACGAAAGTGCCGTGCGGCGCGAGAATTGACGGAGCAAGACCCATGCAACCGAACAGCATCGCACAGCTGAAAACCATGCTCGACGGTATGCTGGTGGAGGATGATCCTGCCCTCGTCCGCCGCAAAAGCCGCGATTTCTACTGGTATTCGCCGGTGCTGAAACGCCTGCTCGACGAGGTGGTGGGCGATGTCGTCGTGACACCACGGAACGAGGCGGAAGTGCTGCGGGCGCTGGCCGCCGCTCATGCGCTCGACATGCCGGTCACGCCGCGCGGCGCCGGCACAGGTAACTACGGCCAAGCCATGCCGCTTGCCGGCGGCATGGTGCTTGACCTGCACGCCATGAACGCGGTGGGGGAGATCGGCCCCGGCTATGTCGTCGCCGAAGCCGGCGCTCTGCTCGGTCGGATCGACGCCGCCACCCGTGCCCATTCCGGCCAGGAACTTCGCATGTTCCCCTCCACCCATCGCACCGCCTCCATCGGCGGCTTCATCGCCGGCGGGTCCGGCGGCGTCGGTTCCATCCGCTGGGGCGGCCTGCGCAACAGTGGCAATGTCACCCGGCTGCGCGTCGCCACGATGGAGGCCAAGCCGCGTCTGCTGGTGCTGGAGGGTGACGAGATTGCCAAGGTCGCCCATGCCTACGGCACCAACGGCATCATCACCGAGTGTACCGTGCCCCTCGCCCCGAGCTATGACTGGGTCGAGGCCATTGTCGCGTTCGACGATCTGGCCAAGGCGGCGCATTTCTCCGATGCGCTGGGCCGGGAAGACGGTATCCTGCTCAAGGAACTGGCCGTCATGGGGCCAGGCCTTGGGCGTCGCTATTTTTCGCAGCACGGCCGATTTCTGACGGGGGATCAAGTTTCCGTCCTCGTCATGGTCGCCCCCCATTCCGTCACGGCCTTTGCGGCCTTCGCCGCCCGCCACGGCGGCGCCGAGGTCTTCCGGTCCGATCGGCTCACGGACGACGAGCGCAAAACCCTGCCCCCTCTCTTCGAATTGACCTGGAATCACACCACCCTTGTCGCCCGGCGGGTGGACCCTTCGCTCACCTATCTGCAGATTCTCTACCCCTATCCGGATCACCTTGCGGCCGTCGCCACCATGGGCCGGTTGCTGGGCGATGAGATGATCGAGCATCTGGAATTCATCCGTTTCGACGGGCATGTGGTCTGTTCCGGCCTGCCGCTGATCCGCTTCACGACCGAGGAGCGGCTGGATGCCATCATCGGTCTTTTCGAGGAGAACGGCTGCCTCGTCTTCAATCCCCATCGCTATACGTTGGAGGAAGGCGGCATGAAGCGATCGGACCACGGCCAGCTCGCCTTCAAACGTGAAGTGGACCCCAAGGGTCTGCTCAATCCGGGCAAGATGATCGCCTGGGACGATCCGAATTTCGATTTCTCCAGCTCCCGCCGTTATCTCTTCAGCCAGCCGGCCGCCTGATGAAAGTCCTTCTTCTCTATACCCACCCGGTGGAAAGCAGCTTCAACGCCGCGGTGCATGAGGCCGCACTGCGCGGCCTGCGGAAGGCAGGCCACAGCGTCGATGATTGCGATCTCTATGCCGAGGGCTTCCAGCCCATCGTGACGCGGGCGGAGCGCCTCGCCTATCATGACATCCCCGAGAATACCGCGCCGGTCGCCGAATACGTCGCGCGGCTGCGGGCGGCGGAGGCAATGGTCATCGTCTCCCCGGTGTGGAATTTCGGCTTTCCCGCCATGCTCAAGGGCTATTTCGACCGGGTGTTTCTGCCCGGCGTCTCCTTCGACATTTTGGACGGCAAGGTCCGCCCCATTCTGCACAATATCGGCAAGCTCACCGCCTGCATGACCTATGGCGGCAATCGCCTGCGCGCGGCCCTCGTCGGTGATCCGCCGCGCAAGCTGGTCACGCGCGTGTTGCGGGTGACGATCAAGCCCGGGGCCCCGGTGGAGCACCTCGCCTTCTATGACATCAACCGTGCGACGGAGCCGCAGCTCCGCGCCCATCTCGCCCTTGTCGAGCGGCGCATGGCGGCGTTCTAAGGTCTAATCAATAGGGCAGAGCGCCAACCCGCTCGTCCGTGGGGATTGCCAGGCCATCCGCGCTGGGCTTCACTGAGAATCAATCGACCCAGAAACGATGGGATGCCCTCCATGGCGCCAGGCCTCGTCTCACGCCGGCTGCTGCTCGGCGGCACACTCGGCGCCCCTTTCGCATCCCGTGCCGGGGCCGCCGCTCCACTGGACCGCGCCCAACTCGACCATGCCATCACCGCCACCGATGCGCTGGCGCAAAGCCTGCAGGCGAGCTCCGGTGTTCCGGGAATCGCACTGGCCATCGTGCAGGGTGACGATCTGCGCTTCGCCCGCGGCTACGGCCTGCGCAAGGTAGGCGAAGCCGGAGCGGTGAACGCCGACACCGTCTTCCAGCTCGCCTCCGTCTCCAAGCCGCTTGGCGCCACCGTCGTCGCCCATCAGGTCGGCATCGGCAGCGTGGCATGGGACAGCCGGATGCAGAGCCTGCTGCCCTGGTTCGCGCTCTCCGATGCCATGGCGACGCGAGAACTGACGATCGCCGATCTCTACGCCCACCGCTCCGGCCTGCCGGACCATGCGGGGGACGTTCTGGAGGATCTGGGCTACGGGCGTGACGAGATCCTGCACCGGCTGCGTATGCTGCCGCTGGATGGGTTTCGCACCCACTACGCCTATACCAATATGGGCGTCACCGCTGCAGCAGAGGCCGTGGCGGTGAAGGCCGGGCAGGACTGGTCAAGCCTGTCCGAGACCGTGCTCTATCGCCCGCTTGGCATGGGTCGCACCACCTCCCGCTTCGCGGAGTTCATGGCCATGGACAACCGGGCCGTCGGGCATGTGCCGGTAAACGGCCGCTTTCTGCCCGGGCCGGTGCGCAATCCGGAAGCGCAGTCCCCTGCCGGGGGCGCGAGTTCTTCGGTGCAGGACATGGCGAAGTGGCTCTCTCTCATCCTCGGCCAAGGCCGCTATCAGGGCCGGGAGATCGTGGCACGCGCAGGGCTCATCCCCGCGCTTTCGCCGCAAATGCAGAGTGGCCCGGCGCATGACGGGAAACCTGCCTCCTATTACGGCTTCGGCTTCAATGTCGGCACCAGCGACGGCGGGCACCGAATGCTCGGCCATTCCGGCGCCTTCCTGCTCGGCGCCGGCACCAGCATCATGATGCTGCCCGAACTTGGCGTCGGCATCGTCGTGCTCACGAACGCCTGGCCGGTCGGCGTGGCCGAAGCGATCAGCCTGACCTTCCTGGACTATGTCCAGTTCGGCACCGCCCAGCGGGATTGGCTGGCCGTGGTGGCACCCGTCTTCGCGCAGATGCGGGCGCCGGAAGGCAGCCTCGCCGGCAAAACCCCGCCCGCTCACCCCGCGCCGCCGCAGGCTCTCGGCGCCTATGTCGGCACCTATGACAATGCCTATTACGGGCCGTTGGTCGTGCGGAATTCGACCGCGGGGCTCACGCTTGTCGCCGGTCCCGCGCAGGTGGCGATGCCCTGCACCCATTGGGACGGCGATGCCTTCGCCATTCACCCAGGCGGTGAGAACGCACCGCCGGGGTCCGCCTACCAGGTTTCCTTCGCGGGCCAGCCGGTTCGGCAGGTGACGAGCGATTTCTTCGCCCAGGCCTTGGATAATCGTTTTACGCGCTAAGCCATTGCCTCAGGCAGCGCTCGGCCCCGCCAGCGTGCGGGGCTTGGCGCCCTTCAGGATGTCGAGTTCCGCATAATCCGGCAGAGTGCGGTCGATCACCCGCCCCGCGCGCAGGACCGTCCGATCGGATTGCGGGCGGGAGACGAGTTCGTCGAAACTGCGCGCCCGGGTCAGCACCAGGTCGGCGGTGCGTCCCGGGGCGATGAGGCCGCAATCCTTAAGGCCCATGGCGGCGGCAGGCACCGCGGTGATCGCGCCTGCCCAGTCGCCATAGGGGTGGTCGAGATGGGACACACGCAGCGCGAAGCGAAAACTGTCCAGCGTGTCATGGTCGCCGTAGGGCACGAAGGCATCGCGGCAATTGTCCGTCGCGACTGCGAAGGCCACACCCGCCGCGCGCAGCTCATGCGCCAGCGTAACACCGCGCCAGCGCGGCGTGCGCCCAGGTGTCCGGTCCTGCAGATACATGTTCGCCGATGGCAGAGTGACGATGGTAACACCGAGCCTCGCCAGATGCGCAATCGTCTCCGCCGCCGTGGTCTCCGGCTGCAGCGCAAGATTGCAGCAATGGCCGCAGGTGACACGACCCCGAAAATCACTTCGCTCGATGGCCGCCGCGATGCGCGGCAGTGTGAAGGCTGCCACATCATCCGTCTCGTCTACGTGCAGGTCGACATCAAGGCCGTAGCGTTTTGCCTGTGCGAAAAGCAGGTCGAGCAGCCGGTCGATCTCGACGATAGCACCATGATCGACACCGGAAAGCCGCGTCACGGCGCCGAGGATTCCCTCCGATCGCGCAACAAGGGCGGCAAGTTCCGCGCCGAATGGCGTGTCGTATTGGTCGATCGTCGTCAGCGCCACTGCCTGCAGGGCGATTTTTCCCGCCCAGCGCGCGCGCAGATCGCGGAACACGCCCCATGAAATCTCGGATTGCTCGGCGAAACTGTCCAGGTGGGTGCGGATGGCGCCAACGCCATGGGCATAGGCCGTGCGCAGGCCGAAATCCATACGGAGAGAAATGTCCTCCCCCGTCCAATAGGCCGCGCGGTCTGCGCCCGTCGCCGTCAGCGCACCGGTAAAGGTGCCGTCCGGGTTTGGGGTGCGCGCCACCACATGCCCCTTGTCGAGATGCGTGTGCATGTCAACGAAACACGGAAAGACGATGCGCCGCTGCAGGTCCGCGCCCTCGCCGCCCGTGGCGGGGGCGATTGCCGCAATGCGCCCGTCCTCGATCAGGATATCGGCGTCATGCAGGTAGCCGTCGCGCGGCGCCGGCAGCGAGGCTTCAACCGTGCCGGCGGGAATGGCTGCATGGCGCAACCAGAAGCGGCCAGACGTGGGAATAGCAAAATCGCTCATCGCGCCGCCCCATAGTCCAAGGTCACTTCCTCCTCGCCATGCGCCTGCAACAGCTCCAGCAATCGGCGGCGCATGATCAATCCGGGTCGGTCGGACGGCATATGCGCCTCGATCCGCCGCCGCACGTCCAGGATCGCGTCCGGGCTGGTCGATTCCAGAATGTCGCGATCCTCATGCACGATCGTCGCATCCCAGGCGATGAGCTTTTCGGTGGAGCAGTCCTCCTCCCGGTCATTGCGATAGAGCAGCTGGATGAGCTGGATGCGGCCATCCTCCACCGGCGTCGCGACATTGATGATGATGTGCCGGATGCCGCTCGGATAGGTCATGTCCATCCGCCGCGCGAAGGGCAAATACCAGTGGTTGACCATGCTGCGCGTGGTGATGGGTTCGGTGGTGCCGGTCACGGCATGGGCCGGCGGCGGGTTGAGGATATCCACCACCGTCGTCGCTTTGAAGCCGTAACCGGTTTCCTCGATCTCGTACACGCGCGGCTTCGGCTGCTTGATGTCGCCGAAGGTCCCGGCATGGACGAAGGCGAAATGGGCATTGTCGAAGGAGTTTTCCATCAGCCTGAGCGGCGCGGTGTTCCAGCTTTCATAGAACTGGAAGATACGGCGGAAGCCTTCCGCCCCATCCTCGGGAATCTCGAAAATGGGCGCGATGGGATCCTCCAGCGCCACCCAGAGATAGCCGTAGCGGGCGGCGGCGTGGAAGGATTTCACGCGGTGCTTCGGAAACGGCGCCTCAGGGTCGAATTGCGGAATGCGGGCGAGCGTGCCGTCCCGCTCGAAGGCCCAGCCATGATAGCCGCAAACGAGGAGGTTGCCGTCGCACCACCCCTTGGACAGCTTGGCCGTGCGGTGGCAACAGCGGTCCTCCAGCGCGGCCGGCCTGCCGTCCGGCGTGAGGAACAGAACAATATCCTCGCCCATCAGGCGGAAAGGTTGCGGGCCGGATGCGAGATCATCCAGCCTGACCGTCGGATACCAGAAAGCCCTGAGCGTCTTCTGCTTTGTCGTCAGCATCAAGGCCCCCCATCCCGAACCCAGGCATCTTGCCTAGAACGACCGGCTGATGCGAGACGAAAAAGCATTGAAGAACCACGGAACCGCTGCCTAAATGCGTGCAGTCCGCTGCCTGAGAGAGCTCGCCCATGCTGCATAGCCGCCTGTTGCATTATCTGGACGAGGTGGCGCGGACGGGATCGATGCGGAAGGCATCGGCGCGGCTGAACGTCGCCTCCTCGGCCATCAACCGGCAAATCCTGGCGCTCGAGGCCGAGCTCGGCACGCCGCTCTTCCTGCGCCTGCCCCGGAAACTGATGCTGACGGCGGCGGGCGAGATCGTCATCCGCCATGTCCGCCAGACGCTGAAGGACATGGAGCGCGTGCAGCGCCGCATCGAGGAGCTGAAGGGCCTTCGGCGCGGCGAGATCACCCTCGCCATCATGAGCGGACTTGCCGCCAACATGGTGCCGCGCATCGCGGTCGATTTCCGCCGCACCTCGCCACGGGTGAAACTCACCATGCGCCTGCTGCCCTCGGGCGTGGATATCATGGCCGCCGTCTCGGCCGGCGAAGCCGATCTTGGCCTGGGCTTCGATTTCCCGCGGGACCCCAGCCTGCGCGTTCTCGCCTCCGGCGTCGGCCGGCTCGGTGCCGTGATGGCACCGGATCATCCCCTCGCCTCTCGCCAGCAGCTGCGGCTTTCCGATTGCGCGGACTACCCGCTAATCGTCGCCGAGGAGGGCATGGCGATCCGCCCCTATCTCAACGAGGCCTTCGCCGCGACGGCGCTGGAAGTGGAACCGACGCTCGAGACCAATTCCATCGAAGTGATGCGCCACGCGGCGATGCTGGGCCAAGCCATCACCTTCCTCACGCCCTTCGATATCGAATGGGAGAAGCGGGCCGGACGCCTCGCCTATGTGCCCGTGCATGAACTGCGCGGGCGGGTGCAGACACTCATGCTGATCGGGCGGGATCGCGGCGTCGATGCACTGACCAGCCTGATGGCCGAGCAGATCAAGACCGCGATA
>NZ_DATJJK010000103.1:0-2059 GCF_035492295.1 Acidisoma sp. | reverse complement strand
TTGCAGACGATATCGTACTGGTAAGCGTTGATGGTCAGCGGATCCTGGCTGTTCAGCGCCTCCAGCCCACCCTGCGGCATGGAGAAGGGGTTATGGCTGAAGTCGATCTGCCCGGTCTCCTCGTTCAGCTCATACATCGGGAAATCGGTGATCCAGCAGAAGCGGAAGGCGTTCGGCTCGATCAGGCCGAGATCGGTGCCGAGCTTGGTGCGCACGGCGCCCGCGAATTTCGGCGTCACATCCGGCTTGCCGGCGGCGAAGAAAACAGCGTCGCCCGGCCCCACGCCGCAGGCGGCGGCAATGGCGGCGCCGCGCTCGGCTTCGAGATTCTTGGCGATCGGACCTTTCGGGCCTTCCGCATCGAAGGTGATGTAGCCGAGGCCGCCCGCGCCTTCCGCCCGCGCCCATTCATTGAGCTTATCGAAGAAGGAGCGTGGATTGCCCCCAGCGCCCGGTGCTGGGATGGCACGGACGATACCGCCCGAGGCCGCGATCTTGGCGAAGAGGCCGAAACCCGAGCCGGCGAAATGCTCGGTCACGTCGGTGATCTTCAGCGGATTGCGCAGGTCCGGTTTGTCCGAGCCGTAGACCAGCAAGGCTTCGGCATAGGGAATGCGCGGGAAGGCACCTTCCGTCACCGCGCGGCCCTGGCCGAATTCCCGGAAGACCCCGGCCATGACGGGTTCCAGCGTCGCGAAGACGTCTTCCTGCGTCACGAAGCTCATCTCGAAATCGAGCTGGTAGAACTCGCCCGGGGAGCGGTCGGCGCGCGCCGCCTCGTCGCGGAAGCAGGGCGCGATCTGGAAATAGCGGTCGAAGCCCGCGACCATGGCGAGCTGCTTGAACTGCTGCGGCGCCTGCGGCAGGGCGTAGAATTTACCCGGGTGGTTGCGCGCCGGCACCAGGAAGTCGCGCGCGCCTTCGGGGGAGGACGCCGTCAGAATGGGCGTCTGGAATTCGACGAAACCCTGCTCCGTCATGCGCCGTCGCAGTGAGGCGATGACCTGGGAGCGGAGCATGATGTTGCGATGAACGCGGTCGCGGCGGAGGTCGAGGAACCGGTATTTCAGCCGCAACTCGTCCGGATAGTTCTGGTCGCCTGCGACCTGGATGGGCAGCACCTCCGCCGTGGACTGAACCTCGAGCACGCTGACGCGGATTTCGATGCCGCCGGTGGGCAGTTTCGGATTCACCGTCGACGCCTCGCGCAGCACGACCTCACCCGTGACGGTAATCACGCTCTCGACGCGCAGCGCATCCGCCGCCGCGAAACTCTCGGAGCCCGCAGGGAACACGCATTGCGTAAGACCGAAATGGTCGCGCAGATCGATGAAGAGCAGTCCGCCATGGTCCCGCTTGCTGTGAACCCAGCCAGAGAGCCGGACGGTCGATCCGGCATCGGTGGTGCGCAGAGCGCCGCAATGATGGGTGCGGTAGGTATGCATGAAGAGAAGGTCCTGGTGATCGACGGTGCCGGGCGGGGCAACAAGGCCGCCACCCGCCGCGCTGTCAAGCGGGCAGAGGTTTGAAGAGGTTAGAGTCTGTCATTTTAGCCGCCAGGGCGCCCGCCGCCCAGATGCTCATCCGCATCACCCGCGTGCGCGCAGGGAAAGGAATGCGGCCCCGAGTTTTCACGTGTTGCGCTCGCGAAGGCGGCGTCTATCCTACGCTCCAGCAAGCGAGAGACACCATGGACAACGATTCCGGCTGGGCTGCCCAGCAGATCGACCTGATCTGCCGGGAGCAGGATGGGCATAGCCACAAGATCACCCTGCCTTGCCGCTGGGTGGAACTCGTTCAGGCCTGGGACGGGGTCTCAGACGCCTATTTCCTCGTCTCCGGCATCCCGGATGAGGAGCTGCCGCCCCATCCATGGGCCTATCTCAGCTTTCAGGACGCCAGGCATAAGCAGCACCACTTCCCTGTCGGGATTGTGAGCCGGCAGGGCAACGCGCTCCGCCTCATGCGTGTGCCGCACGCCAAAGCGTGAGCCCCCCGCTTCGTTGCAGAAGTGCTTCGCATCCCCATCTGCGTTACGCTCAACGCATGAGGATGGAGA
>NZ_DATJJK010000102.1:0-11486 GCF_035492295.1 Acidisoma sp. | reverse complement strand
GATCCTGGACGGCACGGCGACCGCGATCGCGCTGGGGCTGGTGGAGGAAATCCCTTTCCTCAAACGGCAAACCCGTCTCACTTTTGCCCGCGCCGGCATCACCGACCCGCTTTCGCTCTCCGACTACCGCGCCCATGGCGGTTATCGCGGGCTGGAGCGTGCTCTGTCGCTCGGTATCGAAGCGACCCTTGAGGAGGTCAAGCGCTCCGGCTTGCGCGGGCGAGGGGGCGCCGGCTTCCCCACAGGGATAAAGTGGGAAACGGTCACCCGCGCGACAGCGCCGCGCAAATACATCGTCTGCAACGCCGATGAGGGCGACAGCGGCACCTTCGCAGACCGGATGGTGCTCGAGGGCGATCCCTTCCTGCTGATCGAAGGCATGACGATCGCCGCAGCCGCCACCGGCGCCACGCAGGGTTTCGTCTATATCCGCTCGGAATATCCCCATGGCATCGCGGCGATGGAGCAAGCGCTGGCCATCGCGCGGCAAGAAAACCTGCTCGGCACCGCCATCCTCGGCAGCGCCGTCGATTTTGACATCGAGGTTCGGGTTGGCGCCGGGGCCTATGTCTGCGGCGAGGAGACGGCACTGCTGGAGAGTATCGAGGGCCGTCGTGGGCAGGTGCGCGCCAAACCGCCGATCCCGGCCCTCCGCGGTCTGTTTGGCCAGCCGACCGTGATCAACAACACGCTCTCTTTCGCCGCCATCCCGTTCATTCTCGCTCAAGGCGCCGCGGCCTACGCGGATTTCGGCATGGGGCGCTCGCGCGGCACCATGCCGGTACAGCTCGCCGGCAATGTGAAGCACGGCGGGCTGTTCGAGACCGGCTTCGGCATCGCCCTGGGCGAACTGGTCGAGAACATCGGCGGCGGCACGGCGAGCGGACGGCCGGTGCGCGCGGTGCAGGCGGGCGGCCCACTCGGTGCCTATTTCCCGACGGCACAATTCGACACGCCCTATGACTATGAGGCTTTCACGGCGCGCGGCGGCCTGGTCGGCCATGGCGGCCTGGTCGTGTTCGACGACACGGTCGACATGGCGCGCATGGCGCGTTTCGCGATGGAGTTCTGCGCCATCGAAAGCTGCGGCAAGTGTACGCCCTGCCGCATTGGCTCGACCCGCGGCACCGAGGTGATCGACCGCATCATTGCCGGTCATGATCGCGCAGCCAATATCACTCTGTTGAGCGACCTGTGTGAAACCCTCAAATTCGGCTCGCTCTGCGCCCTGGGCGGGTTCACCCCCTATCCGGTGATGAGCGCGCTTACCCATTTCCCCGAAGATTTCGGCGCGCCGCCGTCGCCGGCCGTCGCCGTGCCAGCGGCGGCGGAATAAGGAGCTTCCCATGGGCCTGATCCACGAACCGGACTACGGCACCAAGCCCTCCGCTGCGACGGATATGGTTTCCGTAGTGATCGACGGGCAGGAGCGGCGTGTGCCGGCCGGCACCTCCATCATGCGCGCGGCGGCGGAGATGGGTACCCAGATCCCAAAGCTCTGTGCAACGGATTCGCTCGATGCCTTTGGCTCCTGCCGGCTGTGCCTGGTCGAGATCGAGGGTCGCCCCGGCACGCCTGCATCCTGCACAACGCCCGTGGCCGCGGGCATGGTAGTGCGCACGCAAACGCCCCAGCTCGCAAAACTGCGGCGCGGAGTCATGGAGCTTTACATCTCTGACCATCCGCTCGATTGCCTCACCTGCGGCGCGAACGGCGATTGCGAGCTGCAGGATATGGCCGGCGCGGTCGGTCTGCGTGATGTTCGCTATGGCTATGAGGGCATCAATCACTGTGACGCTGACAAGGATCTATCTAACCCCTATTTCCAGTTCGATCCTAGCAAATGCATCGTCTGCTCGCGCTGTGTGCGCGCTTGTGAGGAGGTGCAGGGAACCTTCGCATTGACGATCGGTGGCCGTGGGTTCGGCAGCCACGTTTCGCCGGGCATGGATGAAAGCTTCTTCAGTTCGGAATGCGTCTCCTGCGGCGCCTGCGTCCAGGCCTGCCCGACGGCCACACTGATCGAGAAATCTGTGGTCGAGCTCGGCCAGCCGGAGCATTCGGTCGTCACCACCTGCGCCTATTGCGGTGTCGGCTGCGCCTTCAAGGCGGAAATGCGCGGCGAGACCGTCGTCCGCATGGTGCCATGGAAGGACGGCCTCGCCAACCATGGACACAGCTGCGTGAAGGGTCGCTTCGCCTGGGGCTATGCAACGCATCGCGACCGTATCACCAAGCCGATGCTGCGCGACAAGATCAGCGACCCCTGGCGCGAGGTCAGCTGGGATGAGGCGATCGCCCATGTCGCCTCCGAATTCCGACGCATCCAGGCCAGTTATGGAAAGGGTGCGATCGGCGGTATCACGTCCTCTCGCTGCACCAACGAGGAAACCTTCCTCGTGCAGAAGCTCATCCGCGCCGGCTTCGGCAATAACAACGTCGATACTTGCGCGCGCGTCTGTCACTCGCCGACGGGATACGGTCTCAGCCAGACCTTTGGAACCTCCGCCGGCACGCAGGATTTCGACAGCGTCGAACAGGCCGATGTCATTCTGCTCATCGGCGCCAACCCGACAGATGGCCACCCCGTTTTCGCCTCCCGCATGAAAAAGCGGTTGCGCGAAGGCGCGAAGCTGATCGTGATCGATCCACGCCGCATTGATCTCGTGCGCACGCCGCATGTCACGGCTTCTGTGCATCTACCGATCCGGCCAAGCACGAATGTCGCCGTGCTCACCGCACTTGCCCATGTGATCGTGACTGAGGATTTGGTCAATCACCGGTTCGTCGGCGAGCGCTGCGAGCCCGACGCCTTCGCGCTCTGGGCAGAATTTGTGGCGCTCGATCGCAACAGCCCGGAGGCGCTCGCTGAGACCATCGGCGTCCCGGCGGAGGATATCCGGGCAGTGGCGCGGATCTACGCGGGCGGCGGCAATGCAGCCATCTACTACGGACTTGGCATCACTGAACACAGCCAAGGCTCGACGGCAGTGATGGCACTCGCCAATCTTGCGATGGCAACGGGCAATGTCGGCCGGCCCGGTGTGGGTGTGAACCCCCTGCGAGGCCAGAACAACGTGCAGGGAAGCTGTGATATGGGCAGCTTCCCCCATGAGCTCTCAGGCTACCGCCACGTTTCGACGCCTGAGGTACGCCACCTCTTCGAATCCGCCTGGGGCACGCCCATCGATCCCGAGCCTGGGCTTCGCATTCCGAATATGCTGGATGCCGCAATCGACGGGACCTTCAAAGGCATCTACATCCAGGGCGAGGATATCGCGCAGTCCGACCCGGATATTCGGCATATCACCGCAGGCCTTTCGGCCATGGAATGCGTCGTCGTACAGGACCTCTTCCTCAACGAGACGGCGCAGTTCGCACATGTCTTTCTGCCGGGGAGCACCTTCCTCGAAAAGAACGGCACCTTCACCAATGCCGAGCGGCGCATTCAGCGTGTGCGCAAAGTTATGGCACCGAAGAATGGCTACGAAGATTGGCAGATCACTCAGATGCTCGCCAATGCGCTGGGATATCCGATGGATTACGCGCACCCTTCCGAGATCATGGACGAGATTGCGCGGCTGACACCGACCTTCACCGGTGTGAACTATGAGAAGTTGGAACGTGAGGGTTCGGTGCAATGGCCGTGCAACGAAAACGCGCCGCACGGCACGCCAATCATGCACGAAGCCGGGTTCGTGCGCGGGCAGGGGCGTTTCTTCATCACCGAATACGTGCCGACTGATGAGAAGGTGGGGCCGCGCTTCCCACTGCTTCTCACAACCGGCCGAATCCTCAGCCAGTACAACGTCGGCGCGCAGACGCGGCGGACCGACAACACCGCCTGGCATCAGGAGGATCTCCTCGAAATCCATCCGCATGATGCAGAGCAGCGCGGAATCGCCGAAGGCCATTGGGTCAAGCTCGCGAGCCGGGCTGGAGAAACCTCGCTGCGTGCGAAAGTCACAGACCGTGTGGCACCAGGAGTTGTTTACACGACATTCCACCACCCGATGACGATGGCGAACGTGGTGACGACCGATTACTCCGATTGGGCGACAAACTGCCCCGAATACAAGGTCACAGCGGTCCAGGTCTCTCCTTCGAACGGGCCGACGGACGCGCAGCGCGACTATGCTGCCCTCGGCCGGGAAACACGGCGGATCGCCGGCGTGGCGGCGGAATGAGCGTCGTGCCCTCCACCGATTCGCACGGCCTTTCCGCGGGGGATGCCAAGCTCGTCTACATGGTCAATCAGATCGCGACTTTCTTCGCCTCCCAGCCGCATGAGTCCGCGGTAAGCGGAATCGAGAGCCACATCCGCAAATTCTGGGACCCGAGGATGCGCAGGAAAATCCGAGACTTCATTCTCGCCGGCGGGACTGGGGTCGACCCACTGGCGCGCGAAGCGCTCGACCGACTGGCGGACTGACTTTCTTTCTTTAATCGCGTCGCTGCGGCGCGCAAAGCGGAGTTAACAACGTGGATTGGCTCAAACCATCGGCACTCGCCGCAGCGATGACAGACGCGGGAACCAAGAAAGCTTACCTGCCGGCGAAGACCATCATCGTCACCGGCATCCTCTCCGGCATGTTTCTTGGTTTTACCACCACACTTTACCTCTCGGCGGTCGTCGCCTCCGGGAGTGGTCTGGTAGGCGCTATCTTCTTTCCGGTCGGCTTCATCATGCTCGTGCTCTTGGGGCTCGAGCTTTTTACCGGCAACGCCGCATTGCTGCCCTATGCGCGGCTGGCCGGAAAGTTGACCGGCGGGCAGGTCATATCAGGCCTTGCTCTCGTCTACGTCGCCAATCTCATCGGCAGCCTGATCTATGCGCTGCTTTTCGCGCTGGCCAGCACAAAGTTCTTTACGACAGCACCGGATCCGGTCGGCGCCAAGTTGGTTGCAGTCGCTACCGCCAAGGTCGTGCCCTATATGAATGCCGGAGCCGCGGGTTGGGGCACAGCGCTGGTCAAAGGCATTATCTGCAATTGGATGGTCAGCCTCGGGGCGGTGATGGCGCTGGTGTGCCGCTCGGTCATCGGCAAGATTCTCGCCATGTGGATGCCGATCATGGCCTTCGTTGCGCAAGGCTATGAGCACTGTGTGGTCAATATGTTCGTGATTCCCGGCGGCATTTTGCTCGGCGCCCATGTCTCTGTCGGGCAATGGCTGCTTTGGAACGAAATTCCGGTGACGATAGGCAATCTGGTCGGCGCAATCGCGATCACGGCGATTGGACTTTACGCCAGCTACGGCGCGACCGCCGCGATTGAAACAGACGTGCAGGCAGCAACGGCAGACTGATCAATCTGCGACGATCCTGCTCGTGAAGTCGTTCTTCGTTTGTGTCTTGTCTTAAGCTTAGGCGAGAGATCGGTCCAGGTTTGAGAGGAATTGGATCACAATTCCTCTCAAACCATCACTCCCCAGAGGTCAGGTCGGCACGACTTCCGGACGGACTTTCGGGAAGCGTGCAATCACCGCCGGATCAAGATTCAAGGTGGCTGCTACCTGAGTCGGCGGAGTAAGAGCCAGCCAGTTGGCAAGCGACACCTCCTCATATCGGTCAGTCTTAAAGATTTCCAGGAAGACAAGGTCTGTCTTGCCCGTGTTTTCGATGTAATGGCCGAGGTTCTTGACGACATAGCCGATGTCGCCGGGGCGGAAATCTGCCGTGACGGCGGACGGCCCCGCGTCGAATACGGTCATGCGCGCCTGCCCTGACACGTAATACTGCCACTCATCGGCATTGGGATGCCAATGCATCTCGCGCATCCCGCCCGGCTTGACCGTGACGAGCGCGGCGGCGACGGTTTTCGAGACAGTGAAGTTCGTGCTGTCCGCAATTTGCACCGTGCCGCTCGCCGTGATCTTGTTCGGCTTCATGTCAGAAAGTCGGAAGATGAACGGGTGCGGCGGTGACCCGGCACTGGTGGCAACCGCCTCTTGATCTGCGGCAAGAGAACCGGGCAAATCCGACTGGAAGATCCAGCGTTGCGCGAGCGGAATGTGCTGGAACGATTCGACGGGCACGCCAAAATTCTTGGCCAGAACCTCGGGCGGGGTATGGGCGATCCATTCGGTGACCAGCAGAGTGTTGTATTCGCCTGCCGCGCCATTGTCGAAGGCCAGCACGAATTCGGCGCCGTCGGGCCCAAGTCCCTGAAGCGAATGAGGCAGGCCTGGTGGAAAATACCAGAGATCACCAGTTTTTACGTCCGCGATGAAGGGTCTGCCCTCAGTGTCGAGCGTGGTGATCCGGGCATGTCCGTAGGTCATAACTGCCCATTCAGCCGCCTGATGCCAGTGCAACTCCCGGACGCCTCCGGCGTTCAGCCGCATGTTCACACCGGCGATGGTCGTGGAAATCGGAAATGCATTGGAACTGACTTGACGTGCCCAGCCACCATTCTGCACGCGCTTGGGCGCGATGTTGAAGGAGGACCAGAAAACGGGCATGCCTCCGACATCAGTCGCGGGCGGGTTCTCGAAACTTGGAAGATTGTTGGCCAAAGCGGGATTTTGCGGGCCAGGATCGGTGAAGGCGCCACCGGTGTTGATAGCACCTTGCGGCGGATCATCCGGATTTCCGAATACAACCGCTGCATGGGCCGCCGCGGTTGCCGTCATAACTCCGCCGGCCGCACTCGCGGCGAGCATTTTTCGACGAGACAATATGGACATTTCTGATCCCCAACAGATAGTAGTTGTGTTCAACTAATTTCGCCCGCAAATGATGATCGAGCATCCGGGCATGCCGTTCGCGAGTCTGAAGTTTCAATGCATTGGATGAGGCTATAGTCTCGGCGTCGGGCAGAGGGGAGGATAGCCTGAGTCGCCTCGCCATAGAATATGCGTATTGATCAATCCAGGATGAGATGTTCGGAATTCATGTAGTGTTGGCGGCGACATGCGGAAGCATACCGAAGAACGTTCGGATAGACGAATGTGTGTACGAATTTTGCTAAGCTGCTGTTGCCCGCAGTCGGGATTGGTCAGTGAGTCTGTTGAGCGACGAGCACAAGCGCCGCCGTGATTGGGGGGAGCAGATCACGATTCGGTACTAGCAGACCGACACTGTGCACCGCTTCCGGCTCGACTATGGGAATTGAACGGAGACTGACGTCGAAAGCAAACATCGCTGCCGTTTTTTCGGGTAGGATTGAAGCCCAGGCCCCGGTCTGCACATGGGATGCAAGCGCGACGATGGAATTGCTCTCCAGCGTCGGCTGCACCAAAGGGCCCGCGCGAGAAAGGAGACTGTCAAGAATTCGGCGGTTCTGCATATCCGGCGTAAGAAGGCAGAGGGGAATCTGCGCAACTTCTGCCCAAGTCACTTGCGCGCGGTCGCCCAGGGGCGCCTCCGCCTCCGTCAGCAACCGATATCGTTCATCGTAGAGAGGAATTCTGCGCATATGGCCGGTCGGCTCGTTGTCGAGGTATGTGACACCAGCCTCGACTTCGAGATTTTCGATACCTTGGATAACCTCTTTTGATGTGCAGGACAGGATCGTGAAGCGGACGGCTGGATGGCGCGCGCGATAGTGTGTGGTTAATGTGCTTACAACCGCGAGCGCGGTTGGAATGGTGGCGATGCGCAGGTGCCCGGTGAGACCGCGACGGAGGGTAGTGACATCGGCGCGCATTGCCTGAATGTCGCCGACGATCCGCCGGGCCCAATCGAGCACGCGCTCGCCTTCGGGCGTGAAGTCGATAAAGCGGGAGGAACGCAGCACAAGCGGCATCCCCATCTCATCTTCAAGTGCCCGGATGCCGGCGGAGAACGTGGGTTGGGTGACGCCACAAGACTCCGCCGCACGGGTGAAATTCCGCTCTCGTGCGAGGGCGATCAGATATTCGAGCTTGCCATAGATCAAGGCCTGGCGCTCCTCCATTGATGGGCGAACGGCTAGGCGAAGCTTACGGCTCTTCTGGGGATCTCGCCAGTCGGTGGAGGGGTGTGGATCCTCGCAGAAGCTTTTGGGCGACGACCGCGGCAGCGGCGAGCGCGGTGGCGGCCTTTCGAATGCCGGTGCCTCCTGCGGCATCTGCAGAGCAGACGGCCGTAATCAGGCAGTGATACCTGGACCTGGTCGCGTTCAGTTATGACTGGATGGCTCGATGTTTCTAATATCGAATGGGTCGAGCGGGTGACAGCGCCTGTGCCGATGCCAGCAGACCCTCCACGTCAATCCCCGCATGCCGATACAAATCCTGGATGGATCCGGTTTGCCCGAAATGCTCGACACCGAGGGCGCGTGTTCGGTGACCCATCACGCCGCCGAGCCATGCGAGAGCCGCCGGATGTCCGTCCTGCACCGTGAGCAGGCCGCAATCCTGCGGCACTTCCCTCAAGAGCCGTTCGATATGGCTGATCGCTTCCCGGTCGCCGCTTTCTCGCAGCCGACTGGCAGCGTTCCAGCCGGCATGCAATCGGTCGGCCGAGGTGATGGCGAGAAGGCCCACGTCGCGCCGGTCCTCAGCCATTAGACCGACCGCCTCGATTGCTTCCGGCGCGACCGCGCCGCTGTAGGCAATTACCAGTTCTGCGTTCGGGCCGGGGTGGCGCATCCAATAGCCGCCATCAATGATGTCTTGCCGCAGTGGGTCAGTCATAGGTCGGACGGGCTGTTCGATCGGCCGGGTCGAGAGACGCAGATAGACTGCGCCGCCTTTGTCGTCAGTCAGACAGGTCCGGCGATCCGGAGTGTCGTCTCCCGATCGCTGGATATAGTCGAAACTCCAGCCCATGATTGCCGAAAGCTCATCGACAAATGCCGGCTCAAAACTTTGCAGTCCATCCTGCGCCATGCCGATCAGCGGGGTTGCAATGGATTGATGGGCACCTCCTTCGGGTGCCAGGGTGATGCCCGATGGCGTGGCAACCACAAGAAAGCGGGCATCCTGGTAGCAGGCATAATTGAGGGCATCGAGGCCGCGCTCAATGAAGGGATCGTACAGCGTGCCGACGGGCAGAAGGCGCTCGCCAAAAAGCGCATGGGACAGGCCGAGGGCAGAGAGCAGGATGAAGAAATTCATCTCGGCGATGCCGAGCTCTATATGCTGCCCGTCGGGCGAAAAGCTCCAATTGAAGGTGGAGACAACGCGCTCCGCCCGAAAAGTGTCCGCCAGATTGGCCCGTGCGAAAAGGCCGCGCCGGTTGACCCAGGCGCCGAGATTGGTCGAGACGGTGACGTCGGGCGAAGTCGTAACGATCCGGTCGGCTAAAGCGTTCTTCTGCTTGCCGATTTCATGCATGAGGAGTCCGAAGCCCTGCTGCGTCGAAAGAGTTTTTTGAGGCGAAAGCGGCGGCATGGTCGGCACTGGCTGGACAGCTGCCCGATGCCGGCGCGCACCATCCTGGGCGAAGGGCACAGCATCGAGGAAGGAGCCGAGCAGAGCATGAGCCTCGTCGAGCCCCTCGAACCGCTCCCATTCATGCCCCTGCCGGATATGGAGCCGCTCTCTTAGGCGCTGTATCTGATCGGGCGTCATGAGCCCTGCGTGATTGTCCTTGTGGCCCGCCAGCGGCAGGCCATAGCCTTTGATCGTATAGGCAATGAAGCAAACCGGGCGATCATGAGTGCGGGCGGCCTCGAATGCTTCCAGCAGCATCGGTAGATCATGACCACCAAGGTTGGCCATGACAGCGCTAAGTTGCTCATCACTGAAGCTTTCGATGAGAGCCTGGGCGTCTTGGTCCATCCCCAGGTCGTCCAGCAACCGCTTGCGCCAGGCGGCTCCGCCCTGAAAGGTCAGCGCCGAATAGAGCGGGTTGGGGCAGGCGCAGATCCAGGCGCGGAGGGCTTCTCCACCCGGCAGTGCGAAGGCAGCCTGCTGGAGTGATCCATGACGGAGAACAATCACATCCCAGCCGAAGTTGCGGAACATGGATTCGAACCGCTCCCACAGACCCTCATGCACCACCCCGTCCAGGCTTTGTCGGTTGTAATCGACGATCCACCACGTGTTGCGCAGACCGTGCTTCCAGCCTTCCTGAAGGCATTCGAATATATTGCCCTCGTCCATCTCCGCGTCGCCCACCAGGGCGATCATGCGGCCTTCCGGCGCCTTCTCTCCCCAGCCCTTGGCGTGGAGATAGTCCTGCACCAGAGAGGCGAAGAGGGTTTGCGCGACGCCGAGCCCCACGGAGCCGGTCGAGAAATCCACATCGTCTGTATCCTTGGTGCGTGACGGGTAGGATTGCGCGCCACCGAAGGCGCGGAACTTTTCTAGATTCTCGCGACTCTGCCGCCCCAGGAGATACTGGATGGCGTGAAAATTCGGGCTCGCATGTGGCTTAACCGCCACCCGGTCTTCCGGTCGCAGAACTGCGAAATAGAGCGCCGTCATGATCGTCGACAGGGAAGCCGAGGAAGCCTGATGGCCACCGACCTTCAGATTGTCAGTATTGCGGCGGAGATGATTGGCATGGTGGATCATCCAGGTTGCGAGCCAGAGGACCTTGCGCTCGAGCATCTCAAGAATGCGCGCATCCGTTCCTGTCATTGACGTGCCTCCCGCTTGGGTCTCTAGCTTAGAAGCGTAGCGCGGGCGATCGGAGCTAATTGTCGCCTGTTTTCGGACCTCCTTTAGTGAAGATCACCAAAATGCATGGTCTTGATGACATCGATCGAAAAATCATCGCGGCCGTCCAGAGCGACGGCCGGATTACGGTGAATGAAATCGCCGCCCGCGTCGGGCTTTCAGCCTCACCCTGTGCGAGGCGGGTCCGCATGCTGGAGGAGGCAGGCGTCATCAAGGGCTACACGGCGGTGATCGACCAGAAAAAGGTCGGCCTTCCCATCAGCGCCTTCGCCTCGATCAAGCTTGAACGGCAGCGCGAGGAGGATCTCGACCGCTTTGCCGCGGCCGTGGCGCGCTGGCCGGAGGTTGTGGACTGCTACCTGATGACCGGGCAGCGCGACTATCTGATGCGTGTTGTCGTGCAGGATCTCGAAGCCTACGAACGGTTCCTGAAGGACAAGCTGACGCGGCTCGACGGCGTCGCGTCCATCGAAACAAGCTTCGCTCTGGTTCAGATCAAACGCTCGGAAGTGCTGCCCCTCTAGAACGGCCCGAGAGAGAGCGGGCGCCGGAGAGCGGTCAGGACCCGGGTGGTCAGCGTGAATCCTTCCACCGTGTCCACGAGGGACAGCATGCCCTCGCGACCTGTACCGCAAACCAGACCGAAGTTCGAAAAATCTCGATCTTGAATCTCAGCGCAGGATGACGAACCGTTTTAGGACGGAGTCTTGGCGGCGAGCTCGTCACGGCTGAAGACGCGGCCGTAGACCGTATTGCGGCCGGCTGCCTTCGCCCGATAAAGTTGGCTGTCCGCCGCATCGATCCAGGCTTCGGGCTTCAGATCCATGGCGCAGCAGCCAGTGGCCACGCCAAGGCTGACCGTGACGAAGGGTGCCGTATCCGATCCGTCATGCGGGATACCGAGTGCGGACACTCGCGTGCCGATGGTCTGTGCG
>NZ_DATJJK010000101.1:0-2790 GCF_035492295.1 Acidisoma sp. | reverse complement strand
GCTCGCGCCGGTCGTGGGCAGAAGCTCCGCTTGCTGCGAGGCGAGTTTGGCACGGCCTTCTCGCACCCGCGCTTCCGCCGCCGCGAGATCGGGGCTCGCGGCAAGCGCCGCCGTCTCCAGACGGTCGAGCGTCGGGTCGGCCAGCACCGTCCACCAGTCGGCGACGGAGATTGCGGCACCACTCCGCACGCCCTGCCCCCGCACGAAAGCCTCGCCCGAGGCCGCGGCCATGGACGGCGGGCCCTTATAGTCCGGCCCCACCATGCAGCCCTGGAGCAGCAGCGCGGAACAAGCCACAAGCAACCCTGCCCGGCCGCGTATCATCGCGCCCATGTCAATGCCCGCCCAACACAGCGTCGGCCTGCCGCCGTGGTGTTTTCAAGAGGAGGGTGAGCGGAATAGAGGCGAGGAGCGCGACACCCAGCACCCAGAAGCAATCCGAATAGGTCATGACGAGAGATTGAAGATCGATGGTCTGTGAAAGAGAAGCGAGCGCCTGGCTCTGCGCATAGGCCTGGTCCGCGCCGTTCCGCGCGAAGCTTGCAGTCATCGCCGAGAGCCGCTCCTGCACCAGGGGAGCATTGGCATCGAGCGTGCTGCGCAGGATGTCGGTGTGGAACTCGTCGCGCCGGTCGATGAAGGTGCCGAGAAGGGCGAGGCCGATGGAGCCGCCCAGGTTGCGCGCCATGTTGTAGAGGCCGGCGGCATCGGGCGCGTCCTCCTTGCTCACGGCGCCGACCGAGGCCTGGTTCAAGGGCAGAAGGGAGAGCATCTGCCCGGTACCGATGAGGAGCTGAGACGCGACGAAGGCCGCGCCGTCGCTCTCCCCGGTCAGATGCAGATTGAGAAAGCATCCGCCGGCGAAGCAGAGGAGACCGATGATGACGGAGATTCGGAGATTCATCTTCTCCAGCATCCTGGGCAGAATCGGCATCAGGAGAAAGGCAGGAATGCCAGACAGGACCAGCACCCGCCCCGTCTGCAGCGCGTTGTAGCCCGAGACGGTGCCGAGGAACTGCGGCAGGACGTACAGCATTCCGTAGAGGGCGGTGCCGATCGTCAGCACGATAACGATCACGCTTGCATAGCTGCGTTCAAGCAGAAGGCGCAGCTTGATCACCGGATGCGGCGCGGTTGCCTGCGCGACCATCAACAGGATGAAACCGATGACGGAAGCGACAGAGAGAATGCAGATGAGATCGGAATCGAACCACTGCTCCCGCTGACCCTCTTCCAGCACCACTGTCAGTGAGCTGAGGCAGGTGGCGAGGCCCAGGATGCCGAGCCAATCAGCCGTGCGCAGCACCTCCCAGCGGATCTTTTCGTGCTTCAGGCCGATCAAAAGAAGCGTCATCAGCCCGATCGCAACGGGCAGGTTGATGAAGAAACACCATCGCCAGCTGACATTCTCGGTCAGCCAGCCGCCGAGCACGGGCCCCGCCAGCGGTCCGAGGAGCACGATGAGGCCGAAGATCGCCATGCCGACCGGCATCTGCCGCGCTGGCAGGCGGGTGCGGATGATGGTCTGCGCGGCCGGGATCAAAGCGCCGCCGGTAAAGCCCTGGCCGACGCGGCCGAGGATCATCATGGGCAGGCTATGCGACAGGCCGCAGGTCATGGAAAAGACGGTAAAGGTCACGACGCTGATCAGCAGCAGCGTGCGCGTGCCAAGCAACCGGGTGAGCCAGGCAGTGAGCGGGATGATGACAACTTCGGAGACGAGATAGCCGGTCGAAATCCAGGTGCCTTCGGTTCCCGTGGCGCCGATCTCGCCCTGGATCTCGGGCAGGGCGGAATTGACGATCGAAATGTCGAGCGTCGCCACCAGCGCGCCGAGCGCGCCGGCAAAAACCGCGATCCAGTCGGCCGTGCTCGCTTTTTGCGGCTCACTCATGTCCTGTCGTCAGCCTTCTGCGCCGTATCGATCGTGACCGTGGCCGAGAGGCCCGGAACGAGCCATATCTTTGTGTCATCATCCGTCTGCAGATGCAGCCGCACCGGCACGCGCTGCACGATCTTGGTGAAGTTGCCCGTCGCATTCGTCGGCGGCAGGATGGAGAATTGCGCGCCCGTACCGGGGGCCATGCTCTGCACCACCGCATCCAGGCTGCGCCCCCCGAGCGCATCGACCGAGACAACGGCGCGCTGGCCGATGCGAATGCGGGCGAGCTGAGTCTCCTTGAAATTGGCGGTGACGTAGATGTTCTGGACCGGGACGAGTGTGAGCAACCGCGTGCCGGGCTGGACATATTGGCCGACGCGGACCGTCCGGTCCCCGACCCTGCCTGCGATACTGGCCGTGATCTCGGTATGGGCGACATCGAGCCGGGCAGAGGCGACGGCGGCCTGCGCCGCTTCCGCCTGGGCACGCGCCTGTGCGATCTGGGCGCGGGTCGTCTCGACCTGGCTTTGGGCGGCCGAAAGTGCCGCGCTATCGGTCGCGACCGTTGCCTGTGCACGGTCGCGCTGATTGACCATCTGGGCGAGTTTTTCCTGCGGCTCGGCGCCCGTCGCGGCAAGTCCGCGATAGCGTGTCGCCTCATGGGCGGCGTAGGCGGCATCCACCTGATCGCCCTTGAGGCGGGCGCGCGCCTGGTCGACCCCGGCCAGTTGCTGTTGCAGCTGCGCCTCGGCGACCGTGACATCGGCGTTCCGGGCATCCTGGGCCGCCATTTGCTGGGTCAGGGTCGCCCGATAGTTTTCGGGATCGATGCGGACCAGCGGCTGGCCCGCCGCCACGGCCTGGTTGTCGGCCACCAGAACGGCACTGACATAGCCCGAGACTCGGGG